>NZ_SCFG01000001.1:0-521550 GCF_022496645.1 Pseudomonas sp. TMW22089
CCATATAACACCCAAGCAATTTGCGTTCTTGGTGACAAGAACAGACAAGTTGCGGTGTGTGAAGACGATACAAACCGAAAGTTTGCACAACACACAAATCTATTACATACCCATTCGCTGGAACGTTGACCGCAAGGTAAACGCGCTGGCTACCGAATTTCTTGACGACCATAGAGCATTGGAACCACCTGATCCCATCCCGAACTCAGAAGTGAAACGATGCATCGCCGATGGTAGTGTGGGGTTTCCCCATGTGAGAGTAGGTCATCGTCAAGATTAAATTCCAAAATCCCTGTCTGCTCGCGCAGACGGGGATTTTGTTTTTATAGAAGTCCCAAGTTTTCGCAGGCACGTTTTGATAACGGATCTGCTACCGAATTTCTTGACGACCATAGAGCATTGGAACCACCTGATCCCATCCCGAACTCAGAAGTGAAACGATGCATCGCCGATGGTAGTGTGGGGTTTCCCCATGTGAGAGTAGGTCATCGTCAAGATTGAATTCCGAAACCCCTGTCTGCTCAACGCAGACAGGGGTTTTGTTTTTGCGCCGGGAAAATTTCTGGCGCCGCCTCCTGTCTTCGGACCACCCCTGCGTCCTCCCTCAAAATCCAGGTAACGACAAGCCAGGTCGTACTCCCGTCGGGTTTTAAAAATACAGCTAAGTTTTCCGCAGTCGGTGCCGACAGCCTTATGAGCAATGCGTGCATTCAGTACAGCTATCCCCGCTGGCTGTCTCAAGTGCTACACGGAATTTTGTACCCGCACGCATCCCACCTTTCGGCATAAGAAGTCCATGCAATGAATCTCAAGTTCAGCCATAAAATTCTTCTGGCCGCTTCAGGCGTCGTGGTTCTGGCGTTTGCGTTGTTCACTTTGTACAACGACTATCTGCAGCGAAATACGATCAACCAAAATATCGAGTCGTCGGTGGAGCAGGCAGGCAACCTGACAGCCAGTAGCGTCCAGAATTGGTTGAGCGGTCGTATCCTGGTGTTGGAGAGCCTTGCACAAAGCGTTGCTCACCAGGGCAGCCAGGCTGATTTGCCAGGGTTGGTCGACCAGCCTGCGTTCACCTCGAACTTCCAGTTCACGTACGTTGGTCAAGCTAATGGCGTGTTCACACAGCGACCTGACGCCAAAATGCCAGAGGGCTATGACCCCCGTGAGCGCCCTTGGTACAAACAGGCTGTAAGCGCCGGCAAGACCATGCTCACACCGCCTTATATGGCAGCTGTTGGCGGTTTGATCGTGACCATTGCCATGCCCGTCAAGAAAGACGGTCAACTGCTGGGTGTAGTGGGAGGCGATCTGAGCCTGGACAGTCTGGTTAAAATTATTAACTCGGTGGATTCCGGCGGTTTGGGCTACGCATTTCTGGTGAGCGGTGATGGCCAGGTCATCGTCAGCCCGGACAAAGACCAGGTTATGAAAAACCTGAAGGATATATACCCGTCCAGCAACCTGAAGATCGAGAAGGGCGTTCAAGAGGTGCAACTCAATGGCCAGGAGCGAATCATCTCCTTTACCCCGGTCACAGGCTTGCCCTCTGCAGACTGGTACATCGGCCAGTCGTTGGACAAACAAAAAGCTTACGCCCCTCTGTCTAAGTTCCGCACCTCTGCGTTGATCGCAATGTTTATTGCGGTGGCAGTGATTGCTCTGCTTCTGAGCCTGTTGATCCGGGTCCTGATGCGGCCGCTGACCACCATGGGGCGTGCCATGCAGGATATCGCCCAGGGTGAAGGCGATCTGACACGGCGTCTGGTGATTGAAAACAAGGATGAATTTGGCGAGTTGGCCAGTTCATTCAACCAGTTCGTGGAGCGTATTCACGCGTCGATCTCCGAAGTGTCCTCCGCGACCCGTCAGGTCCATGATTTGTCCCAGCGCGTAATGGCATCGTCAAACGCGTCAATCATTGGCTCCGATGAACAAAGCGCGCGCACCAACAGCGTTGCAGCAGCCATCAACGAACTGGGCGCAGCCACCCAGGAAATCGCGCGCAACGCCGCAGATGCTTCGCAGCATGCCAGCGGCGCCAGTGAACAGGCAGATGATGGGCGCAAAGTCGTTGAGCAGACGATTCAGGCCATGACTGAACTTTCCCGGAAGATCAGCCTGTCGTGTGCCCAGATCGAAACCCTGAATGCCAGCACCGACAACATTGGGCACATTCTGGATGTGATCAAAGGGATCTCCCAGCAAACCAACTTGCTGGCCCTTAACGCAGCCATTGAGGCCGCGCGTGCGGGCGAAGCGGGCCGCGGGTTTGCCGTGGTGGCGGATGAAGTACGCAACCTTGCTCACCGCACTCAGGAGTCGGCAGAGGAGATTCATAAAATGATCACCTCGCTGCAAGTGGGTTCCCGCGAAGCGGTCAGCACCATGAATGCCAGCCAGGTATCCAGCGAGGACAGTGTTGAGGTGGCCAACCAGGCCGGCGCGCGTTTGATCAGCGTGACCCAGCGTATCGAAGAAATTGACGGCATGAACCAGTCAGTTGCCGCGGCAACTGAAGAACAGACCGCCGTGGTCGAATCCCTTAACGTGGACATCAACCAGATCAATCTGCTGAACCAGCAGGGTGTGGTCAACCTCAACGAAACCCTTAAAGACTGCGATGCGCTTTCGCAGCAGGCCAGCCGGCTCAAACAGCTGGTCGACAGCTTTAAAATCTGAGGTGCAGGCGCGCGGGGAGCCCTGGTTTCTGCGCGCTGATCAAAGACATATCCACAGCCCTGGCGTTTTGAACGTCAGGGCTGTTTTGGTTTTTGCTTGTCGAGATAGTGGGTAATGGCTTTTACCCCGCGGTGTAGATGAAGCTCCAGCTCTTTGATA
Source organism: Pseudomonas sp. TMW22089 (assembly GCF_022496645.1). Classification (NCBI taxonomy): domain Bacteria; kingdom Pseudomonadati; phylum Pseudomonadota; class Gammaproteobacteria; order Pseudomonadales; family Pseudomonadaceae; genus Pseudomonas; species Pseudomonas sp. TMW22089. The sequence goes on from NZ_SCFG01000001.1 coordinate 2,842, forward strand.
CACGCCTCGACATCCCGGGCGCGGGCATGACGCAGCAAGGCGCGGTGATCGTCCTGAGACAGCTTGCCCAAATTCATCTGCTCAAGGTTAAAGCGCAGAAAGCGCTCTTCTTCAATCAGCCCTTCATCAATCAGCGCCAGCAGTTTTTTGTTCGGTGCCTTGCAGTAAAGCGCCTGATGAAATTGCCGATTGAGAGTGCCCATCCTGCTCCAGTCGGTTTCCACTTCGAGAGCCTCGATATAACCGGCAGCCACTTCAAAATCTTCCTCACTCAACAACGGCAGTGACAGGCGCAGGGCTTGTGTCTCGAGCAGCAAGCGGAGTTCATAGGTTTCCAGCGCGTCGTCCTCGATCAACGGCGCGACCACTGCCCCTTTGTGCTGCACGGTTTGCAGTAAACCCTGGGCTTCAAGCTGACGCAGCGCTTCGCGAACCGGCATGCGACTGACACCAAACAAAGTCGCCAGGGCCTGTTGCCGAATAGCGGTGCCACAGGGCAACCGGCCATCAAGAATGGCGTTGCGCAAGGACGCTTCAATCACCGACCGGGCCAAATGGGCAGGTATGGGGCCGGCGACTTCGATACTGCTTAAAGGATTATTTTTGACAGCCACGTTGGCACTACCTACGGCAGTTCAGTACGTTAATTTGGATCCAATTAAAAGCTAGGTACTGACCTGATCCTTGTCAAACCTTGTAACAGTTAGTTTAGCGCGACTGCGCGCGAGTGATTTCATCTTGCCACCTTCTTTTCTTGTATCCGGCCCCACCACACAGCTGCCCCTTGCCCTACAATCGCCGGAGATCAAGCTGCCCGAGTGCAGCGTCAATGCGCAGCTGCAGGTGAAGGATGGGCGTACTCAGTAGTAATGGTGTGGACGAAAAAATGCTTCGCGTCCTTGAATCGCCTCACAACCTACTGGCCGGATTGCTTCGTCAGCCATGGGTATGGGCCATTTTGTTACTGGCCTGCGCGATGCGTTTCTATGGGGCTACCGCCTCTGCCATTTGGTGTGATGAAGGCTCAAGTCTGATGCTGAGCGACTACTCGCTCGCGGGCATCTGGTTCCACGCCGCACACGATGTTCATCCACCGTTGTACTTCATGCTGTTGCACGGCTGGATGGCGCTGTTCGGCGACAGTCTGGTTTCGATTCGCGCCCTCAGTGTTTTGCCCGGGGTAGCCACAGTACTGCTGGGGATGTGGCTGGTCCGGCTGATTGCGACCCGCAGGGCTGCGTTGCTGGCCGGCCTGCTTCTGGCGTTGTTGCCGACCGCCGTGCGCTATAGCCAGGAAGTGCGGATGTACTCACTGATGGGGTTATGGCTGATCGCGGCAACGATTGCCCTGGTTTACTGGGTTAAAGCGCCCGACAACAACCGCTATCTGGTTATCTACAGCGTGCTGATGGCTGCCGGGTTTTACACCCATTACTTCACCGCCTTCTGTGTGATTGCCCACTGGTTGTACCTGCTGCTGAGTGGTAGCAGTACCGGCGGGCTGATCAAACGCCCTGCCTGGTGGGTCGCCAACGCCTGCATCATGTTGTTGTTCATGCCCTGGCTTCCGGGGCTGGTAGACCTGTTGCAACACATGGGTGAACTCAAGACCGGGGGCGATGTGGGCTGGGAGCCCGGGGTTGATGCCCGCTCGCTACCGGCCATGACCTGGCAGTTGTTGATTCAGGACGAAGGCGACAGCCTTGCCTGGCCATTGTTCTGGCTGGCACCGCTTGTCCTGCTTGTCGGGGCGGTATGGATGGCGGTGAGGGATGCAACACCCCATAGATTCACCAGGCTGATCGTGATCTACACCCTGCTGCCGATCCTGGCCATTTACGCCATCTCTTTTGCCTCACCGCTGTTCATCGAGCGCTACGTGATGTTTGCTGCCCTGGGCCTGCCGCTGATTGTTGCGATAGCGGTGGATCGCCTGCTCAACCACCGGCGCGCGCTGGCCATCGTATTGCTGACGCTGTTTGCCGGTACCGAGATGGTGGGTTTGCGCAGCAACTTCACCAGCGATGCCGATCATTTCGATCGTCTGGTTGAGCATGTGAATCAGCAGTTTTTACCGGGTGACCGAATCGTGGTCAGTGACCTGTTCTGGTACTTCAGCTACGTCTATTACAACAAGACCGGGTCTGTGCCCATGCTCTACACACCGCCGCTGGAGGATGGCTCATCGGGGCGTCCGAACAATTACGGTTTTGGTACGCTGGTGAACGCCAATGGCGCGAAAATCTACGTTGATCGCCTGGTGGACTTGCCTGCGGGTACAGGGCGTATCTGGTTAATCAGCAGCAAGGTGCAACCGGACGACTTTGCACCGATTCCACCGGGTTGGCACAAAGCTCAGGACTTAACCGTCGATGACACGCAGGCTCGACTATATTTGACCTGCGCGGGCGCCGAATGCGTCCCGCCTTACCGGAGTCTTTCTGATGCAAGCACCCACCCATAGTCTTCCTTCATTGTTCAAGCAGCTGGGTCTGCCCAACGAGCCAGCAGACATTGAGAAATTTGTCTCTTCGCACTCGCCACTCAAGCCGGATCTGAAGTTGCACGAGGCGTTTTTCTGGACGCCGGCTCAGGCGGCTTTCCTGCGCGATGAAATAAATGAAGACGCCGACTGGGCAGAGGTTGTTGATCAATTGAATCTGATGCTGCGCACAAAACCGGTCACCGGTAAGCAGAATTAACTGGTAACACTTGACTGAGATCATTTGCCCGCGCAATATTAATAGTTAGCAAACTAACTTTATGTGATACCCCTTGCCTGACACTCTTGATCAACTCCAGATGAGCATCAGCACCGGTATGGTGGTTGCGACTCGCCACTGGCGTCGCGTCTGCCAGAACACGCTGGTCAATTACGGAATTTCCGAAGCCTGCGCCATGCCGTTGCTGATTATCGGCCGTCTGGGAGAAGGCGCACGCCAGGTCACCGTGGCCCAGGCCGCCGGTATGGAAAGCCCGTCGCTGGTGCGCTTGCTCGATCAGATGTGCAAGGCCGGTTACGTGCTGCGTCATGAAGACGCCAGCGATCGCCGGGCCAAAACCCTCAGCCTGACTGACACCGGGCGCTCCCTGGTGCAGTCGATTGAAGCGCAGCTTGTACAACTCAGGCGTACAGCGCTGGCGGGGGTCTCAGTGGCAGATCAGGAAGCCGCATTACGCGTCATCAAGGCCTTCGAAGCTGCCGGCCAATTGCCTGATGGAGCCGCTTCTTGAACGGTTTTTTCAGCAGCATGCCGCCCGCCCGCGACTGGTTCTATGGCGTGCGCACCTTTGCCGCCTCGATGATCGCGCTGTACATCGCCCTGTGGATGGAAATGCCCCGACCCTATTGGGCAATGGCCACGGTCTACATCGTCTCCAGCCCCTTCGTCGGCCCCACCAGTTCCAAAGCCGTGTACCGCGCCCTGGGCACGCTACTGGGTGCTTCGGCGGCGGTATTTTTTGTACCCATGTTTGTACAAACCCCGTTTTTGCTGGTGCTGGTGGTCGCGCTCTGGACCGGCATCCTGTTGTTCCTGTCGCTGCACCTGCGCACGGCCAACAGTTACATCTTCATGCTCGCGGGCTACACCATGCCCATGATCGCCTTGCCGATCGTGGACAACCCGCTCAACGTATTCGACATCGCTGTCTCGCGCACCGAAGAAATCCTCCTCGGGATTGTCTGTGCGGCCGTGGTGGGCAGCATGTTCTGGCCCCGGCGGCTGGCCCCGGTGTTTGTTGATTCCGCCGCCAAGTGGTTTGGCGACGCCGCCAGCTACAGCAAGCATTTTCTGGCCCGCGACGTAGAGCCGAGTAAAGCCAGCGGCCTGCGCTCATCTATGGTGGCAACCTTCAACAGCCTGGAGTTGATGATCGGTCAATTGCCCCACGAAGGTGCGTTGCCGCAGACCGTGCGCAACACCAAAGAACTGCGCGGGCGCATGATCAACCTGCTGCCGGTGGTCGACGCGCTGGATGACGCGCTGTATGCCCTGGAGCGGCGTACCCCCGAGCTGGTGGACAAAATAGCGCCCTTGCTGGCGAAAAGCCGGGACTGGCTCGAAAGCACTCGCGAAGGCGCCCCTGTCGAGGCCTGGAAGGCTCTGCGCCATGAACTGGAACTCTTGCAGCCCAGTGCCGAAGCGCTGGATGAGCGACGCCAGCTGGTCTTCTCCAATGCGCTCTACCGGCTGGGCGAGTGGATTGATTTGTGGCAAGACTGCCGCAGCCTGCAACAGGCGATTGCAACGGGCAGTCAGGATATCTGGCGCGCGGTTTACCGGCATTGGCGCCTGGGCCGGCTGACACCGTTTCTGGATCGGGGCCTGATGCTTTACTCCGCATTTTCCACGGTGACGGCAATTGTTGTCGCTTCGGTGTTGTGGATCTTGCTCGGCTGGACGGACGGCGCCAGCGCGGTGATTCTGGCGGCCGTGGCCTGCAGTTTTTTTGCCGCGATGGACGACCCGGCGCCGCAGATTTACCGGTTCTTTTTCTGGACCTCGCTGTCGGTACTGTTCGCCAGCCTGTACCTGTTTGTGATCCTGCCCAACCTGCACGACTTCCCGATGCTGGTCCTGGCGTTCGCCGTGCCCTTTATCTGTGTCGGCACGCTGACGGTACAACCGCGCTTTTACCTGGGGACCTTGCTGACCATCGTCAACACGGCCTCATTCATCAGCATTCAGGGGGCCTACGACGCAGACTTCATGGTGTTCATCAACGCCAACCTGGCCGGTCCCATCGGCCTGCTCTTTGCTTTCGTCTGGACCCTTATCGCCCGCCCCTTTGGCGCCGAACTGGCGGCTAAACGCCTGACGCGTTTCAGCTGGCGCGATATCGTCACGCTGACCCGGCCCGCAACCCTGGCCGAGCACCGGCACATGGGCGCGCAAATGCTTGATCGGCTGATGCAGCACCTGCCGCGTCTGGCGATGACCGGCCAGGACACAGGCAGCGCCCTGCGTGACTTGCGAGTGGCGCTCAACCTCCTGGATTTGCTGGCCTACTCACCCCGGGTCACCGGCGAGCGGCAACGCCTGCTGGGCCAGGTAGTCAGCGAGGTGGGGGAGTACTTCAGCGCTTGCCTCAAGGCCGGCGAACGCCTGCCAATGCCCAATGGTCTGCAAATGACCCTGGACCGCACCCGCCGTGCGCTTAACGCCCGCGAAATGCAGGACGAGGGCGAGGCCCGGGTGCACTTGCTCCACGCCTTGAGCGGTTTGCGCCTGGCCCTATTACCGGGTGTGGAGTTCATCGTTGATGAGCACGACCTGCCACAGTCCCATGCCCATGGCATTGACGGAGCGCCGCTATGATCGGTGACGTAGATATCAGCGGGGTGTTTCTGCCCACGCTCCTGGTGCTGATGGGCATCACTTACATATTGTTTTTGCTGGTTCACGCGCTCCTGACGCGTATGCACTTTTACCGCCTGGTCTGGCACCGGGCTTTATTCAACGTCGGTCTCTACGCTTTGCTACTCGGCGTTGTGGATTCGTTTAGTCGATATCTAATGACATGAAAAAACCTCTATTGACCTTGGGCCGTGTCGTTCTCACCTTGTTGGTGGTGGCGTTCGCCTGCGTCGTGGTCTGGCGCATGACCATGTATTACATGTTTGCCCCCTGGACGCGCGATGGCCACATTCGCGCCGACGTGGTGCAGATTGCCCCCGATGTGTCGGGCCTGATCAAGCAGGTGGATGTGCGTGACAACCAGCCCGTCACCCGTGATCAGGTGCTGTTCATCATCGATCAGGAGCGTTTCCGTCTGGCCTTGCGCCAGGCCCAGGCAGTGGTTGCCGATCGCAAGGAGACGCTGGCCCAGGCCCAGCGCGAAAGCAAACGCAACCGCGGGCTGGGCAATCTGGTAGCCCGCGAGCTGCTTGAAGAAAGCCAGTCCCGGGAACTGCGTGCGCAGTCAGCCCTGACTGAAGCCGAAGTCGCCGTGGACAGCGCGCAGCTCAATCTGGATCGCACCGTCGTGCGCAGCCCGGTTGATGGCTACGTCAACGACCGCGCTCCCCGGGTCAATGAGTTCGTCACGGCCGGCAAGCCCGTGCTGTCGATTGTCGACAGCAGCTCGTTCCATATCGACGGCTATTTTGAAGAAACCAAACTGGACGGCATCCATGTCGGTCAGAGCGTCGAGATCCGCGTGATCGGCGACAATGCACGCTTGCGTGGCCATGTCGAAAGCATCGTGGCCGGTATTGAAGACCGCGACCGCACCAGCGGCCAGAACCTGCTGCCCAACGTCAACCCGGCATTCAGCTGGGTGCGGCTGGCGCAGCGGATTCCGGTACGCATCGTGTTTGATGATGTGCCAGCCGATTTCCGCATGATCGCCGGGCGTACCGCGACCGTTTCGATCGTCGCGGACAGGGTCAAAGACAAACCGGCGCAGGAGACTGCGCAATGAAAGCGGTCCACCTGGCAGCCCTGGGGCTGGGCTTGCTGCTGTCCGGCTGCCAGATGCTGGGGCCGGATTACCACCTGCCCAAGGACTCGGCCATGCAGCGTCCTGATTTGCAGGGCGAGCTGGCGGGTGAGGGCGCGAATGTGGTGTCGGCGCCTGTACCGGCCGACTGGTGGAAACTGTATCAGGACCCGAGACTTGACGAGCTGGTGCGCCAGGCCATGGCTTCCAATACGGATCTGCGAGTGGCGGCGGCCAACCTGTCGCGGGCGCGGGCTCAAGTTGAACAGGCGCAGTCTGCGGGTGGCTGGAGCGGTTCGGCGAAGGCTGGCGCCCAGCGTCTTCAGGAGTCCGGTGAAGCCTTCCTGCTGACGGACAAGGTCCCGGTAGCCAACGTCGGTGACCTTGGCCTCAGCACCTCGTATCAGTTCGACCTGTGGGGCACGTTGCAACGCGGTATCGAAGCGGCGCAGGCCAATGCCGACGCAACCCAGGCGGCAGCCGATACCGCACGTATCACAGTGGTAGCCGACGTGGTGCGCGCCTATACGCAAGTTTGCGCGGCCAATGAAGAACGGCATATCGCCGAAGAGTCGCTGCAGTTGCAATCGCAGAGTACCCAGCTGACGCAGCGTCTGCGCGATGCGGGCCGGGGCGACGAAACCCAGGTAACGCGTTCCGAAACTCAATTCAGATCATTACGCGCCGAACTCCCGCGCTACCAGGCGCTGCGTCAGGCAGGGTTGTTTCGCCTGTCGATGCTCATTGCCAAACCCCTCGACCAACTGCCCGCCGGCGTTGCCGATTGCGCAGAGCTGCCACACATCGCCCAACTGCTGCCCGTGGGCGACGGCGCAGCGCTGCTCAAGCGTCGGCCAGACGTACGTCAGGCCGAACGTCATCTGGCTAGCGCCACGGCCGAGATCGGTGTAGCCACCGGTTCGCTGTATCCGGACATCAGTATCGGCGCGACCGTGGGTACCGTGGGCCTGCTGGAAAACCTCGGCACGGCACCGACCAACCGCTGGGGCTTTGGCCCGTTGCTGAGCTGGACCATCCCGACCAACGGTTCGCGGGCCCGTATTCGTGAAGCCGAGGCGGTGACCCAGGGCGCGCTGGCCAGGTTTGACGGTGTGGTGCTTAACGCCATTCGTGAGACCCAGACCAGTCTCGTGCAATACACCGCCTTGCTCCAGCGTCGGGATGCCCTGGCCCTGGCAGGCGATTCGGCTAAAACGGCTGCCGAGCAAACGCACCAGTTCTTCCTCGCCGGGCGTGAATCGTTTCTTGCAGACCTGCAAGCCACCCGCACTTACACCGACGTGAAAGCGCAACTGGCCACCGCCAACACCCAGGTTGCCATGAGCCAGATCGACTTGTTTCTGGCCCTCGGTGGCGGCTGGGAAAATGCACAGGCGAAAGCCCCGGAGCACGCTAAACCCTGACAGGGTTGCTATGCTTTGAAAGGTCGGTATCGGAACGATGGTTCAGGGCATACGCGGGTCTCAAGTCCTCCCCATCGCGCAAGCAGTGCTTGATGGGGATACTAATAATGAAAAATCCATATGCTCCCGGTTTCTGGTGCGCAGTCGCAGCCCTGGTGCTGCTCTCTGCGACTTACTTCTACGGCATCATGCTGGCGCACCAGATCGACAAGGCGATGGTCTTCCTCGACAGTGCCAGTGCCCTGATCGCCGTGCTGGCCATCGTCGTTGTGGCCTGGGCGTCGGTGCAAACCAGGCAAATCCAGCAGCGGCAAATAGACAAGGGCCAGACGCGGGTCATGATCTGGGACACCAAAGTCGCGCTGCGCCGGGTTGAAACCGTATTCGACCGCTATTTCTGGGGCAGCTACTGGCAGCCGGGCCGCACCTTCCAGGAGTTCATGGGTGAACTCACCGGCACCCCGCTGGAAAAAAGCCTCGAGGCCCTGAAATCCCAATGTCTGAAACTCGACAGGGCCCTGGCGCCTGAGGATCGTGAATGGCTCGACCACGCCCATGCGCTTTCAGATGTAGCCTCAGCCATGGCCCGCGAGCGCTATCAACTGGATTACTCAGGCATATCACTCAACGCTGTCGGCGAAACCTCGGTCGACCACGAGCTGGAAGTGCTGGTGTATACCTGGAGCGCCAGCCTCAAGAGCTTCGATCATCAACTCGACGAAATGGAGCTGCGCTACGCGTGATCTGCGCCATATCGGACGGTGCCGAAAAACAGCGTCCAGCCCGTTGCCAGTGTTAACCTGCTTGCACTTTTCGGCCTATGACGGGCTTGCTGAAGACCGCATATCTTTCAACACAACGGACATTGAACGGGTCAATTGATGAATAAACCATTAGGCGTACTGGTAGGGATTGTTGTTATTGCAGGTGCCCTGAACACCGCAGGCGCGTGGTACACCGGCACCAAGCTTGAGGATGTACTCAAGACCTCGATCCAGGAAGCCAACAAGGAACTGGCGTCCCAGCTGCAAGGCACCACCACCCACGGCACTATCGAACTGGTTTCCCTTGACCGCCACCTGTACAGCAGCACTGCGCACTACCGTGTGAATCTGCAGGACGACGCCGCAGGCCCGGACGCCCAGCCGGTAGAACTGCTGTTTGTGGACAATATCGAACATGGTCCGTTGCCATGGTCGCGGATCAAGACGTTCAAGTGGATGCCAGTGATGGCGACCAGCAACTATTCGCTGGAAAAAACTCCGTACACCGAAAAATGGTTCGCCGCCGCCAAGGACCAGTCTCCGCTCAAAGGCCAGGTTACCCTGGGCTACAACCGCTCGGTTGACGGGAGCATGGAGCTGCTGCCGTTTGAAGCCCAAGTTGACGAGAACTCCAGCATCAGCTTCTCCGGGTTGACCATGGATGGCCAGACAGATGCCGAGGGCATAAACCTCAAGGCCAAAGGCTACATGGACCATCTGGTGCTTCAGGCCGCCACGCCCGGGCAACCGCCAGTTCGCGTCGAGCTCAATGGTCTGACCCTGGCCAGCGACCTGACCAAAAGCAGCTATGGCTTCTACCTGGGGCAGAACGTGCTGGAGCTGAGTGAGGGCCAGTTGACCTTTGGCGAGCGCCAGTCGGTGGCCAAGATCAAAAACTTCGAATATGCCGGCTCGGCTTCTGCCAACGGCAGCCTGATGTCAGGGCGTCTGTCGTACAACGTGGGCGACATCACCCTGGACGACAAGCCGGTGGGCAGCGCGCAAATGGTCATGACGGCCAGCAGCCTGGACATTCCGGCCATGCAATCGCTGTTGCGGATCTACCAAACCAAATTCGAGCCTCAAGCCGACGGCACAATGCCTATGGCGCAGTTGACCCCGGCAGAGCAAGTGCAGATGCAAGCCGAGGTCGAAAAACTGCTGGCGGCCAAACCACAGCTGGCGCTGGAAAAACTCACCCTTAAAACCACCAATGGCGAAAGTCAGTTCAACCTTGCCGTGAGCCTGGCTCAGCCGACTTCGTTCGAGCAGCCGCCTATCGAAGTCACCAAGCAAACGCTGACCTCCCTGGACGCCAAGCTGCAATTATCCAAACCCATGATTGCCGACCTGTCCGCCGTTCAGGCACAACTGGCCGGCCAGACCGACCCGCAAACCATCGCGAAAATGGCCAGCGCCAACAGCGAAATGGCGGGTGTCATGGCCGTGCAAACGGGCCTGGCAAAAGTGGATGGCAACAACATCCTGGCGTCCCTCAACTATGCCGCTGGGGAAGTGGATTTCAATGGTCAAAAAATGAGCCTTGAAGACTTCATCAACGTGATGATGACCCGCTTTGGCAGTGGCCCCGACCACCTGTAAACCCCGCTGATCTGCAGGAGCAGGCTTGCCCGCGATCTTTTCCATTGGCTGAAAGATCGCGAGCAAGCTCGCTCCTACGCAATGGCCATCGACCTGGCAAACACAAAGCACAGCTTGTTGCCTTCGGGGTCACGGCAATAGGCGCCGTAATAATCGTCGCCATATTGTGGCCGGTTGCCCGGAGCACCCTCATCCGTGCCGCCGAGGCGCAAGGCCGTATCCCAGGCCGCTTGCACCTGCTCGATCGAGTGCGCGGCAAAACTCACCTGCACACCATTGCCCCAGGTCGCGGGCAAACCATTGATCGGCGACTGAATGTAAAACTGCGGCCAGTAAAGTCCGGGGCGCTGCCAGCCCGCACCCGCAGGCCCGCGGTCTTCATCATCATGAACAATGCGCACCAGGCCCAGAGTGGCCAGCACCCCGTCGTAAAAGACTGCCAGCGCCGGTACATCCCGCGCGCCGATCTGGATATGGCTATACATAAGCAATCTCCCGAAGTGAAAAACTCAGCAATCCACAAGTCCGTGCAGCTTCGCGTATTGCAAGAGCATGATGGTCTTGCCGTCCTTGATTTCTCCCGTGTCGATCATTGCCAGTGCGTCGTCCAGAGGCAACTCCAGAACTTCGATCTCCTCGCCCTCGGCTTCAAGGCCTCCACCCTCGCTGACCTTGTCCTGGTCAGAGTATTCCCCGACAAAAAAATGCAGGCGCTCGGTAACCGAACCGGGGCTCATGAACGCTTCAAACACCTTGCGTACATTTTCAATGCGATAACCGGTTTCCTCCTGGGTTTCCTTACGGATACAGGTGTGTGGATCATCCTGATCCAGCAGTCCGGCGCAGGTTTCGATCAGCATGCCGTCATGTTCGTTGACGAAGGCGGGGAAGCGGAACTGGCGGGTCAGCACCACGGTTTTTTTTAGCGGGCTGTACAGCAGGATCGTCGCACCGTTACCGCGGTCATAGGTCTCCCGGGACATCTTTCGCCAAATCCCGTCCCGTCCCTGGAAGTCGAAGGTGGTCTTGCGCAGCACGTACCAGTTGTTCGACAGCACTTCAACTTGCTGGATTCGCACACGATCCTTGGTGGCCAGGGCTTGCTTCATGGTTTCGCTCCTTGTTTTGTGCGATTGAGGCTGCTGGCGTGCAGCTTCAGCAGGACCGGGGAACGATAGGACTGAACCGTCCTGCCGGCAATGTCCGGGGCAGCCACAGCATGAGAGGAGACGGCAGGCAGAAACGACAAAGCCCGCACAGGGCGGGCTTTGTCGGGTTGCATGTGTCCGGAGGATCGATCCGAGTCATACCCCCAACTGGTGATCAGTCGAAGCGAGTGGCTGGCCGCAGGGATTAAAGCTTGAGCTTATCCCCTACGAAAATAGAGACAAGCCCATTCTGCCTATCAAAAATATAAGCAGAATCAGGAAAAATATCCTGATAAAGCCGCTTCCGTAACGGAGTGCCAAGAAAACACCGGTGAGAGAACCTGCCATATTGCACAGAGCAACTACACCGCCGATAGTCCATAAGACGTTGCCAGACGGAACAAAAAACATAAGCGCTGCGCTAAACGTACCCAGATTAACCAGTTTTGCAGAGGCCGATGCGTTTAAAAAATCGAAGCCAAAAAATTTTACAAATATAAAAAGCAGAAGACTACCGCTGCCAGGGCCAAAGACACCATCATAGAAACCAATGAGGCCACCAAACAAAACCCCTGAGATAATCTCCTTTGATCCGCAATGTTTATTAGAAGCCACCAAGCCTAATTTTTTTTCCGTGAAAGTATAAATGGCCATGGCTATCAGGATGAAAAAAACAACAAGCTCCATCAGTTTTTTTGGCACGATAGATACTGAGAAGGCACCAAGAAAGGCAAATAAAAATGCGGAAAGCATGGTGGGAAGCATTAACTTCCACATGATTTTTATTCGCTTTACATAGCTGAATATGGAAGATAAATTGCCCGCCAAAACAGCCAGTTTATTGGTTCCGAAAACAGTAGCTAGACTTTGCTGAGGGAGGGCATGTAAAAGTGCCGGCAGTTGTACAAGACCGCCACCACCGACTGCAGCATCTATCAAGCCGCCGCAAAAGGCAAAAAAACCTAGCGCGATCAAAGTTTGTTCAAGATCCATATAATGGATCCTTGTGCAACTTAAATTTCCAACAATAAACCATGACATTTCTCTTGGTTTGAGCTCTGCATTTTTCGAGATATACCGATTAGCCTATGGCTCATTTGAACAAAGATAATCGGTATATCCCTCTGGCTATAGAAACTGGCTCTATGAGGTCAGGGCTTGGTGCATAGCCGCAAAAGCGTTTCCTGCTCTTTCATTGTAACTGAGCATAGTTCCTTTCAGTCGACCCAACTTGAAAGTTATATCGGCCGTTCGAGCATATGCTTGTGCTGCAGCTAAAGCATGCAAGCCATGCTTGTTTTCCACTTCACCAGAATGTCCCATGACCTATCCTTTAGCGTTACGCAAACTCTGAGTGTTCGTTTTCAGAGAAGGATTGAGGGTGAGTAACTTGTCCTCTATGTATTGGGCAATGAAGTTGTACTCTCGACCATTCCAAATCTCTGAAGCGATAGAAACCATCATCGCCTCCATGATTGAGTATTTATGCTCGTCTGAACTCAAAGCTGCCTTATGTTTTGCTACGCCGGTGTTGTACAGAAACTCTGAAAATTCGTTACATTCGCGTATTTTATATTTGTCTTCAACCCAGGCCGTGGCGCCAAACGCTGCGGTCATGTAGCCGTACATACCGTCATCTACAAATTAAACGAGTTGAATGCTTGCAACAAGTGACTTATAGTTATTCCATCATTCACTTTAAGTGAGCAATGACATGGAGTTGTCTCAGTTAGCGATGTTCAAAACAGTGGCCGATCAAGGAAGCATTATCCGCGCCTCTGAACTGTTGCACTGTGTTCCGTCAAACATCACAAACAGAATCAAGCATTTAGAAAGAGAACTCGGGGTCTCGTTATTTATAAGGAAAGGCCGGGGGCTTGTAATCAGCCCTTCCGGGCGGTTGTTTCTTGGCTACGTTAACAAGATCCTGTCTTTGAGTGAGGAATCAAAAAGAGCCCTCGATCCCGCCGCAGCGCCGTCGGGAAACTTGAAAATTGGCGCTATAGAGTCATCCGCCACAGGCAGGTTACCCAAGCTTTTATCAAAGTTCCATCAGCTCTATCCTTCTGTACAAATGCAGTTTAGTACGGGGGATTGGTCGCAATTATCAAACGATGTGGTCAGCCATGAACTGGATGGAGCAATCATCGCTGTCAGGCCTGAGCACCCGGATCTTGAAATCATTGAGATTTACAAGGAGGAGTTGGTCTTGATCGCCTCTCCGGCTGCGGGGCGGATAAATGAGCCGCAGGACTTGAGTGGCACTGATATATTCATGTGGCCTGAAGGATGCCCTTACAGGAAGGCGTTGGTAAGTTGGCTGGAGAGGCATGAAGTATCAATCCCCATAACAAGCATAGCCAGTTATGGCACAATCCTGGGGTGCGTAAGTTCCGGCGCAGGCGTGTCGTTAGTTCCGAAAGGTTTGTTTGAGCAGTTCGGGCGGTTCGGAAGTATAAGTGAATATATGTTTGAAGATTTATTGCCTGTGCAAAATTATTTCATATCGAACAAAAACGTCGAATTTCATCGTGCAAAAGATAAGTTTTCCGAGTTGCTGAAAGAAGAATTTAAACACCTGTGATAAGTAGCCTTGTTCATAGCCGTATCCGGGCAAGGTGCGGCTGATCAAGCTATATCTGATTTTCAGTTATTTTGCCTCGACTCACTGATTCAGGAGGCGGCATAAGACTGGTATGGGGGCTATTTCGAGTGGCATGGGCAGCGGGGTGTTTGCCGGTCGGCGCGCTTTTGCTGGTTGTGGTGGTTTTTTCTTGCTCCCACCTATCATCAATTGGAACTGTTAACCAATGATCTGGCTATCCACGCGTTCAGCCAAGCGCTGAGACCGACGGAGGTGATCAGCACGCAGGCGCGGCTTCATGCAGTGTTCGACACCCAATGGGCTGATGGAGCCATTACTCACCTATCCGGAGCAGGCCTATGACCGACATAGTGTCTGGGGATACATGGCAAGTAGATATCAGTTCAACTGAAGCAGGCCAACGACACGATGCGCTTGGCAAATCGAGCGCTGACATCGTGACGATGTTGCCGCTCTATTCGTTCTCGGTTTTTCGCACGCGCACATTCGGGAGTTGAATCAGAAAGGTGGCTTTCGATCATGCGTGCTCAGGCTTGAGCGTCGTCGGATTTGGTTTCGAAGGTTTTGCGTTGGGCTGGATAGCCCTTGCGACGGATCTGCGCTTACCACTGATACTCGCCGCGATTCCTGATGGTTGCCATTTCCACCATTCCCGGCACGTTCAAGTGTGGAAAATTTTTGGCAAAAACGACTTTCAGGACCAGGACAGGTTTCTGTCAGTAGCGCTATCCCCTGTAATACAAGGGAAAGAAGATGGTGCACCAGGCGGGATTCGAACCCACGACCACTGCCTTCGGAGGGCAGTACTCTATCCAGCTGAGCTACTGGTGCAATGCGGGCGCCATAATACTCATCTGTGTGGCGTCCGTCCATGCTGCTGATTCGTCAGGTGTTTCCGGACGCGTTTTGGGCTATTAATGGATGCCGGGGGAAAAATGGGTAATAGACAGCCGCTTGTTCTTTTTTTCGAACATCCTATTGTCCTTTACCCCCATTGATCCTAGGATTCGTTTGAGATTTCAAACGCTCTTGTCTGAGTGCTGAACCGCACGGCTAAAATTTAGTGCGTTATTTAGATACTTTGGCAGTGAATGACTTCCTGACGGCAGCCTTCCATGGCGCCTTTCTACTATCAATAATTCGCTCCGCGCCTGCGCGGTGCTGTTAAGGAAAGCCAACATGCAGCTCAAAGACGCACAGTTGTTCCGCCAACAAGCCTACATCGATGGTGCTTGGGTGGATGCGGACGGTGGTCAGACGATCAAGGTCAACAACCCGGCTACCGGTGAAATCATCGGTACCGTGCCAAAAATGGGCGCAGCCGAAACCCGTCGCGCGATTGAAGCTGCCGACAAGGCCTTGCCGGCCTGGCGCGCACTGACCGCCAAAGAGCGTGCAACCAAATTGCGTCGCTGGTTTGAACTGTTGATTGAAAATCAGGATGACCTCGGTCGCCTGATGACTCTGGAGCAAGGCAAGCCACTGGCCGAAGCCAAGGGCGAAATTGTCTACGCTGCCTCGTTCATCGAGTGGTTCGCTGAAGAAGCCAAGCGCATTTATGGCGACGTGATCCCGGGTCACCAGCCGGACAAGCGCCTGATCGTGATCAAGCAGCCTATCGGTGTGACGGCTGCAATCACGCCCTGGAACTTCCCGGCCGCGATGATCACCCGTAAAGCAGGCCCGGCTTTGGCCGCTGGCTGCACCATGGTCATCAAGCCTGCTTCGCAAACCCCGTTCTCGGCCCTGGCCCTGGTTGAGCTGGCGCATCGTGCCGGCATCCCCAAAGGCGTGCTGAGCGTAGTTACCGGCAGCGCTGGCGACATCGGCGGCGAGCTGACCAGCAACCCGATCGTGCGCAAGTTGTCCTTCACCGGTTCGACCGAAATCGGTCGTCAACTGATGGCTGAATGCGCCAAGGACATCAAAAAAGTTTCGCTGGAACTGGGCGGCAACGCGCCGTTTATCGTGTTCGACGACGCGGATCTGGATAAGGCCGTCGAAGGCGCGATCATTTCCAAGTACCGCAACAACGGCCAGACCTGCGTCTGTGCCAACCGTCTGTACATTCAGGACTCGGTGTACGACGCGTTCGCCGAAAAACTGAAAGTGGCGGTGGCCAAGCTGAAGATCGGTAACGGTCTGGACGAAGGCACCACCACAGGCCCCCTGATCGACGACAAGGCCGTAGCCAAGGTCAAAGAGCACATTGCCGATGCCCTGAGCAAAGGCGCCACTCTGTTGAGCGGTGGTAACAGCCTGGAAGGCAGCTTCTTCGAGCCGACCATTCTGATCAACGTGCCGAAAAACGCAGCCGTGGCCAAGGAAGAAACCTTCGGTCCGCTGGCGCCACTGTTCCGCTTCAAAGACGAAGCCGAAGTGATCGCGATGGCCAACGACACCGAATTCGGTCTGGCGTCGTACTTCTATGCCCGTGACCTGAGCCGTGTGTTCCGTGTGGCTGAAGCCCTGGAATACGGCATGGTTGGCGTCAACACGGGGCTGATTTCCAACGAAGTCGCACCGTTCGGCGGCATCAAGGCCTCGGGCCTGGGCCGTGAAGGTTCCAAGTACGGCATCGAAGACTATCTGGAAATCAAATATCTCTGCCTGGGCATCTAACCCGGCGGGTGGTTCAGCAGGAGGGGCACGAGAGCGCTGCCCCCTCTGTGTTTCAAATCGTTAATTTCTGTGGCCGGGAGCCCCATGCCAGTCGATCATCGCATGCTGGCATTGCTGTCTCCCTGGCGCGTCAGCCTTGAACCACGCCGTTTGATTCGCGGCGAATGAGGACACTATGAGCAACAAGACCAACGCATCCCTGATGAAACGCCGTGAAGCCGCTGTCCCGCGCGGTGTTGGCCAGATTCACCCGATCTTCGCCGAGTCGGCAAAGAACGCCACGGTTACTGACGTAGAAGGCCGTGAGTTCATCGACTTCGCCGGCGGTATCGCAGTACTCAACACCGGTCACCTGCACCCGAAAATCATTGCCGCCGTGCAAGAGCAACTGACCAAGCTGACCCACACCTGCTTCCAGGTACTGGCTTACGAGCCGTACGTTGAGCTGTGCGAAAAAATCAACGCCAAGGTGCCGGGCAATTTCGACAAGAAAACCCTGCTGGTCACCACCGGTTCCGAAGCGGTCGAGAACGCCGTGAAAATTGCCCGTGCTGCCACTGGCCGTGCCGGTGTGATCGCCTTTACCGGTGCTTACCACGGCCGCACCATGATGACCCTGGGCCTGACCGGTAAAGTCGTGCCTTACTCGGCCGGCATGGGCCTGATGCCAGGCGGTATCTTCCGTGCCCTTTACCCGTGTGAACTGCACGGCATCAGCGTTGACGATTCCATCGCCAGCATCGAACGCATCTTCAAAAATGACGCTGAGCCTAAAGATATCGCTGCAATCATCATCGAGCCGGTACAGGGCGAAGGTGGTTTCTACGTGGCTCCGAAAGCGTTCATGGCCCGCCTGCGCGAACTGTGCGACAAGCACGGCATCCTGCTGATCGCGGACGAAGTGCAAACCGGTGCTGGCCGCACCGGCACTTTCTTCGCCATGGAACAAATGGGCGTTACTGCCGACCTGACCACATTCGCCAAATCCATCGCTGGCGGCTTCCCGCTGGCCGGTGTATGCGGCAAGACCGAGTACATGGACGCCATCGCTCCAGGCGGCCTGGGCGGCACCTACGCCGGTAGCCCGATTGCTTGCGCGGCTGCGCTGGCAGTGCTCGAAGTGTTTGAAGAAGAGCACCTGCTGGACCGTTGCAAGGCAGTTGGCGAGCGTCTGGTCACCGGCCTGAAGGCCATTCAGGCGAAGCACCCGGTCATCGGTGATGTCCGTGCGCTGGGCGCAATGATCGCCGTCGAGTTGTTCGAAGGCGGTGATTCGCATAAGCCAAACGCAGCCGCCGTGGCTCAAATCGTTGCCAAGGCACGTGACAAGGGTCTGATCCTGCTGTCGTGCGGCCCTTACGGCAACGTGCTGCGGGTGCTGGTGCCGCTGACCTCGCCGGACGAGCAGCTGGACAAAGGCCTGGCCATCATCGAAGAGTGCTTCGCTGAACTGGCTTGAGTCCTGACTCGCAAGTTGTGACTCGATAGACAAAAAAAACCGCTTCGGCGGTTTTTTTTGCTTTGAGCGATTCATTCGGGTGTATCCACCGGCTGCCTTTGACTAAGGTGCAGGCCTTACGCCGGGAGCTAAATGCATGACAGTTGTAGATTCAATGGCAGTACCGAGCGTACTGATTGCCGAGTCTGATCCGTGGACCCGGGATTTGCTCAAACACGTAGTACTGAGTGTGCGCTGTGATGTGCAGCTGGATGTGTGTGAAGAAGGTCGGCAGGCGTTCACCCTGTTGAGCCAGAAAACCTATGACCTGGTGATCGCCGACGCAGACCTGCCCGCAATGGGCGGTCTGGACTTGCTGCGCACAGTACGCCAGCGCCGGAGCAGTCCAGTGCGGGCGTTTATTTTGCTCAGCGACCGCAGCGACATTGCCAGTGTGCGCGAGGTCTTGCCATTGGCCCCCACGGCCTACCTGACGAAACCGCTGGATATCAGTGGGCTGACCCGGCGCTTGCAAGGTCTGTTGCTGAGTGCCGGGCAAGAAGTCTTGTGTGGGGTGCCGGGGTTGGCGCCCGGCATGACCCTGATACGCTTTTTGGCGCAGCACCGTGCAACATCCGATGGTGCGCCGCTAATGATTGATGCAGAGGCGGCAGTCAGACACAGTATCGGCCCCGTCGGACCGGATCTCGCGTTGCTTGAGCAACAAGTGCGGACCGATCCGCAAATCAGTGCCGTCTTGATTGCCGCGGCCAACAGTGCGGCCCGGCACCCTGTGAGCCCGGCGCAGACGCTGTCACAAGCGCTGCAGAGCCTGGGGCCGGGTCGAAGCATGAATCTGGTGCTGGGGCTGACCCTCAAGCAGCGTGGGCAACTGAGTGATCCTTGTCTTTCGGACTACGCCGAACAGCAGTGGGCCGTGTCGCGGCGTGCGGCCGGATATGCTTACGCGCTGGCGCGGATGCTCAATCTTGATCATCAACGCTGCTATTGCGCGGGGCTGCTGCACCGCCTGGGTGACCTGGCGGTGTTGCGCTGCTTGCAGGAGTGGCAGCTGGCCGGTGGTGCGCTCGACACCAGGGTCATTGACGAGTCACTGGCCGAATTCGGAGCAGCCTATGGCTCGGCCTTGCGCACACGCTGGCGCTTGCCGCTGGAACTGCGAGAGTTGATTGCGGCGATTTATCACTTGGGCGGAGGGGTCTATTCCCGTGAGGCGCTGGTAATGAACCTTGTGGGCCAGATGGTGAAACTGACGACTGAAGAGGAGATCAGTGAACTGGCCAACTGCAAAACGGCACGTTTGCTGAGAATCGGCACGCCAGAGTTGTTGCGGCTGATCCAGGCGCCAGAGGGCTGCGTCTGAGTCATCGAACCCCTTGTGGGAGCTGCAACCCAGCTCCCACACAGGGACATGCGGGAGCTGTGTAGCCTTTACACCGCTGCAGGGCGCAGCGAGTAGGTTTTCAGCTGATGGGCAAACTCGCGCAGCGACTGAATTCCGCTGGCTTCTGCCTCATGTACCCATTCCTTGATCGCCGCCAGCATGTCGTGACCATTGGTGCTGGTTTTGAGCCAGATCTGTTGCAGGGCCAGACGCTTCTCGTAGATCACTTTAAGCGAGTGGCTGTGCTCGAGCATGGTTTCGATACGCTGGTGATGGCGTTCTTCCAGCAGGCTGGTTTCGCGCGACAGCAGGCGCTTGGCGCGGCGGAACTGGTGGCGAACCGAATGATCAACCTTGGCCAGTTCTTGTTGCACCAGCGGCGCGATCACCAGCTTGCGGTACTGGGCCATGATCTGGAAACGGTTGTTGAGGATCGCCATCGCGGTGTCCATGTCCAGACTGCCCTTGCCTTCAACCCGGTGGGCGATCGGAGCAACACGCTGAACCTTGGCCAGACGCAAAAAGCTGAAGACTTTGATCCAGGCCCAGCCCAGGTCAAATTCCCACTTCTTGACCGACATCTTGGCCGAGTTGGGGTAGGTATGGTGGTTGTTGTGCAGTTCTTCGCCGCCAATGATGATGCCCCATGGCACCAGATTGGTCGCGGCATCGCGGCATTCAAAGTTGCGATAGCCCACTGCATGGCCCAGGCCGTTGACCACGCCCGCTGCCCATACCGGGATCCACATCATCTGGATGGCCCAGATTGTCAGGCCGATGGCACCGAACAGCAGCAGGTCGATGACCAGCATCAAACTGACACCCAGCATTTTGTAGCGCGAGTAAAGATTGCGCTCAATCCAGTCTTCAGGGCAGTTTTTGCCGTAAATACGCAACGTCTCGGGGTTCTGCGCCTCTTTGCGATATAGCTCTGCACCTTTTCGCAAAACGGTCGATAACCCTTTGATGACCGGGCTATGGGGGTCATCAGCGGTTTCGCACTTGGCATGGTGTTTACGGTGGATGGCTGTCCACTCGCGGGTATTTTGTGCCGTGGTCAGCCACAGCCAGAAACGGAAGAAGTGTTTCAGGCCACCGTTAAGCTCCAGGGAGCGGTGCGCTGAATAGCGGTGTAGATAAACCGTGACGCCGATAATGGTCACGTGGGTCATCAACAGGGTGACTGCAACCAGCTGCCAGGCTGACAAGTCGAGAAAACCGTTGTACCACATAGGCTGTTTGGCCCTCGGGAAGATAAAAAAAACTGCAACACGCATTATCCCCATGCAGCCAGATAAAACCAGTCGCCCTTTCAGATAAGAGTGCCTTGATGTTTCTTACTTTATAATCCCCCTTTTTTTGTAGGTACTTTGACTTTCTTATGTCGGTTTCTTATCGCGATGCCTTGCGCGCGGCCTTGTCATACGGGCTGTTATCGGTTTTATGGCTGCAAATAACTGATCATTTATTGAACAGTTATTTCGATGATTCAGCGCAGTTGGCCCATTGGCAGCTCATAAATGGTTACGTTTGGGCATTTATAAGCACCTTCCTGATTTTTATCGCCCTTGGCCGCCTGTCCGGTTTTCTGGGGCAGGGCGTCAGCTTGAAGCGTCAACGGCAGGATCAAGAGCGTCTGCGCCAAGCAGCAGTGGTGTTTGACTGTACCCGCGAAGGAGTGCTGGTAAGCGACCGCAATGGCGTGATTGTGCATGTGAATCGCGCACTGGTGGAAATCACCGGCTACCCGGCACAAGAAGTTCTGGGCCAGCGGCCCAGCATGTTCAAGTCGGGGCGCCATGGCCCCGAGTTCTATCAGGCGGTGTTCAAGTCATTGCAGGAAAACGGTGACTGGCAAGGCGAGATCTGGAACCGGCGCAAAAGTGGCGAGATCTACCCGCAGTGGCAAATCGTGCGTGCGCTCACCGATTCCAAGGGGCAAGTCACCCATTACGTCGCGGTCTTTACCGATATCTCGGCGATTAAAAAATCCCAGACCGAACTGGCGCGGCTGGCGCACCACGACCCACTGACAGAGCTGCCCAATCGACTGTTGTTCACCGATCGTACCGAACAGGCGCTGGCCTCGGCACAACGTCACGCATCGGGCTGTGCGTTGCTGATGATCGATCTCGATCATTTCAAAATCATCAATGACAGCCTCGGCCATAACGTCGGCGACCTGTTGCTCAAGGCTGTTGCCGAGCGTTTGCAGAGCGTGTTTGGCAAAGGTTTCACCGTGGCCAGACTGGGCGGTGACGAGTTTGCCGTGCTGGTCGAAAGTTGTCCCCAGGTGACTCAGGCTGCCGCACTGGCACAGCAGGTGCTGGAGCTGATGAAGGGCGCGTTCGAGATCGATAAACATCAGTTGTTTGTCAGTGCCAGTGTTGGCATCAGTGTGTTTCCCAATGATGCAGTGAACGCTGAACAACTGCTGCGCAACGCCGACTCGGCCCTGTTCAAGGCCAAAAAATCGGGCCGCGAAGGCTACGCCCTGTACACCGAAGAGTTGACCGTCCATGCGCAGTACCGGATCGAGGTGGCCAGCGATCTGCGCCGGGCTCTGGAGCAGCAAGAGCTGCGTGTGTACTACCAGCCGGTTCACGACCTGCAGAACAGTCGACTGATCGGCGTCGAAGCACTGGTGCGCTGGCAACATCCACTGCGCGGGCTGGTGGCGCCGGGGGAATTTATTCCCATTGCCGAACGTACCGGGCTGATTGCCGAAATCGACGCCTGGGTATTGGAACAGGCCTGTTGGCAGATGTGTCAGTGGCAATCTGCCGGGGTAGAGTTGTCGTTTGTCGCGGTCAATATTTCCAGCCGGTTGTTTGCCCGTCCCGAGCTGTACAACCTGGTCTCCACGGTGCTGGCCGATACCGGTCTGGACCCGGCGCTATTGGAGCTGGAAGTCACTGAAAGTGCCGTGATGGAGGACTCCCAGGGGGCCCTTGAGCAGATGCACCGTTTGCGCAAGCTGGGTTTGAGACTGGCCATCGATGATTTTGGAACGGGTTTTTCATCACTGCTGCGGCTCAAGCAATTGCCTGTGCAGAAACTCAAGATCGATCAGGGGTTTGTCGCGGGGCTGCCGGATGACAATGACGATGTGGCCATTGTCCGGGCGGTCATCGCGTTGTCGCAAAGCATGGGCCTGCAAGTACATGCCGAGGGTATCGAGCAAGCCGCGCAGGCGAAGTTCCTGCTCGACTTGAAATGTGATCTGGGCCAGGGCTACTGGTTTGGGCGCCCGATGCCTGCCAGTGAACTGGACTGGCAGCGAGCCCCCGCCATTGGGCCCTGAGCCGCGACTCAGTTTTTCTCGGGTGGCAGGGTCGGCAGTGCACGCAGGGCTGCTTCGTACCACTCGGTGTTGAAGGCGCGATCTTCTTCGAGGATCGCGTCAATCTCTACGGCCAGCACGTGGGCCATCATCTGCAGGATTTCTTCGCGTTCGTAGCCCACCAGCGTCAACTTGTTGAACGTGGCTTTGGCTGCAGGCGGGTTGTCGCTTTCGATCTGGTTTTCAATCGCCTGGATCAGTGTGGATTCGGCGAACTCTTCTTCGTCGTTATCGATATCAACTGGCTCGCTCATGGGCAGGCTCCTCAAGTAAAGGCGGGCAGTCTAACTGTATTCACGTGGCTGATGCTGCTAGCCAGTGTAGCGGCGAAGTTCTATAACAACGGCTGCCAACCCCGATACGGCCTGGAGGCTTTGTAATGATCAAGCTTTATGGATTCGCAGTCAGCAACTACTACAACATGGTCAAGCTGGCGTTGCTGGAGAAGGGCGTCCCATTCGAAGAAGTCCCGTTTTTTGCCGGACAGACCCCGCAGGCACTTGCGATCAGTCCGCGTGGCAAGGTCCCGGTGCTGGGCGTCGATCAGGGCTTCATCAACGAAACCAGTGTAATTCTTGAATACCTGGAACAGACCCAGCAGGGGGAAAAACTGCTGCCGTCCGATCCGTTTGAGCGTGCCCAGGTGTTGGCGCTGACCAAGGAAATCGAGTTGTACATCGAATTGCCGGCGCGCGCCTGTTATGGAGAAGCCTTCTTTGGCATGCAAGTGCCCGAGGCGATCAGGGACAAAGCCCGGGTCGAGTTGCTGGAGGGCATCGCTGCTCTCGGTCGACACGGCAAGTTCGCGCCTTATGTGGCAGGTGACACGCTGAGTCTGGCGGACATTTACTTTGTGTTCAGCGTCGATCTGGCCTGTGCTGTTGGCCATAAGGTGTTCGGCCTGGACCTGCTGGCAGAGCATCCGGCAGCCCGGGCACTGCTGGAGCGTCTGCAGCGCAACCCCCACGTGCAGCGAATTGTGGCCGACAAGGAAGCGGCCATGCCGCAATTTCTGGCCTGGATCAGCAGCAAGAAATAACCCTGCCGGGATTTGCAGGGCAATAAAAAACGGGCGCTCAAATGGCGCCCGTTTTTTATAACCCGCAAAACCGTGTAGCCGCTGCCTGCAGCAGCGGTTATAGCGTTAGCGAGTGGCCAGCAGTGCCTTGCCACGAACAACCGCAGCCTTGACCTGTGCAGGTGCAGTGCCGCCGATGTGGTCGCGGGCATTGACCGAGCCTTCCAGGGTCAGTACGGCAAAGACGTCGTCTTCGATCTGATCGCTGAACTGGCGCAGTTCTTCGAGGCTCATTTCAGCCAGATCCTTGCCGGTCTCCACGCCGTACTTCACGGCGTGGCCGACGATTTCGTGGCAGTCGCGGAACGGCAGGCCACGGCGAACCAGATAGTCGGCCAGGTCAGTGGCGGTCGAGAAGCCGCGCAATGCCGCTTCACGCATGATCGCGTGCTTGGGCTTGATCGCAGGGATCATGTCTGCAAACGCACGCAACGAGTCGCGCAAGGTGTCAGCCGCGTCGAACAGCGGTTCCTTGTCTTCCTGGTTGTCCTTGTTGTAGGCCAGTGGCTGGCCTTTCATCAGGGTCAGCAGGCCCATCAGAGCGCCGAAGACACGGCCGCTTTTGCCACGAACCAGTTCCGGTACGTCCGGGTTTTTCTTTTGCGGCATGATCGAACTGCCGGTGCAGAAGCGGTCTGGCAGATCAATGAACTGGAACTGGGCGCTGGTCCATAGCACCAGCTCTTCGGAGAAGCGTGACAGGTGCATCATTGCAATGCTGGCCGCAGCGCAGAACTCGATGGCGAAATCGCGATCGGACACGTTGTCCAGCGAGTTACCGCCCACGGAATCAAAGCCGAGCAACTGAGCAGTGAATTCGCGGTCGATCGGGTAGGTGGTACCGGCCAGTGCCGCGCTGCCCAGCGGCATGCGGTTGGTGCGTTTGCGGCAGTCGACCAGACGTTCGTAGTCGCGGCTGAGCATCTCGAACCATGCCAGCATGTGGTGACCGAATGTCACCGGCTGTGCGGTTTGCAGGTGAGTGAAGCCGGGCATGATGGTCTCGGCTTCGCGCTCGGCCTGCTCCAGCAGACCTTTTTGCAGACGTGTGATTTCAGACAGGATCAGGTCAATCTCGTCGCGCAGCCACAAGCGGATGTCGGTGGCGACCTGGTCGTTGCGGCTACGTCCGGTGTGCAGTTTCTTGCCGGTTACGCCGATGCGGTCGGTCAGACGCGCTTCGATGTTCATGTGCACGTCTTCCAGATCGATGCGCCAGTCAAAGGTGCCGGCTTCGATTTCGCTCTGGATGGTTTTCAGGCCTTCGATGATGCTGTCACGCTCGGCATCAGTCAGCACGCCGACCTTGGCCAGCATAGTGGCGTGGGCCACGGAGCCCATGATGTCGTGACGATAAAGGCGCTGGTCGAAAGTGACGGAGGCAGTGAAGCGCGCAACGAAGGCGTCGACGGGTTCACTGAAGCGGCCGCCCCAGGACTGATTGGTCTTGTCGGTGCTCATGGATTCGCTCGTAATCGGCTGAGGGGAGTTACACAGAAAGTTACTGCAGATCATAACAGGGTTGCCAATCGTGGCGTTGACCCAGGTCGGCAGGTTTCAGGGGAAGTAAGGTATAAACAAATACCGGAACGAAATGTATTGATTGAGTACTTTCGTCTTGGCAACCGTCTACAGTTGCTCGTATGGATGAGTCATTGCATGTCTTTGTAGAATGCCAGACGCATCCGGTATTAAATCGAGCAACAGATGCAGGTGATTTTTTGCTGCGAGGTTTGCGGCACTTTTTGGCCTTTTCGCTAGTCTTAGCGTGGATCGCCGTGACAGCCGTCACATCACCTGTCTACGCTATCCTTGTGCGAGACTCACGCAGGAATACAGCGCTATATGAATGTCCTGATCGTTGATGACGAACCTCTGGCCCGCGAGCACTTGAGCGATGTGCTCCGTACGCTCGGGGGTTACACGTTGCTGGAGCCTGGCGCCTCTCATGGCGAAGAGGCATTGAGCCTGATCGAAAACCTCAAGCCGGATGTCGTGTTACTTGATATCCGCCTGCCGGGGCTCGATGGGCTGCAGGTTGCAGCCAAATTATGTGAGCGCGAATTACCGCCCTCGGTTGTCTTTTCCGTGGCCCCTGACGAATTTTCCCTGCAGGCCCTGCAAGAGAGCGGTGTCAGCTACGTGCTCAAGCCGGCAACCGCCGAAGCCCTGGGTGCTGCATTGAAAGAGGCGCACCGGCCCAACCGGGTTCAACTGGCGGCCCTCACCCGTCCTGCCGCGCAAACCGGCAGTGGCCCACGCAGTCACATCAGTGCCAGAACCCGTAAAGGGATTGAGCTGATTCCTATCGACCAGGTGATTTACTTTATTGCTGACCATAAATACGTGACCTTGCGCCACGAAGGCGGCGAAGTCCTGCTCGACGAACCACTCAAAGCCCTTGAGGACGAGTTTGGTCAGCGCTTCGTACGGATCCACCGTAATGCGTTGGTCGCCCGTGACCGGATCGAGCGTCTGCAGCGAACGCCGCTGGGTCACTTCCAGCTGTTTCTCAGGGGCTTGAATGGCGATGCGCTGATTGTCAGCCGCCGGCATGTCGCGGGTGTTCGCAAAATGATGCAGCAACTCTAACCCGCGCCAACAGGAGCGGGGCCGGGTTTTGGGCCAGGGAGGCCGGGTACTTCTGATACAAGTCAAAGCTGTTTTGGCTGAGCTGTTATTATCAGCCGTATCTTTTCAGTACGGATTGATCCATGTCCTCTCGCGAAATCCGCATCGCTACCCGTAAAAGCGCCCTGGCTCTGTGGCAGGCCGAATACGTCAAAGCCCGTTTGGAGCAGGCTCACCCGGCTCTTGTGGTGACGCTGGTGCCCATGGTCAGCCGTGGCGACAAGCTGCTGGACTCGCCACTGTCGAAAATCGGCGGCAAGGGTCTGTTCGTCAAGGAGCTTGAAACGGCTTTGCTCGAAAACGAAGCCGACATCGCAGTGCACTCGATGAAAGACGTGCCCATGGACTTCCCTGAAGGTCTGGGCCTGTTTTGCATTTGTGAGCGCGAAGACCCGCGCGATGCCTTTGTCTCCAATACCTTCGCCAGCCTCGACGATTTGCCCCAGGGCAGTGTTGTCGGCACCTCGAGCCTGCGCCGCCAGGCCCAGCTTTTAACCCGTCGCCCCGACCTCGAAATCCGCTTCCTGCGCGGTAACGTCAATACCCGTCTGGCCAAGCTGGATGCGGGTGAATATGACGCCATCATCCTTGCTGCTGCGGGCCTGATTCGTTTGGGCTTTGAAGATCGCATCACTTCGCCAATCAGCATTGAGCACAGTCTGCCGGCAGGTGGGCAGGGCGCGGTCGGTATTGAGTGCCGCAGCAGCGACCCTGAAATTCACGCCTTGCTGGCGCCGCTGCACCATGCCGACACGGCTGTGCGGGTCACTGCCGAGCGCTCGCTGAACAAGCATTTGAACGGTGGCTGTCAGGTCCCGATTGCGTGCTATGCGGTGCTCGAAGGTGAGCAAGTCTGGCTTCGGGGTCTGGTGGGCGACCCTGGCGGAGGACTGCTCCTGAGCGCCGAGGCGCGTGGCCCGCAAAGTGCCGCTACGGAGCTTGGGGTACAGGTGGCTGAAGATCTGCTGGCTCAAGGAGCGGGTGCCATTCTGCAGGCGGTCTACGGTGAGGCAGGGCACGAGTGACAGGCTGGCGCTTGTTACTGACCCGGCCCGCTGACGAGTCGGCGGTTTTGGCGAGCGAGCTGGCCGCCGCCGGGGTTTTCAGCAGCAGCTTGCCCTTGCTGGCAATCCATCCGCTGGCGCTGACTGATGAGCAGTTGGAGCTGATTGCCAATATTGACCGCTATTGCGCGGTGATTGTGGTCAGCAAGCCGGCGGCCCGCCTTGGCGTTGCGCTGGTCAAGCAGTACTGGCGGCAAGCGCCCGCTCAAAAGTGGTTCAGCGTCGGTGCCGCCACGGCGCAGATTCTCACCGACCACGGCCTTGATGTTAGCTACCCTCAAAGCGGTGACGACAGCGAAGCCCTGTTGGCGCTGCCGGTGTTTATCCAGGCAGTCGGGTGTGCTGATCCCAGGGTTCTTATCCTGCGTGGCGAGGGCGGCAGAGAGCTGCTGGCTGACCGCCTTCGAGGTCTGGGTGCCCGGGTCGACTACCTTGAACTTTACCGTCGAGAGTTGCCGTCATACCCGGCGCAGGTACTGCCCGAGCGGGTCAAAGTGGAACGCCTGAACGGTCTGGTGGTCAGCAGTGGGCAGGGCTTTGAACATTTACACCGCTTGTCGGGCCTTGCCTGGCCCGGGTTGGCACGTTTACCGTTGTTTGTTCCAAGCCCTCGGGTTGCCGAGATAGCGCGCAGCGCAGGGGCGAAAAACGTTGTGGATTGTCGTGGCGCAAGTGCCACGGCTTTGCTGGCGGCGCTACGGGAGCATCCCGTACCCGCTTTCTAATGCAAAGGATGGATACGTGAGCGATAGCGATACAGTCGTGCCAAAAGAACACGTGCAGCCGGCGCCGGAAGCGTTGGCTCAAAAGCCTGTTACGACGCCGGAGCGTCGGGGCAATGGCCTGGCCGTGGTTGCACTGCTGCTGGGTGCCGCCGGTGTGGCTGTCGGCGGTTGGGGGGTGTGGCAGGTGCGTCACCTGCAAACCAACACCGAACAACAACTGGGCGAAGTCCAGGCCCTGGCGGCACAAACACTGTCGATCAAGCAAACCGAGCAAGTCCTGCTGACGCGCCTTAACCAGCTGCCATCCGCCAGCGAGCTGGATAACCAGCGCCAGTTGGTCGTGCAGTTGCAAGGCGATCAACAGCGCCTCAATCAGCGCCTGGAGACGGTACTGGGCGCCAGCCGCAAGGATTGGCGTCTGGCCGAGGCCGAGCACTTGCTGCGCCTGGCCAGCCTGCGCTTGTCGGCATTGCAGGACATCAGCAGCGCACAGGCACTGGTGCAGGGCGCCGATGACATTCTTCGCGAGCAGAATGACCCCGGCTCTTTCGCCGCACGTGAACAGCTGGCCAAAAGCTTGACCGCATTGCGCAGCGTTGAGCAGCCGGACCGTACCGGGCTGTTCCTGAAGCTGGGCGCCTTGCGCGATCAGGTGGCAGACCTCAATGCATTGGCTCCGCAATACAAGGATGCTGGCGACTCGCTGCTGGGCCTTACGGCCGATGGCGATGGTGCGAGCCGCTGGGCGCAATGGTGGGATGAAATCTCGCACTACATCCGCATTGATTTCAACGCCGATAAAAATGTGCGGCCGCTGCTGGCAGGTCAGAGCCTGACGCAGGTGCGCCTGGCCCTGAGTCTGGCGCTGGAACAGGCCCAGTGGGCCGCCCTGAACGGCCAGGCAGCGGTCTACGCCCAGGCTTTGGCGCAAGCGCAAGAAGTGCTCAAGGGCAACTTCAATCCGGACAATACGCAAAGCAAAAAAATCCTTGAACAGGTGATTGAGCTGAGCAAGCAACCGGTCACGGTGAAAACCCCGGATCTTGCTGGCACCTTGAGTGCGGTACAGGCCTATCTTGAGCGTCGCAACGTGAATGCTGATGAACCGGGCAAGGCGGCTGCCAACCCGGCGCAGGAGACCAGCCCATGAGACGCTTTTATGTGATTGTGTTTTTGTTGATTGCAGCTGCGGCCTGCATCGGCCTGGCAATCGCCGAAGACTCGGGCTACGTATTAATCGCCTACAAAAGCTTCCGTTACGAATCCAGCCTATGGGCCACTTTGGCGCTGCTGGTGGTGCTGTGGTTGCTGGTCTGGGGCATCAAGCTGCTGGTCGAGCTGGTCACGGCGTCGACCGGTCTGGTCAATCCGTGGTCGCGGCGCAACCGCAGCCGGCGCACGCAGATTGCCATCGAGAATGGGCAAATTGACCTCGCTGAAGGGCGCTGGGCCAGTGCCCAGAAACACCTGACACGCGCCGCCGAAGCCGAGCGCCAGCCTTTGCTGTACTACCTGGGGGCGGCACGGGCAGCCAGCGAGCTGGGGCACTACGAAGAGAGCGACAACTTGCTTGAGCGTGCTCTGGAGCGTCAACCCCAGGCCGAACTGGCGATAGCGCTGAGTCATGCCCAGTTGCAGATGGATCGCGCTGACACCCAAGGTGCGTTGACCACCTTGCAGGCCATGCATGAGCGCCATCCGCACAATGCTCAGGTATTGCGTCAGTTGCAGCGCCTGTATCAACAGCGTGGTGACTGGACGGCACTGATCCGGTTACTGCCCGAGTTACGCAAAGACAAAGTGCTGCCGGCCAGTGAGCTGGCGGAACTGGAGCGTCGTGCCTGGGGCAAGAATCTCAGCTTCGCGGCTCAGCGCGAAACCGAAGGCGAAGCAGGGCTGCAATCGCTTCAGCGCGCCTGGCAACAACTCACCTCAGCCCAGCGCCAGGAGCCCGCTCTGGTGCTGGCATACGCTGAGCAATTGCGCCGTCTGGGTGCGCAAGCCGAGGCCGAGGAAGTCCTTCGTGGAGCGCTCAAGCGCAACTACGACAGCCATCTGGTGCGCCTCTATGGCCTGCTGCGGGGCAGCGATCCAGTGAAGCAGTTGCAGACTGCAGAAGGCTGGCTCAAGACGCATCCCGGCGACGCCAGTTTACTGCTCACCCTGGGTCGTTTGTGTCTGCAAAACAGTCTGTGGGGCAAGGCGCGGGACTATCTTGAAAGCAGCCTGAAAATCGAGCGCAACCCTGAAGCCTGTGCCGAGCTGGCGCGACTGTTGGCGCAATTGGGCGACACGACACGCAGCAACCAGTTGTTTCAGGAAGGTTTGAATCTGCTGGATGAGCGTTTGCTGGCGCTGCCTTTGCCGGCTACGGCCACCAGCCTGTAAATGGCGCAGTCCGGCTTGCGCATGGGCGCAAGCCGGACGTTGCAGGTCAGATAGCGCGACACTGGCTGACATGTCTTACGAAGCCCATTCGTAAGGATTACCTGATCTATTGGCAATTGCGTACGTTCTTTCGGACAGTTCCTAGCGGGCGACCTTGAAAGGGCTGATGGCTTTCATCTACCGTAATCGACTGTCTATTTTGTTACGGAAAAGCCATGTCCCTGGCATGCTCACGGTTCATTTTTCTTTTAGTGTTTCTGGCCGCGGCTTTGACCATGGGCGCTTCATTGTTCCTGGAATACGGGGTGGGGCTCGAGCCCTGCCTGTTATGCCAGGCACAACGCGGCTTTTTGCTGGGGATATGCCTGGTCAACCTGATGGGCTATGTGCATGGCCCGCGTCGTGCGGGCATGTGGGGCTATTCCATTGCGTCCATGCTGCTGGCCCTGGGTGGCGCTGCGAGCGCACTGAGACAGGTGCTGATGCAACGTCTGGTGCCCGAACAGCTGATGTTTTGCCAACCCGATCTGGCCAGTATCTGGCGCGACCTGTCCCTGAATGAAATATTCTCGATGATCTATCGGGGAAACGATGTATGCGCACACATCAGCTGGACCGTGCTTGATCTGAGCATTCCCGAGCTAAGCCTGCTGGCCTTTGTCGGCTTGAGTATCGCTGGCGGCTTTCAGGTCGTCAGCTCGATTTACTATCGCAAACCCCGTGCGCCTGCGACCCGGAGTAGCAGTAAGTATTAAACGCTTGTATGAACATTCTCTCGTGGGTACCTTGAAGCAGTTGCCGTGCGGGCATAATCTGGCCCGCACGCATTATTGGAATTATGCCGCCCAATACCGGTGCGCTTTGCACATTTGGGTTCAGACAGGCCTGGCTACAGTCAGGCGGCGTGGGCCCACAAGGGAAGAGAGACCGTCATGCTAGAAAGATGTCAGAGTGCTCAGGAACGTTTTAATGGCGTCCACAAGCTAATTGATAACTGGTTGCATGAGCGCCGCGAACTTGTGAAGGCTTACGATGCCGTCGATGTAGAGCAAAGGTCTTCCAATCCCAAGCGTAAAACCCAAAAGGAGTTTTGCCAGGTATTGGTAGATTACGTTTCGGCAGGCCATTTCGAAATTTATGAGCAGCTGAACGACGAAGCCAAAGCGTTCGAAGACGATAAAGGCCTTGAAGTCGCCAGTACCATTTACCCAAGACTTGAAGCCATTACACAAGCCGCGCTGGATTTTAACGACCAATGCGATGGCAAGGACCACCGTCCGGACTGCGAAAAGCTGGCGGCGAAATTCCAGGTGCTTGGAGAGCTGCTACATGAGCGGTTTGAACTCGAAGACTGTCTGATTGAAGTGCTGCACAACGCGCACAAGCAAAAAGAAGAAGTTCAAGCCATCGAGGCTTAGGTGGGGCGGGGTTGAAAATGGTGCGCATGGCGCGCCATTTTTCGTTATGGGCCGCTCACTTTCTGATATCGAGCAACTTGACTTCAAATATCAGGGGCGTGTAGGGCGCGATCAGATCTCCCGCACCCTCTGTGCCGTAAGCCTGGCTGGAAGGTATTGCCAGCCGCCACTTGGCGCCGACCGGCATCTGCACCAGCGCACTGCGCCAGCCCGCGATAACGCTGTCCAGGCGAAACCACTGAGGCTGAGTGCTCTGGTCGAATATGGTGCCGTCCGGTAGCCGCCCCACATAGTTCACCAACACCGAATCCTGTACGCCGGGTCTGGCTCCTGTGCCGTGCTTGAGCTCGGTGAGGATGATGCCGTCAGCCAGCTCCCGTGCCTGTGGTTGCTGTTTTTCCTTCAACAAAAAGTCACGCTCGGCGCCGAGTGCCATTTCAGTCTGCGGGCGGGCTGACGCGGTTTCGGCCTGGGCCTGATGCAGGGTGAGGATCTGCTCGATGCGCTCATCACTCAAGGCCAGCGGTTTGCCCTGGTAAGCCGTACGCAGACCTTCGATCAACGCCTGCAGTTGCAGTTCGGGGACTTCCTGACGCAGACGCTCACCCAGGCTTGCGCCCATGCTGTAAGCGAGGTCATGGGCAGCATCGGAGCCTGGCGTTGTGGCCGCATGGGTCAAAGGGGCAAGGCACAACAACGTCAAGAATAGGTAACGCGGCATGGGCACTCTCCGGCCTGAAGTGCGGGGGATTATGCCAGCGCTGACGCGCGCACTCCGGATTTTATTCGGGGTTTAAAAACGCTTGGCCACCCGACAAAATTACTCGGGGCGCAGCTTAAAGATTGATCTGGCACAAGTTTCTCAGTGCCATGCAACCCACAGCTATCGTTAGTGTCAACATGCCCTAGCGGCGCTTACTACAGAGGTCTAGTATGAGCCGCACTCACTTCAGCCAGGAGGTAAACCATGTCGGCCAACAAGAAGCCTGTTAATACGCCGTTGCACCTGCTCCAACAGCTCTCAGGCAGTCTGCTTGAGCATTTGGAAAACGCTTGTTCTCAAGCGTTGGCTGATGCTGAGAAACTGCTCGCCAAGCTTGAAAAACAGCGCGGCAAAGCTCAGGAAAAACTGCACAAGGCGCGTGAAAAACTGCAGGACGCTGCTAACGCAGGCAAGTCCAAGGCGCAGTCCAAAGCCAAGGCTGGGGTTAAAGAGCTCGAGCATCTGCTCGATACACTCAAGGATCGTCAGACCGAAACCCGTACCTACATTTTGCAGCTCAAACGCGATGCCCAGGAAAGCCTGAAACTGGCCCAGGGCATTGGCCGGGTCAAAGAGGCAGTAAGCAAAGCCCTGTCGACTCGCGATGCCAAGCCTGCAGCGTCGAGCAAAAAATCGGCAGCAAAAGCCTCCGCTAAATCCTCCGCGAAGGCCCCGGTCAAAGCAGCCGCCAAACCTGCCGCCAAAGCGCCTGCACAAAAGCCGGCAGCGAAACCTGCGGCCAGGCCGGTAGCAGCCAAAGCCCCTGCCGCCAAGCCAGCAGCCGCCAAAACAGCTGCTGCAAAACCTGCGGCCAAGCCGGCAGCGACCAAAGCGGTTGCGGCCAAAGCACCGGCTAAAGCCCCTGCCAAAGTCGCGGCCAAACCTGCGGTCAAAACCGCTGCCGCCAAGCCTGCGGCCAAACCAGCAGCCAAGCCTGCCGTAGCGGCCAAGCCCGCCGCCAAACCTGCTGCCGCCAAGCCTGCCGCAGCCGCCAAAGCGCCGGCCAAGCCTGTGGTTAAACCAGCCGCCAAGGCACCAGCCAAACCGGCTGTTAAAAAGCCTGTGGCAGCCAAGCCGGCCGCCACTGCTGCCAAACCGGCTACAACCCCCGCTGCGGCACCAGTGGCCACTGCGCCGGCGCCAACTCCGGCACCTGCAGCAACCCCGGCTACAACCCCCTCCAGCGCTTCCTAAGCGCGTTTGATTGCGGCGCGCAGCCTGTGCAGCGCGTCGCAATCAGGATGGCTGGCACTGCTCGCCATCTTGTTCAACCAGTCGCAATTGTCCCCGGACCGGGTTGACGACCAGCCTTGTGTCGCCGCCTCCAGGCGTTGCAATAACGTACGCTCAGCCTCCAGCTCCAAAGCCTTGACTTGCATGCGTAGCGCGCTCAGCGAATCATCCTGTGCGGCCGCATCGCGCCACCGGATCCGCAGCTGGCGTAACGGTTGCACCACTTCGCGTTGCCATGGCCCGGCGCAGACTTTTAAATGTTCAAGGCGCGCTTCGCTGCAATTCACCCCGCGCTCTTGCAACCAGGCCGCACAGAGCAACAGGCACACATCCAGGCCCTGCGCTTGCAGGCTCAGACACGCTTGCTCTACCCCGGGCCGGGCATAGAGGTTCAAACAGTAATTCCACAGGTCATTCTGCATAGTGCAATTCGCGCCAGTTGAGAGGGAAGCTGGTAGACTCCGCCGCCATTATGATCCGACTTCAGAACCTGACTTTACAGCGTGGCCCGCAACGTCTGCTAGAAGACGCCGAGCTGACCCTGCACGCCGGCCACAAAGCCGGTCTGGTCGGCGCCAACGGCGCCGGTAAATCCACTTTGTTCGCCTTGTTGCTGGGTGAGTTGACGCCTGATTCCGGGGATTGTCTGCTGCCGGCCGACTGGCGGATTGCCCACATGCGGCAAGAAATCGACACCCTCGACCGCATCGCGATCGATTACGTGCTCGATGGCGACTTGCGCCTGCGCCAGGTGCAGGCCGATCTGGCCAAGGCCGAAGCCGACGAGGATGGCGCCGCACAGGCGCGCCTGCATGCCGAGCTGGACAGCGCGGACGGCTACACCGCCGATGCCCGCGCCCGCAAAATGCTCGCCGGGCTGGGCTTCACCAACGAACAGATGGATCGGCCGGTAGCCGATTTCTCCGGTGGCTGGCGGATGCGCCTGAACCTGGCGCAGGCCTTGATGTGCCCGTCCGACTTGTTGCTGCTCGATGAGCCGACCAACCACTTGGACCTCGACGCCATCCTGTGGCTCGAAGACTTCCTCAAGAATTATCCGGGCACCTTGCTGCTGATCTCCCACGATCGGGACTTCCTCGATGCCGTGGTCGACAACATCGCCCACGTTGACCAGCGCAAAATCACCCTTTACCGCGGTGGTTACAGCGCCTTCGAACGCGCCCGTGCCGAGCGTCTGGCCCAGCAGCAACAGGCCTACGAGAAGCAGCAGGCGCAACGTGCGCACATGGAAAGCTACATTGCCCGCTTCAAGGCCCAGGCCACCAAGGCACGTCAGGCCCAGAGCCGGATCAAAGCCCTGGAACGCATGGAAGAGCTGAGCGCGGCCCATGTCGACTCGCCGTTCGATTTCGTGTTCCGCGAGGCGGTCAAACTGTCCAGCCCGCTGCTGGATTTGTCCGATGCCCGTTTGGGCTATGGCGACAAAACCATCCTGGAGAAGGTCAAGCTGCAGTTGGTCCCGGGCGCCCGTATCGGTTTGCTCGGCCCCAACGGCGCCGGTAAATCGACCTTGATCAAAAACCTCGCAGGTGAGCTGGAGCCGTTGTCGGGCCGTCTGGCCCGAGGCGAGAACCTGGTTGTCGGCTATTTTGCCCAGCATCAGCTCGACTCGCTGGACTCAAAAGCCAGCCCGTTGTTGCACATGCAGCGTCTGGCGCCGGCCGAGCGCGAGCAAACCCTGCGCGACTTCCTGGGCGGTTTTGACTTCCGTGGTGCACGCATCGACGAGCCGGTACTGAATTTTTCGGGTGGCGAAAAAGCCCGTCTGGCCCTCGCGCTGATCGCCTGGGGCCGTCCGAACCTGCTGCTGCTCGACGAACCCACCAACCACCTTGACCTCGAAATGCGTCTGGCGCTGACCATGGCTCTGCAAGAGTTCAGCGGTGCGGTACTGGTGGTGTCCCACGATCGGCATTTGCTCAAAAGCACCACGGATGAGTTCCTGCTGGTGGCAGACGGCAAGGTGCAGGAATTCGACGGCGACCTCGAAGACTACGCCCGCTGGCTGGCTGATTATCGCTTGCGCAACGCGCCGGCCAGCAACACGCCGGTCAATCCTGACAAGACCGATAAAAAGGCTCAGCGTCAGGCTGCTGCAGCGCTGCGTCAGCAGTTGGCACCGCACAAGCGCGAAGCTGACAAGCTTGAAAGCGAACTGGGCAAGGTCAATGAAAAGCTGGCCAAAATTGAAGCCAGTCTGGGCGACAGCGGCGTCTACGAAGCCGCGCGCAAAGACGAGTTGCGCGAGTTGCTGGCCGATCAGGCCAAGCTCAAACAGCTGGAAGGTCAGCTCGAAGAGCGCTGGATGGAAGCCCTGGAGCTGCTGGAAACCCTGCAGGCCGAGCTGGAAGCACTGTCCTGATGGAAGCCCTGCATTTGCCAGTCCCCGCCGAGCTGATAGCACCGCTGTGGCTTGCCCTGCAGATCTTGCTGATCCTGCTGGCGGGGTACTTCTCGCAGCGCATCGTGGCCCGGTTCCTGACCCGACTGAGCGAGCGTTATCCGTTCCCGCCGCAGCTGCTGATGCCGCTGCGGGGCGGCTTGCGCTGGTTCATCATGGGCAGTGCCTTGATCTTCGTTCTCGAGCGCCTCGGCGTTTCGGCCACGGTGCTGTGGACGGCCCTCTCGGGTTTTGTCGCGGTTGCGGCGATTGCCTTCTTCGCCATGTGGAGCGTGCTGTCCAACCTGCTGTGTGCGGTGTTGATCTTCACCGTGGGCCCGTTTCGGATTGGCGACGTGGTGGAACTGCTCGACACCCTGGACAAGCCAGGGGTCAAAGGCCGGGTCGTGGCCATAAACCTGCTCTACACCACCCTGATCGAGCCTGCAGAATCCGGCAGTGGCAGCAGCATGGTGCAAGTGCCCAACAGCCTGTTCTTCCAGCGCTCTGTACGGCGCTGGCGCGAAGGCGATCTTTGACCCTGCCCGATGTGTGAGCTGGCTTGCCAGCGATAGCACCCTGCAGCAGCCCGGTCAGACCGTGTCGTGAGCATCGCCGGCAAGCCGGCTCCCACAGGTAGCGGCCAACTACAAAAATCAGTGGTCAATTTTCAGCCAGCGCATTAGCTTAAGGACTTGTTACAGCATTTGTCCGAGGTGTGGGATGTCGTTGGAAACGTGGTTGGCCTTTTTCGCTGCTTGCTGGGTCATCAGCCTGTCGCCCGGTGCGGGTGCTATTGCTTCGATGTCGTGTGGCCTGCAATACGGTTTCTGGCGCGGTTACTGGAACGCCCTGGGCCTGCAACTGGGTCTGGCATTGCAGATTGCGATTATTGCCGCCGGTGTTGGCGCAGTGCTCGCCGCCTCGTCCACCGCTTTCTATGCGATCAAATGGTTTGGCGTGGCTTACCTGGTTTACCTCGCGGTCAAACAATGGCGTGCATTGCCGGCGGACCTCAGCGATAACGCTGCCGTGCGCCCCATTGGCAAGCCGCTGGCGCTGATCTTCAGAGGATTTCTGGTGAACGTCAGCAACCCCAAGGCGCTGGTATTCATGCTTGCGGTCCTGCCGCAGTTCGTCGACCCGAGTGCACCGCTGGTGAGCCAGTACCTGACCCTGGGTGTGACCATGATTTGTGTCGACCTTATCGTCATGGCCGGCTACACCGGTCTGGCTTCGAAAGTCCTGCGCTTGCTGCGCACGCCTACGCAACAGCGGCGCATGAACCGCACTTTTGCCGGTTTGTTCGTCGGTGCGGCAGGCTTTCTGGCGACGCTGCACCGCGCCACCAGCTAAAGATCTTGAGTCACGGTCATTGGAAGTGAACAATGTGTTACTTCTCATTTCCATCCGGATTTATTAATGACCGCCCGCTCGCGTTTTTTAGCCTGGCTGATAGTGCCAGTGTTCGCGTTGTGCAGCCTTGCTGTGTCTGCCAACTCCCCGGAAGGCGCCTCACAAGCGCTGCATCTGATCGACTACATCGGTGCGGACTACCCGCCTACAGTTGAAGATGGCAAGGTCATCGATGACACCGAGTACCGCGAACAGCTGGAGTTTTTGACGGTTCTCAAGGGTCTGGTCGCAGACTTGCCGCACCGCCCTGAGCGTGCGGAACTGGTGCAGGGCGTCAGTGCCTTGCAGTCAGCCATTGAGCAGCGTACCGATGGTGCGAGCGTGGCCCGCGAGGCGCGCCAGTTGGGCGCCAGACTGGCACTGGCCTACGAGGTCAGCCAGGCCCCTGTCATCACCCCGGATCCGACCCGCGGTGCACCATTGTTTGCCCAGCATTGTTCGGTGTGCCATGGCCCGACCGGGGCTGGCGATGGCCCGGCAGGCGTCGGCATGACGCCACCACCGGCCAACCTGCGCGATGCACAACGCCTTGATCGTCTGAGCCTCTATGGGATTTTCAACACCCTGGGCCTGGGCATTGAAGGCACCGATATGCCGTCGTTTGCCGATCAGCTGGATGAGCGTCAGCGTTGGGACCTGGCGACCTATATCGCGGGGTTGAGTGTCAATCCGGCGGCTGCCAAAGCGGACAAGACGTACAACCTGGCAGACCTTGCCCGTCTCACACCTAACGAGGTGCTGGTTGCTGAGGGGCCTGAAGCGACCGCCACTTTCCGTGCTCAGCGCGCCGTGCCACCACAGGTCAAGCGCGGCCCGGCGCAGTTGCTCGATTACACCGCGCAAACCCTCGACAAAAGCCTGGCGGCCTATCGTGCCGGTGATCGCGAACAAGCCTACGACTTGTCGGTAGCGGCTTACCTGGAAGGTTTTGAGCTGGTCGAAAGTTCGCTGGATAACGTCGACAGCAACGTGCGTAAAAGTACCGAAAAAGCCCTGATGGCTTATCGGCAATCGTTGCAGGACGGCTTGCCCACCGAACAGGTGGAGCAGCGTCTGGACGCGGCCAAAGCCTTGCTTAAGCAGTCCGCCGGGCTATTGGGCAGCGATGGCTTGAGCTGGTCCCTGAGCTTTATCTCGGGCTTGCTGATTCTGCTGCGCGAAGGCCTGGAAGCGATTCTGGTGCTGGCGGCGATCCTCGCCTTCCTGCGTAACACCGGCCAGCAATCGGCGGTGCGCAGCGTCAATGCGGGCTGGGCCCTGGCTCTGGTTGCAGGCCTTGCGACCTGGGCGTTGGCGGCCTATGTGATTGATGTCAGTGGCGCCCAGCGCGAACTGCTGGAAGGCTGCACGGCCTTGTTTGCCAGCGTCATGGTGCTGTGGCTGGGGGTGTGGATGCACGACCGCCGCCATGCGGCAGCGTGGCAGGACTACATCAAGAGCAGCCTGGTCGGTGGTGGTGGGCGTTTCGGCTTTGCGATCCTGGCGTTCTTCTCGGTTTACCGGGAGTTGTTCGAAGTGATCCTGTTCTACGAGACCCTGTGGCTCCAAGCCGGTCCGGCAGGCCACAACGCGGTATTGGCGGGCGGTGCCACGGCGTTGGTGCTGTTGATGGGGTTGGCGTGGATTATCCTGCGCGGCTCGGCCAAATTGCCGCTGGCCCTGTTCTTCGGCATCAATGCCGCATTGCTGTGCGCACTGTCGGTGGTGTTCGCCGGTCACGGCGTCAAAGCACTGCAAGAAGCCGGGATTTTTGGCACGCGGCCAGTGGCATTCTTCGAGTTTGACTGGCTGGGCATTCATGCCGATGCTTACTCGCTGGGCGCGCAGGCGGTGGCAATCGTGGCGATTATTGTGCTCTACGGCCGCAGCAAGCCGGGTGGCAAGCGCCCCGTGCACACCGCGTAATTGCCCCCATATCTTGTAGACGCGAGCTTTCAACAGCTCGCGCCTGCAAGTCATTTGATAAAGGAGTTTCCCCATGCGTGTCTGGATTGACGCAGATGCTTGCCCCAAGGCCGCGAAGGATCAAGTGATCAAATTCGCGCTCAAACGTCAGTTTGAGGTGGTGCTGGTGGCGGGGCAAAGCCAGGTCAAGCCGACGTACGCGCTGGTCAAACTGATTGTGGTGCCCAGCGGCCCGGATGCGGCGGATGATTATCTGGTGGAGCACGCGGTGCCCGGTGAGTTGGTGATTTGCAGCGATGTGCCCTTGGCCGACCGGCTGGTGAAGAAGGGCGTGGCCGCGCTAGACCCGCGGGGCAAGGAGTTTGACCCGCAAAACATGGGCGAGCGGCTGGCGGTGCGTAATCTGTTTACTGATCTGCGCGAGCAAGGCCAGATGGGCGGCGGGCAGGGCGCCTATGGCGAACGCGAAAAACAGGCGTTCGCCAATTCACTGGACCGGATCCTGACCCGGCTGGCGCGGGGCTGATCAGGCCTCGTGGGTCAGCTCCAGTACCCGGTCGACCATTTTATTGATGCCTGAAGCTGCTTCGCTGATCGATTGGGCGAGCATATAGGCCGGGGTGCTGACCAGTTTGCGGGCTTTGTCCTCAACAATGTCAGTCACTTCGCACTCTTTGTGGGTTGCACCCATTTTGCCCACGGCTGCTGCTGTTTCAGGGTCCTTGCCGATGGTGCAGGTCACGCCAGGGCCGTAGATCTTGGCGGCTATGGCCGGAGAGATACACATCAGCCCCACTGGCTTGCAGGCCTGGGCAAAGGCTTCGGCCAGGGCCAGCACGTCAGGTTGCACGGTGCATTCGGCGCCCCTGGCGGCAAAGTCAGAAAGATTTTTTGCCGCGCCAAACCCGCCCGGAACGATCAGCGCATCAAAGTCATCGACATTGGCTTCACGAATATCCTTGATTTCACCGCGCGCGATCCGCGCCGACTCCACCAGCACGTTGCGCGACTCGGGCATCTCGTTGCCGGTCAGGTGGTTGATCACATGATGCTGGGCGATGTCGGGTGCGAAACACTGCACTTTGGCGCCGCGCTGGTCCAGGCGCAGCAGGGTGATGACGCTTTCGTGGATCTCGGCACCGTCGTAGACGCCGCAGCCAGAGAGAATCACGGCAACTTTTTTGTGGGTCATGTTGGGTCTCCTTGTTCGTGGCGTTAATGTCGCCTGATTTGGCGTTTGACGCCATAGGGGGTTGTCCCGGGAACGCCTACGCTTGGTTGATCTTGGGGTGAGGTGTGCAATGAAGCTGATTCTGTATGCAGTGCCGTTCTTCTTTGTGCTGATCGCGGTGGAGTTGCTGGTCGACCGCTGGCGTGCAATGCCTACCTATCGCCTTGCAGACACGATCAACAGCCTGAGCACCGGGGTGCTGTCGACCACCACCGGGTTGCTGACCAAGGGTGTAGGACTGGTTACTTACGGCGTCGCCCTGAAATATCTGGCAATTACCGAACTGCCTGAAGACAGCCTGTGGGTCTGGCTGTTTGCCTTTGTATTCTACGACTTCTGTTACTACTGGCATCACCGTCTGGGGCATGAGCGCAACGTGCTGTGGGCCGCGCACTCGGTGCATCACCAGAGTGAGGACTACAACCTGTCCACGGCCCTGCGCCAGACCAGTACCGGCTTTATATTTGGCTGGATTTTCTACCTGCCAATGGCCGTTTTGGGGGTGCCGTTGTTGGTGTTCGTTACGGTGGCGACCCTCAATCTGCTCTATCAATTCTGGGTCCACACGCGGCATATCCCCAAGTTGGGCTGGTTCGAGTGGTTCTTTGTATCGCCGTCCAATCACCGGGCTCACCATGCGCAAAATGCTCTCTACATGGATCGCAATTACGGCGGGGTGTTCATTTTTTGGGATCGCCTGTTTGGTACCTTTCAGGAAGAGGACGACGCCGAGCCAGTGATTTTCGGGGTCACGACACCGCTCAAGAGCTGGAATCCGCTGTGGGCCAACTGGCAGTTCTATGGTCAGTTGCTGGCGGATGCGCGGCGCACCCAACGCTGGCGGGACAAGTTGCGTATCTGGTTTATGCCCACCGGTTGGCGGCCTGCGGATGTCGCCGCGAGGTACCCGCTGCACAAGTCGGACCTGAGCCAGTTCGAGAAATTCGAAGTGGCATTGCCGCCTCGCCAGCAGCTGTATATCGCGCTGCAATTTGTGGTCTATGTGGCGCTCGGCAGTTATCTGCTGAATCTGGGCGAGACTTTGCCGCCGCCGGCGTTGATTTTGGGGTGGGGATATATGGGGCTGGGTTTGTTTGTGCTGGGGGCCGGGCTGGAGAACCGGCCCTGGGCACTGAAGCTTGAATGGCTGCGCCTGGCGCTGAACCTGCCACTGCTGTGGCTCGCCCCGTGGGCGGGACTATGGCCGGCCAGCGCACTGGGCTGGGCCGGCCTGTTCAGCTACAGCCTGTTAAGCGTGGCCGGTCTCTATATGTGCAGAAACCGGGTTACTCAGCTGGCGGGTTGTTAGCTTCTTCAGCGGCCCGGATTTTTTCTTCGAGAGCAGCCTTTTTGGTCAGACGGGCATTTTTGAAGCGCCGACGCGCCCACAAGCCCAGGCCCAGTACCAGCAAGGCGCCCAGCACCCATAGCTCATACTTCTTGACGCTGCCCAGCAGGCCCTCAAGCACGGCACCGAAGTGGTAGGCGGCGGTTGCCAGGGCAATGGCCCAAATGGCTGCACCAATACCGTTGAGCAGCAAGTAGCGGCCCGGCGGGTAGCCCGACAGACCAATGGCTACAGGCATGACGGTACGCAGGCCGTAGACGAAGCGGAAACTCAAGACCCAGATATCCGGGTGCTTGCGAATGTGCTCCAGTGCCTTGTCGCCCATGAGTTGCCAGCGCGGTTTTCGCGCCAGTAATTTGCGGCCGTGCTTGCGCCCCAGGAAGTACCACAGCTGGTCGCCGGCATAACTGCCGAGGAATGCCACGATCATCACCAGCTTGAGGTCCATGTATCCGCGGAACGCCAGGAAGCCTGCGAGAACCAGAATGGTCTCACCTTCAAAGAACGTCCCAAGGAACAGGGCGAAGTAGCCAAACTCTTGAAGAAATTGTTGGAGCATTGTCTGGATGCTGGCGAAATGAACGCGCAGCCTACGCCTTAAGGGACATTCAGGAAAGTATCGAAATGTGTCTTGGCGTTAACAATTCCTACAAATGGTGTGTATTTGACTTACATCATTGGTGTTGTCATCTAGTGTTCATGGCGGGTGGATATAACCATCGCGCGTAGCTGTTTTGAGTGCTCAACCTGTGGCGGCTGGCAGGCCCACGATTCTGCAACGCCGGGCAGTCACGGTCGCTGGCAGGCCGGCTCACTGAAGATCGCGGCCATAGCTCAGAACAATTTCGACAAATCACCCTCTAACTCGGCTCCAGCCCGCATAAAGCGACTTCGAGCGGTTTAAACCCACTGGCGTTGGTGGCATTCTGGCAGCTCGATTGCACGCGCCGCTTAACTGTTACGAGAGTCAAACCCGCTCTTACAGGAACACTCAATGAATACCGAAGGACAGACAGAACTCGTTGCTACAGAGGCCGAGCCGGTTGTTGAACCGGTCGCTCAGACCCCGCCCGTGCCGCAAGGTCACGTCGCTGTCGTGCCTGAGGCGCCTGCGGCGCACCCGACGATTGCCATTCCGGGTCTGGATGACAGCAGTCTGTATATCCACCGCGAGCTGTCGCAGTTGCAGTTCAACATTC
This sequence comes from Pseudomonas sp. TMW22089, assembly GCF_022496645.1. Taxonomy (NCBI): domain Bacteria; kingdom Pseudomonadati; phylum Pseudomonadota; class Gammaproteobacteria; order Pseudomonadales; family Pseudomonadaceae; genus Pseudomonas; species Pseudomonas sp. TMW22089. The sequence continues at coordinate 46,437 of NZ_SCFG01000001.1, forward strand.
GCGTGCTGGAACAGGCGCTGGATGAGTCCTATCCGTTGTTGGAGCGATTGAAGTTCCTGCTGATCTTCTCCAGCAACCTGGATGAGTTTTTCGAGATTCGTGTCGCGGGCTTGAAGAAGCAAATTACCTTCGCCCGTGAGCAGGCGGGTGCTGACGGCCTGCAGCCGCATCAGGCGCTGGCGCGGATCAGTGAGCTGGTACATGGCCATGTCGACCGCCAGTACGCGATCCTCAACGATATCCTGTTGCCTGAGCTTGAAAAGCATCAGGTGCGCTTCATTCGCCGCCGCCACTGGAACACCAAGATCAAAGCCTGGGTGCGCAAGTTTTTCCGCGACGAGATTGCGCCCATCATCACCCCGATCGGCCTTGATCCGACGCATCCGTTCCCGTTGCTGGTCAACAAGAGCCTGAACTTTATCGTCGAGCTGGAAGGCATCGACGCCTTCGGCCGTGATTCGGGTCTGGCAATTATCCCGGCCCCGCGCCTGTTGCCGCGGGTGATCAAGTTGCCTGAAGACGTCGGCGGTACAGGGGACAACTACGTGTTCCTGTCCTCGATGATTCATGCCCACGCCGATGACCTGTTCCAGGGCATGAAGGTCAAGGGCTGCTACCAGTTCCGCCTGACCCGCAACGCTGACCTGTCGGTGGACACTGAAGATGTAGAAGACCTGGCCCGCGCCCTGCGTGGCGAGTTGTTCTCGCGTCGCTATGGCGATGCGGTGCGTCTGGAAGTGGCCGACACTTGCCCCAAACATCTGTCCGATTACCTGCTCAAGCAGTTCAACCTGCATGAGACCGAGCTGTATACGGTCAATGGCCCGGTAAACCTCACGCGCCTGTTCAGCATCACCGGTCTGGACAGCCATCCCGAGCTGCAATACACGCCATTCACTCCGGCGATTCCGAAGCTGTTGCAGAACAGCGAGAACATTTTCAGCGTCGTCAGCAAGCAGGATATTTTGCTGCTGCACCCGTTTGAGTCGTTCACCCCGGTGGTTGATTTGTTGCGTCAGGCCGCCAAAGACCCGCATGTACTGGCTGTGCGCCAGACCCTGTATCGCAGCGGTGCCAACTCTGAAATCGTTGATGCGCTGGTGGATGCCGCGCGCAACGGCAAAGAAGTGACTGCCGTTGTGGAGCTGCGTGCGCGATTTGACGAAGAGTCCAACCTGCAGCTGGCCAGCCGCCTGCAAGCTGCCGGTGCCGTGGTGATCTATGGCGTGGTCGGTTTCAAGACCCACGCCAAAATGATGCTGATTCTGCGCCGTGAGGCGGGGGAAATCGTGCGTTATGCGCACCTGGGTACCGGTAACTACCACGCGGGCAACGCCAAGCTCTACACCGACTACAGCTTGCTGACATCGGATGACGCGCTCTGCGAAGACGTCGGCAAGCTGTTCAGCCAGTTGATCGGCATGGGCAAGACCCTGCGCATGAAAAAGCTCTTGCATGCACCCTTCACCCTGAAGAAGGGCATGCTCGACATGATTGCCCGTGAGACCCAGTTCGCGTCGGAGGGCAAACCTGCGCATATCATCGCCAAGTTCAACTCCCTGACCGACCCGAAAATCATTCGGGCGCTGTACAAGGCCAGCCAGGCCGGGGTGCGGATCGATTTGGTAGTGCGCGGGATGTGTTGCCTGCGGCCGGGTATTCCGGGGGTCTCGCACAACATTCATGTGCGCTCGATCATTGGTCGCTTCCTGGAGCACACGCGGGTGTTCTACTTCCTCAATGGCGGCGAAGAGCAGATGTTCCTGTCGAGCGCTGACTGGATGGAGCGCAACCTGGATAAGCGGGTCGAAACCTGCTTCCCGGTGGAGGGCAAAAAGCTGATTCTGCGGGTCAAGAAGGAGCTGGAATGCTATCTGACGGACAACACCCACAGCTGGAGCCTGCAATCGGACGGTCGTTACATTCGTAACACGCCCACCGGGAATCAAAACCCGCGCAGTGCCCAGGCAACCCTGCTGGAGCGTCTGAGCCTGCCGGTGTTGACGGTGAGCACCGGCCCGTCGGTGTAAGCCCCGGCCCTGCAGCAGCCTGCCAGCCTGGCGATGAATACGCCGCGGTTATTCTTTAGCACCGCGTTGATACAATCGCCAGGCAAGCTGGTTTCTGCAGAAGTGTTTGCTTGATCAGGACACTGTCAGAACAATCCCGACCCGGGTCAGCCATTGGGCTTCTTGCTCAAAGTCGGCCTGGGTCAAGGGGTTTTGCTCCAGCCAGCCTTCGGGGAAGATCACCTCGAGATGGTCGCCCTCGGCGCGCAACTTCACCTGCGACGCTTCCTGATTGCCACGGATGTGGTAGAACAAAATCGCAAAGCGCAGCAACACGCACAGGCGAATCAGCTTGATGCCTTCGGCGCCGAACTCGGCGAACTTGTCCTTGGGAATATTACGGCGATGGCCGCGTACCAGCAGCGCGAGCATTTGCTGGTCTTCACGGGAAAACCCCGCGAGGTCGGAGTGCTCGATCAGATAGGCGCCGTGTTTGTGGTAGTGGTAGTGGGCGATATCCAGCCCGACTTCATGCACCTTGGCCGCCCAACTCAACAGTTCACGCCAGATCCCGTCCTTGAGCTCCCATGACTTGGCCACTTGATCGAAGGCACGCAGCGCTTTGCGCTCGACCCTTGCGGCTTGTTCGCGATCTACGTGGTAGCGGTCCATCAGCGAGCTGAGGGTGCGCTCACGCACGTCTTCATGGTGATGACGGCCCAGCAGGTCATACAGCACGCCCTCACGTAGCGCGCCGTCGCAATGGTCCATGCGCTGCAGTTCGAGTGAGTCAAAGATGGCCTCAAGAATCGCCAGGCCCGCCGGGAAAATGGTACGACGGTCAGGCTTGATGCCTTCAAAGTCGATTTTGTCCGCTTCGCCCAGTTTGAACAGTTTGCGCTTGAGCCAGGCCAGCCCTTCGGCGTTGACTTCACCGTTGCCGTGTCCGCCAGCCTTGAGGGCCAGGCCGATGGCGCGAATGGTGCCGGAGGAGCCGATAGCCTCGTCCCAGGTCAGGCGGTGCAGCGCGTGCTCAATGCTCATGATTTCGAGGCGGGCAGCGGTATAGGCCTGGGCGTAACGGGCCGGAGTGATTTTGCCGTCGCGGAAATAGCGCTGGGTGTAACTCACGCAGCCCATTTGCAGGCTTTCGCGCAGCAGCGGTTCAAAGCGCTGGCCGATAATGAATTCGGTACTGCCGCCGCCGATGTCAGCGACCAGGCGTTTGCCCGGAGTATCGGCGAGGGTGTGCGATACGCCCAAATAGATGAGGCGCGCTTCTTCTCGGCCAGAAATGACCTCGACGGTGTGCCCCAGGATCTCTTCTGCGCGCACGATAAATTCGTTGCGGTTGCGGGCTTCTCGCAGGGCGTTGGTGCCCACGATTCTCACGGCGCCCAACGGCATGCCGTTGATCAGTTGCGCAAAGCGCTTCAGGCAATCAAGCCCGCGCTGCATGGATTCTTCGTTGAGTTTGCGTTCTTCGTCGATGCCGGCAGCTAATTGAACCTTCTCACCAAGTCGCTCCAGGATACGGATTTCTCCGTTCTGGGCCTTGGCCACCACCATGTGAAAGCTGTTAGAACCCAGATCAATAGCGGCGATCAGGGATGGATTCTTGCTTTGGGATTGGGGCATGGTTGAAGGGTCTCGGTCGATAACTTCGCCATCGTGCCACGATCAAACGCTCGCGCCAACGCGTAGTATCAGATGCATTGATGTGGCGCACGTAAGCAATGACGTTAGCTGCTCCCGGCGGGTTCGTATTTTGCTGTGCGATTCTTCTTTTTGTAGAAGCGTGCTGTTAATCCCTTTGCACGGCTCGCGAGCAAGCTCGTTCCTGCAGCGGGTTGGTGCCGATGACATTCGCCAGCTCCGTGGGCTTTACCCTGATGCATAAACCCCCGTTTGTCCCCGACTTCCCGGGCGAAGCGCATTTCATGGGTCGCCGCCATCGGGCCCGTCCCGTCGATGGCGCCGGGGCAAAGGTACGGGCGATACCTTTGCTCAAGCAGCTCTATAGTAAGAGTCAATCAAGGGTCAGCTTCCTGAACGCGGTGATGACAGCTATGATGTGCTACGTTTTTGCTTACAACCACGGAGACTTCCATGAGCAGCGATCTTATTAAACACGTCACCGACGCTAGCTTTGAGGCCGATGTTCTCAAGGCTGAAGGCGCTGTACTGGTCGACTACTGGGCTGAATGGTGTGGCCCTTGCAAAATGATCGCGCCAGTTCTGGACGAGATCGCCGAGACTTACAAAGGCAAGTTGACTATTGCCAAACTGAACATCGATGAGAACCAGGAAACCCCGGCCAAGCACGGCGTACGTGGTATTCCAACGCTGATGTTGTTCAAGAACGGCAACGTCGAAGCCACCAAGGTTGGTGCATTGTCGAAGTCGCAGCTGGCAGCATTCCTCGACGCCAACATTTAAGCGTCGATAAAAGCCCCGCAAAATGCGGGGCTTTTTCATGGCTCAGGGACTAGACGCTATGAAACTCAAGTGGTACATTCGGCCCCGCACTGGTTTCTCCACTGCCCCCTGCAAGCCGTCGCCGACGCACTCCTTATCGAATTAGTACGCGATCCTGTCGCCTTCTCTGCGGCGCGGCCTCATTAAGCCAAAAGCTTAATTTCCCCCTCCATAAATGATTACGTCATTCCTATATGAACCTGACTGAACTCAAGCAAAAGCCGATTACCGAACTGCTCGAATTGGCCGAACAGATGGGCATAGAAAATATGGCCCGTTCGCGCAAGCAGGACGTGATTTTCTCCCTGCTCAAAAAGCACGCGAAAAGCGGCGAGGAAATCTCCGGTGATGGCGTGCTGGAGATTCTCCAGGACGGCTTCGGCTTCCTCCGTTCCGCTGACGCTTCTTACCTGGCCGGCCCAGACGATATTTATGTCTCGCCAAGCCAGATTCGACGCTTCAACTTGCGCACCGGCGACACCATCGTCGGTAAAATCCGTCCGCCAAAAGAAGGCGAGCGGTACTTCGCCCTGCTGAAAGTCGACACGATCAACTACGATCGTCCAGAGAACGCGAAAAACAAGATTCTCTTCGAGAACTTGACCCCGCTGTTCCCGACCGTACGCATGAAGATGGAAATCGGTAACGGTTCCACCGAAGATCTGACCGGTCGTGTGATCGACCTGTGCGCCCCGATCGGTAAAGGTCAGCGTGGTCTGATCGTTGCTCCGCCAAAAGCGGGCAAGACCATCATGCTGCAGAACATCGCGTCCAACATCTCGCGTAACAACCCTGAAGTGCACTTGATCGTTCTGTTGATCGACGAGCGTCCGGAAGAAGTTACCGAAATGCAGCGTACCGTTCGTGGCGAAGTGGTTGCTTCCACGTTCGACGAGCCACCAACCCGCCACGTGCAGGTTGCTGAAATGGTGATCGAGAAGGCCAAGCGCCTGGTCGAACACAAAAAAGACGTGGTGATCCTGCTCGACTCCATTACCCGTCTGGCTCGTGCCTACAACACCGTTATCCCTAGCTCCGGCAAGGTACTGACCGGTGGTGTCGATGCTCACGCCCTTGAGAAGCCAAAGCGTTTCTTCGGTGCTGCGCGAAACATCGAAGAAGGCGGCTCGCTGACCATCATCGCTACCGCGCTGGTTGAAACCGGCTCGAAGATGGATGAAGTGATCTACGAAGAGTTCAAAGGCACCGGCAACATGGAACTGCCTCTGGACCGCAAGATCGCTGAAAAGCGCGTCTTCCCGGCGATCAACATCAACCGTTCCGGCACTCGCCGCGAAGAGTTGCTGACTGCCGATGACGAGTTGCAACGCATGTGGATCCTGCGCAAGCTGTTGCACCCGATGGACGAAGTTGCAGCCATCGAGTTCCTGATCGACAAGTTGAAGCAGACCAAGACCAACGATGAGTTCTTCTTGTCGATGAAGCGTAAGTAATACGTTTTCGGGTCTTAAAAAATGGCGTCCCTAGGGGCGCCATTTTTTTGCATTTAAAAGGAAGCTTTTGGGCTGGTACCGGTCAATAAAAACAATATTTCTGGATTTGGACATTGATGAGCTCTCTTGTATATCGCCGGGACATCGATGGCTTGCGCGCCATTGCCGTCATTGCTGTCGTCTTGTTTCACTTCGGGGTGCCGGGGCTGACCGGCGGGTTCGTCGGGGTCGACGTATTCTTCGTGATCTCGGGGTATCTGATCACCTCGATCATCTGGCGCCAGCGCGAGGCCGGGCGCTTCAGTTTCGTCGAGTTCTGGACCCGGCGTGCGCGGCGTATCCTGCCCGCACTGTTCGCCATGATTGCAGTCGTGCTCGCGGTGGGCTGGTTCTTGATGGCACCCAAGGACTACGAGCAACTGGGCCAGTCAGTTCGATACCAGGTGATGTTCGCCTCCAACCTGTTGTTCATGCGCCAGGATGGCTATTTCGATGTGGCCAGCGATTTAAAACCGCTGCTTCATACCTGGTCGCTGGCGGTTGAAGAACAGTTTTATATTGTTTTCCCGCTGCTGCTGACCCTGTTGGCCAGTCGCTTCAGGCATTGGCGTCTGGCCTTGTTTGGTGTGTTGCTGATCTCGTTCGGATTAAGCGTGTGGGCTGTTGCGCAACACCCTGAAAAGGCCTTTTTCCTGTTACCGATGCGGGCCTGGGAGCTGTTGGCTGGCGCGATGCTGGCGGTCGCACCGGTCAGTAAGACGCGCCTTACAGCCGCCGCCGCGCAATGCATAAGCTTGCTCGGGCTCGGACTGATCCTTATCGCGGTTTTCGCTTACGACAAAAACACCCCGTTCCCTGGAGCAGCAGCACTGTTGCCGGTGCTGGGTGTGGTTGCCCTGATTTGGGCCAATGAGCATCACAGCACCTGGGTAGGGCGTATTTTGAGTTCCCGCCTGCTGGTAGGGCTCGGCCTGATCTCGTATTCCTGGTACCTGTGGCATTGGCCGGTGTTTGTTTTCGCCAGCTATGCCGACGTGGATGAGCCAGGTCCTGTCCTCACCGGTGCGTTGATCGCACTGACACTGGTACTTGGATATTTGTCCTGGCGCTACATCGAAACCCCGTTTCGTGAGCGTCGATTGTTGGCAGGGCGGCGTCAGATTTTGCTCGCTGCGGGTCTGGGTATCCTGGTACTGGGGCTGGCCGGGCAAACGCTGCGCTGGACTGACGGTTTGCCGTCCCGCTTGTCCGAGCATGCGTTGCAGTACGCCAATGCCAGCCACTGGCGTCCTGAGTTGATGGCCTGTATCACCGACGACAAGAGCCCTGCCGATACGCCTTTTTGCCGCTACGGCAATAGCGCTTCCGGGTTCGAGCCCGCGCAGTTGCTGGTTTGGGGGGACAGTCATGCCACGGCATTGATTCCGGCGCTGGACGCCAACGCCCGGCAGCACGGGGTTAACGTGATGCTGGCCAGTTCGGCGGGCTGTTTGCCCCTTGAGGGGCTGGAACATGGCGAGCGCTGTGCCAATTACAACCGTCGCGTGGAGCAGGCCCTGAAGACGGAACCGTTCACGGATGTATTGTTGGTGGCCCGCTGGGGCCTGTACCTGTATGGCGACGCCAAGGGCGATCACGGCCATGCACTGAAGGGTGCCGATGGCCGTTATGACCCAGCCGTTGCCGAGCAGAGGCTTGCTGACGGCGTGCGGGCCAGGGTGGAGCAGTTGCGCAAGGCCGGCTATCGGGTCTGGCTCATGAAAGATGTACCGCTGCAGCCGTTCAATCCGCCGTACCGACTAAGCCGCCTGGCCATGCTGCATAAACCGACAGCCGACGTTGGATTTCCATTGGCCGACCACCTCAAGCAAAAAGCATTCATTAACCGCTTGTTCGCGCAAATTGCAGCAGCTGACGCCGGTGTCATGGTGCTGGATCCGACCCCGGCGCTTTGCGACGCCTCGGGTCTGTGTCGTGCGCAGCGCGATGGTCATTCGTTGTACACCGACGACAATCATCTGTCAGAGGCGGGTGCCCGGTTAATGCTGCCAGTGTTGGCGCCGGTGTTCGAAGAGGCGGCAGCTCAAGAGTTGACCGGCGTGAGTGAGGTGAATACGGCCCGCTGAGCAGCGATAAGCTGCCAGCTCACGCCATAGCAGGTAGGATGTACGCCTATTTTGAGGGTGCCAACGTCAATGAAATTCAAGGATCTTCGGGATTTCGTGCAGCAGTTAGAGCAGCGCGGAGAGTTGAAACGCATCCAGATTCCCGTGTCTCCTGTGCTGGAGATGACAGAAATCTGCGACCGCACGCTGCGGGCCAAGGGCCCGGCGCTGCTATTCGAAAACCCGACAGGACATACGATCCCGGTACTCGGCAACCTGTTTGGCACGCCTGAGCGCGTGGCCATGGGCATGGGGGCCGAGTCGGTCAGCGAGTTGCGTGAAATTGGCAAGCTGCTGGCCTTCCTCAAAGAGCCTGAGCCGCCTAAAGGTCTGAAAGACGCGTGGTCCAAGCTCCCTATCTTTCGCAAGATCATTGCCATGGCCCCGAAAGTCGTCAAGGACGCGGTGTGTCAGGAAGTGGTCATTGAAGGTGACGATGTCGACCTTGCCATGCTGCCGGTTCAGCATTGCTGGCCGGGCGACGTGGCGCCGCTGATTACCTGGGGCCTGACCGTGACCAAGGGTCCGAACAAGGACCGTCAAAATCTGGGTATTTATCGCCAGCAGGTCATTGGCCGCAACAAAGTCATCATGCGCTGGCTGAGCCATCGTGGCGGCGCGCTGGACTATCGTGACTGGTGCGAGAAACACCCGGGTCAGCCGTTCCCGGTAGCGGTGGCCCTGGGTGCAGACCCGGCGACCATCCTCGGTGCCGTAACACCGGTGCCTGACAGCCTGTCCGAGTACGCCTTTGCAGGCTTGCTGCGGGGCAATCGCACCGAGCTGGTGAAGTGCCGTGGCAATGATCTGCAAGTGCCTGCCACTGCCGAAATCATCCTTGAAGGCGTGATCCACCCTGGCGAGATGGCCCCCGAAGGTCCTTACGGCGACCACACCGGCTACTACAACGAAGTCGACAGCTTCCCGGTGTTCACCGTTGAACGCATCACCCATCGGATCAAACCGATCTACCACAGCACTTACACTGGCCGGCCACCGGATGAGCCAGCGATTTTAGGTGTGGCGCTCAATGAAGTGTTCGTGCCGATTCTGCAAAAGCAGTTCCCGGAAATCACCGATTTCTATCTGCCGCCAGAGGGTTGTTCGTACCGCATGGCCATTGTGACCATGAAGAAACAATATCCGGGCCACGCCAAGCGCGTCATGCTGGGTGTGTGGTCGTTCTTGCGCCAGTTCATGTACACCAAGTTCGTTATCGTGACAGACGACGATATCAATGCCCGGGACTGGAATGACGTGATCTGGGCCATTACCACGCGCATGGATCCCAAGCGTGACACGGTGATGATCGACAACACTCCAATCGATTACCTCGATTTCGCTTCGCCGGTTTCCGGTCTGGGTTCGAAAATGGGGCTGGATGCAACCAACAAATGGCCGGGTGAGACCACCCGTGAATGGGGTCGGGTCATCGTCAAGGATGAGGCGGTCACACGCCGGATCGATGACATCTGGAATCAATTAGGAATAGATTGATGCGTGTAACCTTGCAGCCTTCAGGCGCGGTGCTGGAAACTTTGCCTGGAGAGCGGATTCTGAATGCGGCGCAACGCCTGGGCTATGAATGCCCGCAAAGTTGCCGCAATGGTAATTGTCATGTCTGTGCGGCCTTGCTGGTTGAAGGCCAGGTGGAGCAGGCGGGAGAAGTCCGCGATCACGGCGAATTTTATACCTGCCTGGCAGCGCCGCTTGAAGACTGCGTGGTGTTGTGGGACGGGGTGCTTGCGTTGGGAGAGTTACCGGTGCGTAGCCTGGCGTGTCAGTTGATTGAATGTGTCGATATGGGCGGCGATGTCTGGCGCGTACGTTTGCGTGCGCCGGCGGGCAAACCGCCGCGTTATCACGCAGGACAGTACGTGATGCTGGAGCGGGAAAATGGCGAGAAGTCGGCTTTTTCCCTGGCCAGTGCCCCGCACTCCGGGCGTGATCTTGAGCTGCACGTACTGGTGCGCGAAGACAGCGCCCGCAGCCTGATCGAGCAGTTGCAGCGCAACAGGATGGTCCGCCTTGAGCTGCCGTTTGGCGACACGCACCTGTCCGAGTTGCCGGACGGCCCGCTGGTCCTGATCGCAGCCGGTACCGGCATGGCGCAAATGCACAGCCTGATCGAGCATTGCCGTGAGAAGGGCTTCCAGCACCCGGTGCACTTGTATTGGGGGGTGCGTCGCCCTGAAGACTTCTACACCCTGGAGGAATGGGACGCCTGGCAGAAGATTCCCAACCTGTTCCTGCACAAGGTCGTCAGTGATCTGTGTGGCTGGGAGGGCCGCTGTGGTCTGTTGCATGAAGCCGTGTGTGAAGACATCAGCGATCTGAAGGCGGTGCATGTCTATGCCAGCGGTTCCCCGGCGATGATCTATGGAACCCTCGATGCACTGGTCAATGCCGGGATGGACCCGCACCAGATGCGCGCGGATGTATTTGCCTACTGCCCGCGCCCTTGAAATCTGTGCAGGAGCGAGCTTCCAACAGCTCGCTCCTGCAGGTTTTCAAGCCTTAGATCCGCAGTCCGGCGGTGATCATGGCGGCATTGAAACCGAGCAACACCAGCTCGGCCGCCACGGGCCCGTAATAGGCCCCGACCGAGGGGATAATCACCGGCGCAACTCCGAAGCGATTGAGCGGGATCTTGTCCTGATACTCGCCGTGATAGCCTTCCAGCAAGCCACCGGTCAGCTTCAAATAGACCGGGTAGTTTTCACTGTCAAAGCGTTTGCCGGCATAGGCGTAATAAGAGCGCTGGCTAAATGAATTGCGAAAAGTTGCTCCGCCCGCAAGCCAGCCTGAAGCGTCGTTATATTCCAGGCCGATCAGATCCTGATTGTTATTGTGCTCGGGGTCTGGCGAAAAGTGTCTGGTATAGACACTGGTCTGCACGTACCAGAAGTCTTTGTCTTTTTGCTGCGTGTCATCCTGGGCCAGCGCAAAGCTGGCATGAGCCAACATAAACAGGCAACAGATTCCTGACTTTCTCATAGGGTGGCCTCTGTCATTATATTGGGGCGCAACACTATAGAGATCTGTGGTGCCAGTTACCTGAACCTGCGCCTTACACAAGTGTAATAAGCCAGGCCGGTTTTTCTAGGTTGCCACAGGTCCGGACCTGCAAGTCATTTGCTTTTTAGTGCTATACCATTCAGGTCGTTACTTTCGTTTACATCATGTAATGCGAGCAGGATCCAAAAGCCTTAGTTATGACTGTAATTGAATCTGTGTGTTTAAACCCGGATTACCCTCCGCGACTCGATCTTGGGGCGCCGTTGACCCCAGAACAACTTCAGCAATCCTTGCAAGCCACCATGGCCTGTCATCAAGGCGGCCCCGTCTGGTTATTCGCCTATGGCTCACTGATCTGGCGCCCCGAGTGTTCGGCGGTCGAGCGCAAGCGCGGGCGGGTGCATGGCTATCATCGCGGGCTGTATCTGTGGTCCCACGAACATCGTGGCACGCCGCAATGGCCGGGGCTGGTGTTTGGTCTGGACCGGGGCGGTTCGTGCAGCGGTTTTGCCTATCGGCTGCCTGAAGACAACCTCGATGCCTCGCTCTATGCCCTGTGGCTGCGTGAAATGCCGGTGCCGTCTTATCGGCCGCACTGGCTCACCTGCCGGCTGGAGGATGGCAGTCAGGTGCAGGCATTGGGGTTTGTGCTGGAGCGACATCTACCCAGCTATGCGGGCAACCTGTCGGACGGTGTACTCAGCCAGGTACTGGCCAACGCCAACGGGCGTTACGGCACTACTCGCGATTATGTCGAGCAGACCGTAAGCGCCCTGCGTAGCCACGCCATGCCAGATCTGAATCTGGAGGCGCGGCTCAAGCGTTGCATGTCGTTGTCTTAAGCGTCGGTTGCCCGCTCGGCACTGGCGACATTCTTGTGGCGCAGGGTCGGGATCATGAACGCAATCGCCAACAGGCATGCGCTGATCAGCAGTACAAAGCCGCCATCCCAGCCGAAGTGGTCAACCAGATAGCCCATGGCCGCACTGGCTGCCACCGAACCGCCCAGGTAGCCGAACAGCCCGGTAAAGCCTGCGGCAGTACCGGCTGCTTTCTTCGGCGCCAGTTCCAGGGCCTGCAAGCCGATCAGCATCACCGGGCCGTAAATCAGGAAGCCGATGGAGAACAGCGCGATCATGTCAATGCTCGGGTTACCCGGCGGGTTGAGCCAGTAAACCAGCGTGGCGACGGTCACCAGGGACATGAACACAATGCCGGTCAGGCCGCGATTGCCGCGGAAGATCTTGTCTGACATCCAGCCGCACAGCAGCGTGCCCGGAATACCTGCCCACTCATAGAAGAAGTACGCCCACGAAGTGGTGTCCACGGTGAAGTGTTTGGCTTCCTTGAGGTAAGTCGGAGCCCAGTCCAGGACGCCGTAGCGCAGCAAATAAACGAATACGTTAGCCAGGGCGATGTACCACAGCATTTTGTTACGCAGCACGTATTTGACGAAAATCTCTTTGGCGCTGAATTCGTCTTCGTGGCTGGAGTCGTAACCGGCCGGGTAATCATTCTTGTATTGCTCGATCGGTGGCAAGCCCACGGACTGCGGGGTGTCGCGCATGGTGATAAACGCAAACAGCGCGACCAGCAGGGCAACGGTAGCCGGTACATAGAATGCCGCGTGCCAGTCGTTGAACCAGGCCATACCCAGCAAAAACAGCGGCCCGATCAAGCCTCCGCCAACGTTGTGCGCCACATTCCAGACTGACACTACACCGCCGCGTTCTTTCTGCGACCACCAGTGAACCATGGTCCGACCGCTTGGCGGCCAGCCCATGCCCTGGGCCCAGCCGTTGATAAACAGCAAAATGAACATCATGGTGACGCTGGAGGTGGCCCAGGGTGCGAAACCGAAAATGAACATCACGCCTGCTGAAATCAGCAGGCCGAAGGGCAGGAAGAAGCGCGGGTTGGAACGGTCGGACACCAGCCCCATGAGGAACTTGGACAAACCATAAGCGATGGCAATCGCGGACATGGCCAGACCCAGTTGACCCCGGGTGTAACCCTCGTCAATCAGGTACGGCATGGCCAGCGAGAAGTTTTTGCGCAGCAGGTAATAACCCGCGTAGCCAAAGAAAATACCCGCGAAAATCTGCCAGCGCAGACGTCGATAAGTACTGTCGATTTTTTCTTCAGGCAGGGGCGCCTGGTGTGCGGCAGGTCGAAAGAAAGCAAACATTCAAGAGCTCCAAATTTCTTGTTATATCAGCGAGCGCGAACGTTACATTTTCGTTACTGAAAATGACAGGCCTTACTTTCTGCTGTTATAGGAAAAATCCCACAGAGCACTTTCATTTGTGAACCTGTTGCCTGGGGGTGAAACCTTCCACAGCCCGCTTGGCAGACGCAACGGGTCAAACTGTCCACAGGCCTGGAGAAACGGGCTGTGGATAAAAAATTAAAGGGCAGGTCTGTCCGTTTATTCGGATCTGTCTCACGCCAGGATCGGAGCCCTACGGCTTTGCGCTAACTGGCCGATAACCAGAAATAGATGTGCAAGCAGCCCCGGCTGCTTCTTCAACCCGTACCGAGGAGCGAATTGTGAAAGCGTGGATTGTATTGATGCTGGCCCTGTCCTGGCCGATGGTGGCGCTTGCAGAAGAAGCCGAAGAGGGCGCTGCCAAGGTCAGCTATGTCACCCTGAACCCGCCGTTCGTGGGTAACTACGGGCTCGATGGCAGTTCCAGGCTCAAGGTGTACAAGGCGGACATTTCGTTGCGCGTGTCCGGAGCCGAGGCGGCCAAGGCGGTGAAAGCCAATGATCCGTTGATTCGTAATCAGTTGGTGGGTTTGTTTACCCAGCAGACCAGCGCAAGCCTGGGCAGTGTTGAAGCCAAGGAGAAGCTGCGCCAGGAGGCCTTGAAACAGATTCAGCAGGTGATGCTCGAAGAGACCGGCAAGCCGATGGTCGAGGATTTGCTGTTTAACAATTTAATCGTTCAGTAAGTGTCCGGGCCTGGCGTCTGCAGGCATGTGTTCAGTCCCATGACTAAGACGCCAGGCTCTTGCGAAACCGCGCAAGGGCAATGGCGAAAAATACCAGGCCAATAGTGGTCAGTGCCAACAGGTCCGGCCACACCACTTCTACCCCCGCATCGCGAAACAATATCGCCGCACTCAGGCTCACAAAGTGCGTCGAGGGCGAGCACTGCATCACCCATTGCAACCATTCGGGCATGCTGTCCAGCGGGGTGCTCCCGCCCGATAGCAGGAGCATCGGAATGATCACCGGGATCGCCAGCAAACCGAACTGCGGCGTTGAGCGGGCCAGGGTCGCGAGGAAGATTCCCAGTGCGGTACTGGCAAACAGGTAAAGTGCCGTTACCAGTAAAAACAGGGTCAACGACCCCGCCAGCGGCACGCCCAGGGCCCATTTCACCACGACTTCCAGCGATATCCAGGTACACAGCACCACCACCAGCATGTTGCTCCAGATTTTTGCGAGCATGATTTCCAGTGCCGTCAGTGGCAGGACCAGCAGGTGGTCGAGGGTGCCGTGTTCACGCTCGCGCAGCAGCGCAGTGCCGGTCAGGACGATGGCCAGGATGGTGATGTTGTTGACGATCTGGATCACCGCCAGAAACCAGCCGCCCTCCAGGTTGGGGTTGAACAACGCGCGGCTGCTGAGCAGCGCCGGCGTATTGGCCGCGGCATCGGCCTGCCCGGTGTAGTTGAGCAGTTCGCGCTGGAAGATCCGGCCGATATACCCCGCCCCCATAAATGCCTGGCTCATGGCCGTGGCATCAACGTTGACCTGTACGCCCGGTTCGCGTCCGGCCAGCAAGTCGGCCTGGAAGTTGGCCGGCAGGTTGATCACAAAGGTGTAGCGGCCGCTGTCCATCGACTGGTCCAGCTGATCGTAAGGCAAGTCCTGCGGTGCCTGGAATTCGGGCGGTAGCAGCGACTCCGCCAGTTTGCGCGATAACTGGCTGTGGTCTTCATCGACGATGGCCACGCTGGCGTTATGCACGCCGATGATCGAGCCGGCCGCTGGCATATAGATAGCTACGGTGAAGGCATAGAGCAAAAACAGGAGCAAGACACTGTCGTGACGCAGGCTGGTGAGTTCTTTAAGACCCAGGCGCAGGATGTGCGAGAGCTTGTGCATCAAACCTCCTGCTTCTTGAGCATGATCAGGCTCAGTCCGGTGAACACGACAAAGAACCCCAACAGTGCCAGGCATTGCGGCCACAGCTGACGAAGGTCCAGGGCTTTGGTGAAGGTGCCTACGGCTATGTCGAGAAAGTGTCCGGCTGGGAACAGCATGCCCATCAGCGCCGCAGATCCGTCGAGGGAGGAGCGCGGCACGATCAGCCCGGAGAACTGAATGGTCGGCAGGCTGGTGATGATCATGGTGCCCAGGATTGCCGCGATCTGGGTGCGGGTGAATGCGGAGATCAGCAGGCCCATGCTGGTGGTGGCCAGTACATACAAGAGTCCGCCCAATGCCAGTGTGAGTCCGCTGCCTTTAAACGGCACGCCGAACAGCCAGCGGTTCATCGCCACCAGCAATGCCAGGTTGACCAGGCTCACCGCCAGGTAGGGAGCCTGTTTGCCCAGCAGAAATTCCAGCCGGGTCAGTGGCGTGGCGTAAAAGTTGGTGATCGAGCCCAGTTCTTTTTCCCGCACGATGCCCAGAGCCGTGAGCATCGCCGGGATAAACGCGAGAATCAGCGCCATCACCCCGGGGCCGATGGCATTCACGCTGATCACGTCCTGGTTATAGCGGAACCGGGTTTCCAGCCTGGCCATTACCTGCTTGTTTTGCGCCAGGCTGCTTTGTGCGGCCAGTTGCTCAAGGTTGGCCGAGTGTACGGCTTCGACATAGTTGCGGCTGGTTTCGGCCCGAAACGGCATGCCGCCGTCGAGCCAGGCGGCCACGGTGGGCTGGCGTCCGGCGTAAAGATCACGACCGAAGCCCGGCGGGATTTCCAGGGCGATCTTGATTTCGGAACGCTGCAGGCGTTCGTGCAATTGGTCTGCGCTCTGGATGGGCGCGTGCTCCTCGAAATAACGCGAACTGCGAAAGGCTTCAAGGTAGGCGCGGCTCTGGGGGCTTTGATCCTGGTCGTACACGGCGAAGGCGAGGTTTTCCACATCCAGGGAAATGCCGTAGCCAAAAATGACCATCATGAACACCGCGCCCAGCAGGGCGAACGCCATGCGCACCTTGTCCCGCAGTAATTCTTTGGATTCGCGGCTGGCGACGGCAATCAGCCGGGCCATGCTGAAGCCGGTTTTGCCCGGTGGCGGTGGTGCATTCACGGCAGCTGCCGGTGGCGGCTCGGCTTGGGTTGCCACGTTGGCGGCCGGATCGTTTTGCGCTTCTTCCAGGCAGGTGACAAATGCCGCCTCCAGGGTGTCGCCGTGGAACTGTTTTTGCAGCGCATCCGGGGTGTCGCAGGCCAGTACCTTGCCCGCGTGCATCAGCGAAATCCGGTCACAGCGTTGCGCCTCGTTCATAAAGTGGGTGGACAGAAAGATCGTCACCCCCTGCTCGCGGGACAGTTCGATCAACAGGCGCCAGAAGTCATCCCGCGCGGCGGGGTCGACGCCGGAGGTGGGCTCATCGAGGATCAGCACTTCGGGGCGATGCAACACCGCCACTGCCAGGGACAAGCGCTGGCGCAGACCTAATGGCAGTTCGCCGGATTGTTGCTCGGCAACCTCTGCGAGGTCGAAGCGCTGGATCAGCTCCTCGATCCGGGTCTGGCTTTGCGCCTTGGGCAAGTCGAAGAGCTGGGCATGCAATACCAGGTTCTGGCGTACGCTCAATTCGCCGTACAGCGAGAAGCTCTGCGACATGAAACCTACGCGCTTGCGGGTGGCCAGGTCTTTGGCGTTAACCGGATTACCCAGCAGCCTGGCGCTGCCTTGCGTGGCGGGCATCAGGCCGGTCAGCACTTTCATGGTGGTGGTCTTGCCGCAGCCGTTAGAGCCCAAAAAGCCGAAAATCTCGCCCCGGCCAATGGCAAAGCTGACGTTGTTGACCGCGGTGAAGTCGCCGAATTTGAGGGTCAGGTTGTGGGCCTCAATGGCGATGTCGCTGTTGTCGCTGGTGCGTGGCGGTATCACCAGCGGTTCATTGTTATGAGCGCTGTCGCCCTGGTAGTGGGTAAAGGCTTCATCCAGCTTGCCGGTAGTGGTGACGGCTGCCAGTTCCCGGCTCAATCCGGCCGCAATCAACTTGCCGCGATCCAGCATCAGGCAGTGTTCGAATTGCTCGGCCTCTTCCATGTAGGCCGTTGCGACCAGCAATGTGAGTTGTGGGCGTTGACTGCGTACGTCATCCACCAGCTCCCAGAAACGTCGCCGTGACAGCGGGTCGACACCGGTGGTGGGTTCGTCGAGGATCAGCAGGTCCGGCTCGTGGATCAGCGCGCAACATAGCCCGAGCTTTTGCTTCATCCCGCCGGACAGCTTGCCTGCGGGGCGTTCGGCAAAGCGCTCAAGGTCGGTAGCCTTGAGCAACTGCGCCATACGCTGTTCGCAGTCATCTCTGGACAAGCCAAACAGAGTGCCAAAAAAACGGATGTTCTCGCTGATCGACAATTCCGGATAAAGATTGCCGCCCAGGCCCTGGGGCATAAAGGCAATCAGCGGATACAGGGTGTTGCGATGGCGACGGTCGTCAATGGGGCCGCCAAGCACTTGCAGTGAGCCTTGCTGTAGTTTTTTGACCCCGGCAATCAGCCCCAGCAAGCTCGACTTGCCCGCGCCATCCGGGCCAATCAGCCCGCAGCGCGTGCCTTTTGGCAGGCTGAAGGCAATGTCTAGCAGGGCTTGTTGTTTGCCGTACCTGTGGCTGATGCCACTGGCGTTGAGCGCCAGGTCGCTCATTGCAGGTTAGCCGGCCAGTTCACGTCGCTGGTCCGAACATAACCGGCTCCCGGCATGCCCGGTTTTGCTTGAGGTACGGCGGCCGGGTCGGTCAGGCGCAGCTTGACCCGGAACACCAGTTTTTGCCGCTCGTCACGGGTTTCGACTTCTTTGGGGGTGAACTGCGATTTGGCTGCGACAAAGGAGATTTTTGCCGGCAGTGGCTGATCGGGCAGGGCGTCGAGCACGATGCGGGCTTGAGCGCCAACCGCCAGCTTGCCGACCACCGAGGCGGGCAAGTACAGATTCATGTACTGGTCGCTCGGGTCGATCAGCATGAATACCCGCCCACCGGAGCCCAGCACTTCGCCGGGCTCGGCCAGGCGCAACTGGATCACCCCGTTGATTGGCGCTCGCAGGCTGCTGTCTTCTATTTCACTGGTGAGTTGCGCGACGTGCGCTTCGCTGGACACGATGGCGGCTTTGGCGGCGGCAACTTGAGCCTGTGCGGCAACCACCGCGGAGTTGCTGGTATTGAATTTTGCCTGTTGCTGATCTAGCAGCTGGGCGCTGGCAAAACCGCGTTCGGACAGTTGGCGAAAGCGTTTGAGCTCCTGACTGGCCAGCAGTTTTTCGCTTTGGCGCAATTGCACGTTGGCTTCATTGGCCGCCAGGGCCTCACGTGCGCGCTGTACTTCGGCCTGGGCCTGGGCGCGGGTGGCTTCAAGGGTGCGGGTGTCCATGCGGGCCAGTAACTGGCCCTTGGTCACGTGATCACCTTCATCGACCAGAACCTCGGCCAGGCGACCCGGAATCTTCGCGGCGATCTGCACTTCCGTGGACTCGAGTCGACCGTTGCCCATGCTGATCCCTTCAGGGAGGCGGTCGTGCAGGGATTTCCAGTAACCGACCCCGCCTGCGGCAATCAGCAATATTGCCAAAGGAATAACGAAGTAATGGGAAAGACGGTGATTCTTAGACATGCCGACATCCTGTGTCACAGAGCGCTCTAGTTTGACTGTTTCAAGGCCGCGCAGGCTTGATGCCAGTCAAAGGAAGTTGAGAGCCTAGACGCTAATACAGGATGTTGCCGGAGCCGGGGCGGATTCAACCCGGGAGCCGAGTGTTACTAAAGCAGGCCCAGCACCACTGCCCATTGCTCGGCAGTTACGGGCATGACTGAGAGGCGGCTGCCTTTTTGTACCAGTGGCATTTCGGCCAGCGCGCTTTGTTGTTTCAGGTAGTCGAGCTTGATGACCCTGGGGAAGGTTTGCACGTGTGCCACTTGCAATGCACTCCATGGGTTTTTTTCGGCGCTGGCCTTGGGGTCGAAATAGTGGCTTTCGGGGTCCAGGGCCGTGGGGTCCGGATACGCGGACTGGACGATTCGGCCAATCCCGGCAATCCCAGGCTCGGGGCAGCTGGAATGGTAGAAGAAGAACTCGTCGCCGGTGCTCATGCTCCGTATAAAGTTGCGCGCCTGATAGTTACGCACGCCATCCCAGCGCGCTTCGCCAATCTTCTGCAAATCCTTGATAGAGAACTCGTCGGGCTCGGATTTCATCAACCAATAGGCCATTTTCACTGCTCCTCAAATGCTGCCTGGTCATTTTGTCTGGCAAGATATTTGTAAACCGACAGTCGGTTGACGCCAGCGTTTGCGTGTCAGTTCGTGTTGCCTCAGAATGCCGGGATTTTAAGCTTGACGCTGCTGCACGGCCTATAACAAAAACCGTTGCTGTCATCGTGTTGATTTGCCTGAAGGGGGGCAATCGATGAAACGCAAACCGGATTTACTGTGGATTTTGGTTATTTTGTTCGGTTTGGGCGTGGTTACAACGGGTTATGCGCAAAGCCTCTGGTCAACTTCGACCGACACCTCGATGGAACTGGCGCAGCAACAGGTACAACCTTTCAAGCGCTAGACACTTCCAGTCAATGTGACAGTGACGCCCTGGCAGTCAGTGGGCAACGTACCACTGCTTGTCCGAGACCGTACCCTGTAGCGGCACATCCCAACTGGCCTGGGCCAGACTCTCTACTTTCTGACATTCGTGGGCCAGCCCCAGCAGTGTCGGCTTGCGCCAGCTTTGGCGACGGGCCAGATAGGCCAGGCTGCGGTCATAAAAACCGCCGCCCATGCCCAGTCGTCCCCCGGCTTGATCAAACCCCACCAGCGGCAACAGCACCAGGTCCAGTGCCCAGACCTTGCGCTGGCGTGCGCGGTTGATTCGGGGTTCGAGAATTCGAAAGCGATTGGGGATCAGTTTTTCACCGGGTGCAACGCGCTGAAACACCATCTTGGTTCGTGGCCATGCGCTGAGCACGGGCAGGTAAGTAATCTTGCCCCGACGCTGTGCTTCACGCAGCAGCAGGCGCGGATCGATTTCACCGTCAGTGGGCAGGTACAGCGAGATATGTCTGGCGCGGCGAAACAGCGGGTGTTGCGCCAGTTGCCGGTACAGGCCGCGGGCAGCCTGGCGTTGCTCGCAGGGCGAAAGTTCGCGGCGGGCTTTGCGCAGCAGTCGTCGAAGTTGCGGGCGTGTCGCAGGTTCGGTCATGGTGCTGTTCAAGATCGAGTTCACCGGACGGTTGGCTCGTGAAAGGCAATGCCAGCTCATGGCCGGCATTGCGCTGGAAATCAGGCTCCCCGACGTACCGCTGTCGGCTTGGCCCTTGAACCCGAAAGTTCAAGGTGGAAGTTGCAGTAGACCTTAAGGCTTTCCGTCGAGCGGACATGCACACCGGTCCAACGTGCAAGCTCCAGGGTAGTGCGAATCGGCTCAGGGACATCGCTAACTGGCGAATACTCCAGGGAGTGGCGCGAGTATACCCCAAAGAAACCTTTTGAATCAGCTCTGACGTTCGTTCGGATCAGTGGCGAGCACCAGATCGACGCGCTCCAGCAGGTCGCGCACCTGTTCGCGAGTTGAGCCGTTGGGCTGAACTTCGGCGATTTCCTGTCTGTGCAACAGATCGTGGGTGATATTCAGGGCGGCCATTACGGCGATACGGTCGGCGCCAATAACTTTGCCGCTGCTGCGGATTTCCCGCATTTTGCCATCCAGATAGCGGGCGGCACTCACCAGATTGGTGCGTTCTTCCTGGGGGCACATGATCGAATATTCTTTATCGAGGATGTGCACGGTGACGCTGCTGCTAGTACTCATGAGTCTTGCTCCAGGGCTTTGAGGCGCGAAATCATCGATTCCACCTTGTGTCGGGCGATTTCGTTTTTTTCAATGAGGTGCGCGCGTTCCTCGCGCCAAGTTTTTTCCTGAGCTACTAAGAGTCCGTTTTGACGGTTAAGTTGCTCGACGCGGCTGATCAGCAGCTCGAGCCTGGCCATCAGTGCATGCAGGTCGGTGTCTTCCATTGTGTCCTACTGTGTATTTTCTGATGGATGGTAACCGTCAAACGAGTTGACGCCTCGATGGTCTGGCACGTCTGCCGATGCTAGGATACAAGGCCTCCATTCTAGACATAGCGCCGCTTGGCGCCTAGCTGACCATGCCTATTCAGAATTCCCCGTATCAAGCCTTTGCCACCCTGCTGACCTCCAGCGGCCATAATGTTTCGCCTGCAGAACTGCACGGCCTGTTGTTGGGTCGCAGCGCTGCTGGCGCCGGCTTTGACCACGACGGCTGGCTGGCGGATGCCAAAGAGCTGTTCCAAAGCGAAAATGAAATCAGTGACAACGTACGCAATGCCCTGATCGGTTTGCAAGAAATGGTTAAAGGCGAACTGACCGGCGACGACATGACCGTCGTGTTGCTGTTGCCTACCGATGATGCGCCGCTGACTGAACGCGCCATCGCCCTGGGTGAGTGGTGTCAGGGTTTCCTGGCCGGTTTCGGCCTGAACTACCGTGACAATGCCTTGAGTCTTGAAGGTAAAGAAGTTCTGAACGATCTGGCGGCCATTTCCCAGGTGCAAGATGCCCTGGAAGAATCCGAAGACGGCGAAAGCGACTACATGGAAGTGATGGAATACCTGCGCGTCGCGCCGCTGTTGCTGTTCACTGAAACCAAAAAAACTGCTGAGCCTGCGGCTGCCAAGCCTTCGCTGCACTGATTGATCGTCAAGAGGGAACCCGTCTGCCCATGATCCATATCCCGAAATCGGAATACACACGTCGCCGCAAGGCGCTCATGGCGCAGATGGAGCCCAACAGCATTGCGATTCTTCCTGCTGCGCCAGTGGCAATTCGTAATCGCGATGTCGAACATGTTTACCGCCAGGAGAGCAATTTCCAGTATCTGAGCGGCTTTCCAGAGCCCCAGGCGGTGATTGTCCTGATTCCGGGCCGGGCCCACGGTGAATACGTACTGTTTTGCCGCGAGCGCAATGCCGAGCGTGAGCTGTGGGACGGCTTGCGGGCCGGGCAAGAAGGCGCGATCAGCGACTTCGGCGCAGACGATGCGTTTCCCATCACTGACATTGACGACATCCTGCCGGGGCTGATTGAAGGCCGTGACCGGGTGTATTCGGCGATGGGCAGCAACCCCGATTTTGATCGCAACCTGATGGAGTGGATCAACACGATCCGCTCCAAGGCGAACCTCGGTGCTCAGCCGCCCAACGAATTCGTTGCTCTGGATCATCTGCTGCATGACATGCGCCTGTATAAATCGGCGGCAGAGATCAAGGTCATGCGCCATGCGGCGCAAATCTCGGCTCGCGCCCATGTGCGCGCCATGCAGGCCAGCCGTGCCGGTTTGCATGAGTACAGCCTCGAGGCCGAACTGGATTATGAATTCCGTAAAAGCGGGGCAAAAATGCCAGCCTATGGCTCGATCGTCGCCTCTGGCGATAACAGCTGCATCCTGCACTACCAGGAAAATGACGCCCTGCTCAAGGATGGCGACCTGGTATTGATCGATGCCGGGTGTGAGATCGACTGCTACGCCAGTGATATCAGCCGTACATTCCCGGTCGGCGGCAAGTACTCGCCTGAACAAAAAGCCATATACGAACTGGTGCTGGCGTCCCAGGAAGCCGCGTTTGCCCAGATCGCGCCCGACAAACACTGGAACCAGGCCCACGAAGCCACGGTTCAGGTGATCACGGCGGGGCTGGTTGAACTGGGCCTGTTGCAGGGCGATGTGGATCAACTGATCGCCAGCGAAGCCTATAAACCCTTTTACATGCATCGCGCTGGCCACTGGCTGGGGCTCGATGTGCATGACGTGGGTGAATACAAGGTGGGCGGTGAATGGCGCGTGCTGGAAGTCGGCATGACCCTGACGGTTGAGCCCGGCATCTACATCAGCCCGAATAATCTGAATGTCGCCAAAAAATGGCGCGGCATCGGGGTGCGCATTGAGGACGACGTAGTGGTCACCAAACAGGGCTGTGAGGTCTTGACCGGCGACGTGCCGAAAACCGTCGCGGATATCGAAGCCTTGATGGCTGCAGCACGAGCGGGCGCGGTATGAACCGGGTCAGTCTGGCGATCATCGGTGGCGGACTGGTCGGTGCCAGTCTTGCTTTGGCGCTGCAGGCCGGGGCCAAGGCCCGGGGCTGGAAAATCGTATTGATCGAGCCGTTTGCTCCCGGCAACAGTTATCAGCCGAGCTACGATGCCCGCTCGTCGGCGCTTAGTTATGGTGCGCGGCAAATCTACGAGCGGATGGGGCTTTGGCAAGCCATTGCCGAGCGTGCCGAGCCGATCAAGGACATTCACGTGTCCGATCGCGGGCGTTTTTCCACGGCTCGTTTGTCGTCCAGCGAAGAAGGGGTTCCGGCGCTCGGGTATGTGGTCGAAAACACCTGGCTCGGCCAAAGCCTGTGGAAAAGTCTGGACCCGGACGTGATCAGCTGGCGTTGCCCGGCTGAAGTTATCCACATGCAGCCGCTCGAAGATGGCTACCGCTTGACGCTCAATGACGAAACCACGCTCGACTGCGACCTGGCAGTACTGGCCGATGGCGGTCGCTCGGGCTTGCGCGAGCAGTTGGGGATTCATGTGCGCAAGCGGCCATACGATCAAAGTGCGCTAATTGCCAACATCACCCCGAGCCAGCCCCACGCCGGAATGGCGTTCGAGCGTTTCACCGATGAAGGTCCGATGGCCTTGTTGCCATTGCCCGACAACCGTTGTGCGCTGGTATGGACCCGTCTGGGGATGGATGCCCGGCGCCTGGCGGCACTGGATGAACGCAGCTTCCTCAGCGAGTTGCAGGCTGTATTCGGCTACCGCCTGGGCACCCTCAAGCAGGTCGGCGCACGGCATTTGTACCCGCTTTCGCTGGTCGAAGCCGAAGAGCAGGTACGCCCGCACCTGACTATTCTGGGCAACGCGGCTCACAGCCTGCACCCGATTGCCGGCCAGGGTTTCAACCTGTCCTTGCGCGATGCGCAGGCATTGGCCGACGCCTTGTTGGCGAGCGACAAAAAGCCCGGTGATTTTGCCACGCTGCTGAGTTATCAACAGCGGCAAAAACTCGACCAGCAACTGACAATTGGCTTCTCGGACCAGG
This sequence comes from Pseudomonas sp. TMW22089, assembly GCF_022496645.1. Lineage (NCBI taxonomy): Bacteria > Pseudomonadati > Pseudomonadota > Gammaproteobacteria > Pseudomonadales > Pseudomonadaceae > Pseudomonas > Pseudomonas sp. TMW22089. The sequence goes on from NZ_SCFG01000001.1 coordinate 70,871, forward strand.
TAACACGGGTGTTCGGCAGTGAGCAGCCATTGGTCTCGCTGGGGCGCAACCTTGGCTTGCTCAGCCTCGATTTGTTGCCGCCGGCCAAACGCTGGTTTGCCCGCCAGGCGATGGGGCTGGGCACCCGCGCCGACAGTTAATAATGACGGCCGGGGCATGCCCCGTGTCGGACCATTTTTCAAGTGCGGCGTATGCCGCTAGCGAGACAGGCTTAAAGCATGGAAATGCGCGCAGATCTGCTGATTGTCGGGGCCGGAATGGTCGGTAGTGCTTTGGCACTGGCGCTCAAGGACAGCGGACTGAAAATTCTGCTGCTCGATGGCAGCCCGCTGGATGTCAAACCGTTCAGCCCGCAGGCCCCGTTTGAACCCAGGGTCAGTGCCTTGTCGGCCGCCAGTCAGCGCATCCTGCAACGCCTGGGAGCCTGGGACGGGATTGCCCGGCGGCGTGCCAGTCCGTATTCGCACATGCACGTGTGGGATGGCAGCGGCACGGGGCAGATCCACTTCTCGGCGGCCAGTGTGCATGCCGAGGTGCTGGGCCATATCGTTGAAAACCGGGTGATCCAGGATGCGCTGCTGGAGTGCCTGCAAGCCACCAATATCGAACTGCTGGCCAATGCACGGCTGGAGCAAATGCGTCGTTCCGCTGACGACTGGCTGCTGACCCTGGCCGATGGACGCACCCTGCGGGCACCGGTAGTGATTGCCGCCGACGGTGCCAACTCGGCTGTGCGCCGCCTGACCGGCTGTGAGACCCGTGAGTGGGATTACCAGCATCACGCCATCGTCACCAGCGTGCGGTGCGCAGAACCCCATCAGCAGACCGCCTGGCAGCGTTTTACCGATCACGGGCCACTGGCGTTTTTGCCACTGCAGCGTGATGGCCAGCAGGATTGGTGCTCAATAGTCTGGTCGACCACCCCTGAGCAGGCCGCGCACCTGATGGCGCTGGATGACGAGGGGTTCTGCCGCGAGCTGGAGCTGGCCTTCGAAGGCCGGCTGGGCAAGGTTGTGAGTGCAGACCCGCGGGTCTGCGTGCCTCTGCGCCAGCGTCACGCCAAGCGTTATGTGGCCGAAGGCCTGGCATTGATCGGCGATGCGGCACACACCATCCACCCCCTGGCCGGGCAGGGGGTGAATCTGGGCTTCCTCGATGCAGCGGTGCTGGCAGATGTGCTGTTGCACGGGGTGGATCGTGGCGAACGGCTGGCGGATGTGCGGGTACTGAGCCGTTTCGAGCGCCGCCGCATGCCGCACAACCTGGCGTTGATGGCGGCGATGGAAGGTTTTGAGCGCCTGTTCCAGTCAGATTCGTTGACCGCCCGCTTGCTGCGTAACAGCGGGTTGAAATGGGTCAATCAAATGCCCGAAGCCAAAGCGCTGTTTGTGCGTCAGGCGCTGGGCCTGACCGGCGACTTGCCGCCGCTGGCCAAAGCCTGAGACCTGCAGAAGGCGTTTCTTGCAACATCTGGTAACGGCTCTAGGGCGAGTTAGGTTGAGATGGCAAATGTGATTCACTACCATTTACGCCCGATTCGCATTAAGAGAGACCGCCCTCCATGTTGGTACCCAAGCGTCTACTGACTGCCCTGGCCCTTACTGTTTTCGGGAGCAGTGCCTTTGCTGCCGATGAAGTGGTGGTCTACTCCTCGCGCATCGACGAGCTGATCAAGCCGGTATTTGACGCCTACACCGCCAAAACCGGGGTCAAGGTCAAGTTCATCACCGACAAGGAAGCGCCGCTGATGCAGCGCATCAAGGCCGAAGGGCAGAACGCTACTGCTGACCTGTTGCTGACTGTGGATGCCGGCAACCTGTGGCAGGCCGAGCAAATGGGCATTTTGCAGCCGCTCAAATCTGACGTGATCGATAAAAATATCCCGCCTCAATACCGCTCTTCCTCCCACGAGTGGACAGGCTTGAGTTTGCGTGCGCGAACCATTGCCTACGCCTCTGACCGGGTTAAGCCTGAAGAACTGTCGACTTACGAAGCCCTGGCGGACAAAAAGTGGGAAGGCCGCCTGTGCCTGCGCACCGCCAAGAAGGTTTATAACCAGTCGCTGACCGCCACCATGATCGAAGTGAATGGCCCGCAGAAAACTGAAGAAATCCTCAAGGGCTGGGTGAATAACCTGTCTACCGATGTGTTCTCGGATGACATCGCAGTGCTGGAGGCGATCAACGCCGGGCAGTGCGACGTCGGCATCGTCAACACTTACTACTATGGCCGTCTGCACAAGCAGAAGCCGGATCTGGCGGTGAAACTGTTCTGGCCGAACCAGGCGGACCGCGGCGTTCACGTCAACCTGTCGGGTATTGGCCTGACCAAATACGCTCCGCATCCTGAAGCGGCCAAGGCGTTGGTGGAGTGGATGACCACCCCTGAAGCCCAGGCGATTTTTGCCGGGACCAACCAGGAATTCCCGGCCAACCCGACTGTTGCACCTTCAGCCGAAGTGGCCAGCTGGGGTAACTTCAAGGCCGATGAACTGCCGGTTGAAGTCGCAGGCAAGCGCCAGGCAGAAGCTATCCGCATGATGGATCGTGCTGGCTGGAACTGATAAAAAACTGAAGTTTTACCTGTGGGAGCGGGCTTGCCCGCGATAGCATCAGCGTGGTTTCTGTAGGAGACCGGGCTGAGGCTATCGCCAGCAAGCCCGCTCCCATATTTGTTATCGGTACTTCCAAACAACTTCCGAGAGTTTTTCGTGGCCCATCCTGCCCAACGTCGCTGGTATCCACTGGTTTTTGTCATTGCCGCTCTGGTGCTGTTGCCGCTGAGCGTTCTGCTGTTGTCCTGGCAAAGCATTGATGCACAGATCTGGAGCCACCTGTGGGATACGCAGATGCCGCGCCTGCTGGGCAATACCCTCACCCTGATTGTGGGGGTCGGCATAGGCGTAACGCTGCTGGGCGTGAGCCTGGCGTGGTTAACCAGCCTGTGCGAGTTCCCCGGCAGGCGCTGGCTGGACTGGGCGCTGATGCTGCCGTTCGCGATTCCTGCCTATGTGCTGGCATTTGTTTTTGTCGGCCTGCTGGACTTTGCCGGTCCGGTGCAAACCCTGCTGCGGGAATGGTTCGGCATGGGTCTGCGGCTGCCAAGGGTGCGCTCCACCGGCGGCGTGATTATCGTGCTGATTCTGGTGTTCTACCCCTACGTTTACTTGTTGGCGCGCAGCGCATTTCTCGCTCAGGGCAAAGGCCTGATGGAAGCGGCCCGGGTGTTGGGCCAGAGTCCGTGGCAGGCGTTCTGGCGTGTGGCACTGCCAATGGCACGCCCGGCAATTGGTGCGGGGGTGGCGCTGGCACTGATGGAGACCCTGGCCGATTTCGGCGCCGTGTCGGTGTTCAACTTCGACACCTTTACCACGGCCATCTACAAAACCTGGTACGGCTTTTTCAGCCTGTCCACCGCTGCGCAACTGGCCAGTTTGCTGCTGCTGGTGGTGATGCTCGTGCTCTATGGCGAACGCCGGGCCCGGGGTGCCAGCCGCGCCAGTAACGAGCGGCCCCGGGCCAAGGCCTTGTATCACTTGCGGGGGGCCAAGGCGTGGCTGGCCAGCAGCTGGTGCTTGCTGGTGTTCGCCTGCGCTTTCGTGATCCCGATGCTGCAATTGGTGGTGTGGTTCTGGCAGCGCGGGCGCTTTGATCTTGATGAGCGTTATACCGGCCTGATTCTGCACACCCTGTATCTGGGCGCCATGGCCGCCCTGATCACCGTCAGCGTGGCGCTGGTGCTGGCGTTTGCCCGACGACAGGCGCCCACTCCGGCTATCCGCGCCGGGGTCAGTCTGGCGAACCTGGGCTATGCATTGCCGGGATCGGTGCTGGCGGTATCGATCATGCTGGCTTTCAGCTATCTGGATCGTGAGCTGGTGATCCCGGTATCAGGCTGGCTCGGAGGAGCAGGCAAGCCGCTCTTGCTGGGCAGCCTGTCGGCCTTGCTGCTGGCATATCTGGTGCGCTTTATTGCTGTGGCTTACGGCCCGCTGGAAAACAGCCTGGCGCGCATCCGGCCTTCTTTGCCTGAAGCGGCCCGCAGCCTGGGGGTGAGTGGCCCGCGACTGTTTATCAAAGTGTATCTGCCGTTATTGCTGCCGGGCACCCTGAGTGCTGCGCTGCTGGTATTTGTCGATGTGCTCAAAGAGATGCCTGCTACCTTGCTGATGCGCCCGTTCGGGTGGGACACGCTGGCGGTTCGGATCTTTGAGATGACCAGTGAAGGTGAGTGGGCGCGGGCCTCGTTGCCGGCGCTGACGTTGGTGCTGGTCGGTTTATTGCCGGTCATCGGGCTGATCCGTCGCTCGGCACATCGAATCGGTTAGGTGCCAGTCCCTCCCCATGTGGATACAATGCGCGGCATTCGGTGCGGTCTGTCTGTCAGGCCAGGTTCTCTGTTAAACGCATCAAGCCCTCTTTAAGAGGGCTGGGGCCCAAAACAAGCCTGTCCGCACCTTCGCCAAGCCCGGAAGGAGAAACCCATGGGACAGCGTACGCCTCTGTATGACCTGCATCTCGCCCTTGGCGCGAAGATGGTCGATTTTGGCGGTTGGGATATGCCCTTGCATTACGGCTCGCAAGTCGAGGAACACCATGAGGTGCGCCGCGACTGTGGAGTTTTTGATGTCTCGCATATGACCGTGATTGACGTCACCGGTAATCAGGCCAAGGAATGGCTCCAGCATTTATTGGCCAACGATGTCGAACGTCTGAACACGCCCGGCCGTGCTCTTTACAGCGCCATGCTCAATGAGCAGGGCGGTGTGGTCGACGACATGATTGTCTACCTCATGCCCGAGGGCTATCGGCTTATTGTCAACGCCGCTACCCGTGATCAGGATCTGGCCTGGATGGCGGCTCAGGCTCAAGGCTATGCCGTTGAGCTGCACGAGCGTTCCGAACTGGCTTTGCTGGCAATTCAGGGACCTCAGGCCCGGCATAAGGTGGCCGAGCTGGTGAATCAGGCCCGCAGCCAGTTGATCCAGCAACTTAAGCCCTTCGAAGGGCAGAGCTGTGGTGACTGGTTTATCGCGCGCACCGGCTATACCGGCGAAGACGGTCTGGAAATTCTGCTTCCGGCCGATCAGGCCCCGGCTTTCTTTAACGACCTGGTGGGCGCCGGTATCTCGCCTATTGGCCTGGGCGCTCGCGATACCTTGCGTCTTGAAGCCGGCATGAACCTCTACGGACAGGATATTCATCTGTCTGTCTCGCCACTTTCCGCCAACATGGCCTGGACCATCGCGTGGGAACCGTCCTCGCGAAAATTCATTGGCCGCGAAGCGCTGGAGGCCGAAAAGGCCAGCGGAGTGAAGCTCAAACTGGTGGGTCTGGTACTCGAAGAGCGGGGTGTCCTGCGGGCTCATCAGGTGGTTCGTATCGCTGATGTTGGCGAAGGAGAGATAACCAGTGGTAGTTTCTCTCCTACGCTGAGCAAATCGATTGCTTTGGCACGGGTTCCAGTGGCAACGGCCGATCGTGCCGAGGTCGAAATTCGTGGTAAGTGGTATCCGGTTCGCGTGGTTAAACCGACTTTTGTGCGTCTTGGCAAAGCCTTGATCTAATGTTTACTGGCGGGCAAACACGCTGTGTGAGCCGCTGAAATTTCTTCTTGAGGACACTGAATATGAGCGATATCCCTGCTGACCTGCGCTTTGCTGAAAGTCATGAGTGGGCCCGTCTGGAAGCTGATGGTACGGTTACTGTCGGCATCAGCGATCACGCTCAGGAAGCCTTGGGGGATGTGGTGTTTGTTGAGCTGGCCGAAGTCGGCAAAGTGTTTGCCGCCGGTGATACTGCGGGAGTCGTGGAGTCGGTAAAAGCTGCTTCGGATATCTACTCGCCGGTGTCGGGCGAAGTCATTGCCGTTAACGAAGCACTGGCCGATAGCCCTGAGTCGCTGAACAGCGAACCCTACGCCAGCTGGATCTTCAAGCTCAAGCCAAGCAACACCGCGGAACTGGAAAAGCTGCTGGATGCTGCCGGTTACAAAGCCGCAATCGGCGAGTAACCCCGGCCTGTTCCTGTGGGAGCGTCCTTGCTCGCGATCTTTCAGAAGATCAAAAGAGCGCAAGGCAAGCTCGCTCCTGCAGTTGTTCTAAATACTCAAGCGTCTTTCAACACCGCTTTAACCGCCGCTACAGAGCGTTCCACATCGGCCTTGGTCATGGCGGTAAACATCGGTAGCGACACGATCAGCCGGCCCACGCGCTCGGCAATCGGCAACATCCCCTCCTTGAAGCCTTGCGCACGATACAAACTCAGCAAATGAATCGGCGGGTAGTGATAGCCGACGCCGACGCCCAGTGCCTGCATGTCTTTCATGAAGCTGGCACGGGCAGGTTCGCCATCTTTGCGCTCCGCCAGCACCAGCTGGAACAAATGCCAGTTGGTATTGTTGAAGTCAGCCACCGGCAGTTGCGCGCCGTATTCGGCTTCAAAGTCAGGGCCAAAACATTCGAAGTAATGTTTTGCCAATTGCCGGCGGTGGGCGGTAATGGCTTCGATATGGGCAAACTGGCCCAGGCCAATAGCCGCTGCAATATCGGTCATGTTGAACTTGCCACCAAGCACGTCGACATCCAGACCGTCGAAACCGGTACGAGTAACCCCTTGCAGGCGATATTTCTCGGCCAGCCGCGCTTCTTCTTCATTGTTCAGCACCAGACACCCGCCTTCGGACGAGGTGATGTTTTTGTTGGCCTGAAAACTGAAAGAAACGAAATCGCCGCGTGCGCCGATGCGTTGCCCGTTCCAGCTGGAGCCCAGAGCCTGGGCGGCATCTTCGACAACGCGCAGGTTGTATTTTTTGGCCAGCGCGTACAACGCGTCCATGTCCACCGGCAAGCCCGACAAATACACCGGAATGATGGCCTTGGTACGCGGGGTGATGGCGGCCTCGACCTGGGCCAGGTCGATATTGCGCGTAACCGGGTCGATATCGGCGAACACCGGTGTGGCGCCCACTTCGAGGATCACATTGGCCGTGGCGACCCATGAAATAGAAGTGGTGATCACTTCATCACCGGCACCGATACCCGCGATGCGCAGAGCGATTTCCATGGTGCAGGTGCCGGAGTTGAAGGTACGCACCGGGCGACCGCCAAAGTACTCGGACAGCTGTGCTTCGAAAGCCTGAACCTTGGGCCCGCTGGTGATCCAGCCTGAGCGCAGCACGTCGCCAACCGCAGCAATGGTGGCTTCATCAATGGTGGGTTTGGAAAACGGCAGGAAAGGCAGTGAGCTCATGGAAGCAATACGTCCGATGTGAGTTTGGGTGGGCAAAGCATACCCATAGCATGGCTCACATCGGGTGAAATTTCTGTCTAGGGGCTGAATGACCAGTCCTGAGCTGCTGGCCCGGGTGCCTGGTCTTCAGGGCCGCCAGGGGCAGCGGCCCAGCAATTCCATGGCAACCAGCGCCAGTGGCTAGAGGCGTTACTCGACAGTCGCGTTTTTCGCCAGGATGGCGTTGGCCAGATCCATGTCACTGACTTTCAGTTGCGGGTTATCGGCACGCACTTGCTGCATGGCGGATTCCAGATAAGGGCCGCGGATCGAACCGTTGCTGGCAACAAAGCTCCCGGCGTCATCCTGGGCGGCGATTACTTTGCGGTCTTTTTTGAAGGTCAGGTAGGTGGAGCCGGTGGTCGCGCCGGAAGACAGCACATTGCGCCAAAAAGTGTCGGCCATTGCAGAACCAACAGGAAGGGATAGCAGGGCGATCGCGGCGACAGCATATTTGAGACGCATGACAGTGACTCCGAATAGGTTAATTACCAACTTTGATTCTAGTTAACGGCCGGGAGTTCCGTAACCTCATGCAGTAACTTCTACGCTTAGCACCGTCCCGTTCTGGGCTGTTACCCGAACCCGGGTGCCGACGTCAGCATCGGGCCCTGTCACCATCCATACCCCGTCACCGACCTTGATTTTACCCCTTCCCCCGACTATCGCCTGTTGAACGACAAAGGTGCGACCGATCAGCTCGTGTCCCCGGCGATTCAGGTCCGGTTGATCGCTACTGGCGATAGCGCCACGCTGGCGTTTCCACCAGTACAGCGCGGTGAGAATCGCCAGTACGCCAAACAGAGGGAACTGCAGGGTCCAGGCCAGGCCCGGTATCAGGAAGGTCACGGCCCCGACGATGATCGCGGCAATGCCTGCCCAAAGCAGATAACCACCGGCGCCGAACACTTCCAGAATCAGCAGCACCGTACCCAGTGCCAGCCAGTCCCAGTAGTTCAGGTTTTGCAGGAACTCCCACATGCCTCAGACCTTTTTGTTATCGAAGGTGGCTTTAACGATTTCGCCGATACCGCCCACCGCGCCGATGACCTGGCTGGCCTCCAGCGGCATGAGGATGACCTTGCTGTTATTGGCAGAGGCCAGCTTGCCCAGGGCATCGATGTATTTTTGCGCGACGAAGTAGTTGATCGCCTGCACGTTGCCATTGGCAATGGCTTCGGACACTACCTGGGTCGCCCGGGCTTCGGCTTCGGCCTGGCGCTCCCGGGCTTCGGACTCGAGAAAAGCCGCCTGGCGGCCGCCTTCAGCTTCGAGGATCTGCGCCTGCTTTTTACCTTCGGCGGTTAAAATTGCCGAGGCCCGCAGGCCTTCAGCCTCAAGGATTTGCGCACGCTTGATGCGTTCGGCTTTCATCTGGCCGGACATGGCGGCCATCAGGTCTGCAGGCGGGCTGATGTCCTTGATCTCGATACGGGTGATCTTGATCCCCCATGGCGCCGTGGCTTCATCAACAGTGCGCAGCAGTTTTTCATTGATGCCGTCCCGCTGGCTGAGCATGGCATCCAGCTCCATGGAGCCGAGCACCGTGCGGATGTTGGTTTGCAGCAGGTTACGGATGGCATGCTCGAGGTTATTGACCTCATATGCCGCCTGGGCCGTGTTGACCACCTGGAAGAAACACACGGCATCGATTTGTACGGTGGCGTTGTCGGCAGTAATGACTTCCTGGGGCGGGATATCCAGCACGCTTTCCATCACGTTGATCTTGCGTCCGATGCGATCCATGACCGGAATGATGATATTCAGGCCCGGTTTCAGGGTGTTGGTGTAGCGGCCGAAGCGTTCTACTGTCCACTGATAACCTTGGGGCACGACCTTGAACCCCATGAAAAGCACGGCGATAGCCAAGGCGACAAATAACAGGACCACTGTACCCACTTGCATGACAATTCCTTGTTCGAGGTGTAAGGGGAAAGAACCGACCTGGTTGTATGCACTCAACGGCCAAGGCTCGTGAGCTCACTCCTGCATGTAAACGGTGCAACTGTTTAGATTTTAGTCAAAACGAATCATCACGCAGGTGTAACGCGCAAAGCTTCCTCCAGCGTGGTCATGCCTGTGGCCACTTTATGGGCTGCCGCCAGTCGCAAGGGCTGCATGCCTGCGGCGCACGCTGCGCGATGTACGGCGTTCAAGTCGGTCCGGGAATCGATCAGGGTTCTGAGGCTGTCATTCATCAGCATTATTTCGTAGATACCGGCCCGGCCACGGTAGCCCGTATCCCGGCACACAGCACAGCCCGTCGCCCTGCAGGTACGCTCCGGTGCTGGTCCCGGCCATTGTTTGACGAAACTCTGCCAGTCGTCCGGCGTCAATGGCTCCTCGTTTTTACATTCGGGACACAAGGTTTTCACCAGTCGTTGTGCCATGACCCCCAGCAGCGTGGCCTTGATCAAATAAGGCGCGACGCCCAGTTCCTGCAGGCGACTGATGGCGCTGGGAGCATCGTTGGTGTGCAGGGTCGACAGCACCAGATGGCCGGTCAGGGCGGCCTGAATCGCGACTTCGGCAGTTTCCAGATCGCGTATCTCGCCGAGCATGATGATGTCCGGATCCTGGCGCATCAGGGCGCGTACGCCACTGGCGAAAGTCAGGTCGATGCCGGGTTGCACCTGCATTTGATTGAACGCCGGCTCAATCATTTCGATGGGGTCTTCAAGGGTGCACAGGTTGATCTGTTCTGTGGCCAGCTGTTTGAGGGTTGCGTAGAGGGTGCTGGTTTTACCCGAACCGGTGGGGCCGGTGAGTAAAATAATGCCGTGGGGCTGGCGGGTCATGTGCTGCCAGCGTTGCAGGTCTTGCGGGGTAAAACCGAGCTGGTCGAAACTCTTGAGCAGCACCTGCGGGTCAAAAATACGCATCACCATTTTTTCGCCAAAGGCGGTGGGCAAGGTGGCGAGCCGCAGTTCAACCTGTGCCCCGGCCGGGGTTCTGATTTTGATCCGGCCATCCTGGGGTTTGCGCTTTTCGGCGACATTCATCCGGCCCAGGCTCTTGAGGCGGCTGACAACGGCCGTCGTCACCTGTGTCGGAAATTGGTAAACGTTATGCAGCACGCCATCAATGCGAAAGCGTACGCCGCCCTGCTCACTACGCGGCTCGATGTGGATGTCACTGGCGCGTTGCTCGAAGGCGTACTGAAACAGCCAGTCGACGATATTCACAATATGCGCGTCGTTGGCATCGGGCGTCTGGCCGCCGCCGAGGGTGAGTAGTTGTTCGAGGTTGGCCTGCTTGCTGGTTTTATGATCATTTAGCGTGGCGCCGTTGACCGATCTGGCCAGCTGAAAAAATTCCACATTCAGGCGCTGGATATCCAGAGGGTTGGCAACCACACGCTTGATGGGCCGTTTGAGCACTTGCTTGAGATCCGCTTCCCAGCGGCTGACCCCGGGTTGAGCGCTGGCGATGGTAATGGACTGTTGATCTGCCGCCACCGCGAGGATTTCATGCCGTTGGGCAAATGCCAGGGACATCAGTCCGGTAACCGTCACGACATCAATTTTCAGTGGATCTATGCGCATGTAAGGCTGCTGGCATTGCTCCGCCAGCCAGGCGGTGAGGGTCTCAAGGTCGAGGGCCTTGCCGGGGCGACCGGGGTCGATGAGCTGCAGGCTGGCCAGCAACACCAGCGGGTGCACGGCGTTGTGACGAGGCTCGCGGCCGGCGTTCAATGCCTGCTCTGCGCCACCTTTGTGCAGGCGGCCCTGGGCGAGGAGTACGGTGACCAGGTCGTTGAGATCCAGCCAGTGGTCATGGGCGGGGGCGAAGTGCATACAAGCTCCTTGGGCTTTAAAGCATCGGCCCGACATATCCCTGTCCGGGCCGTGAAGTCCAAAGCCTAGTTGCTGGCCCATCACCCAGGCCTGGCCAATGGTTGCGAGCTATTACCCGGCAACGCGCTGGTGGTTCATGGCGCCACCCTTGAAATCAGCGTCCCGGGATTTGGCCGGTAGCAATTGCACTTCGAAGACACTGACCAGGTTGCGCAGTTTTTCGCCAATCACCTGAGCCCGGTGCCAGCTTTGCTCATCACTCAGAATTTCAATGCTTAACCTGTCGTTGTCGCGCTCTACGTTGACCGATCGGGGAGTCAGTTGCTGCAAGGCAAACAGATTCAGTACGCGGCACAGCACATCGGCCTCTGCCTCGGCCTGAATATAAAAGTGCACCGGACATGGGGCGGCGTTGCTGGCCCAGACGTCGGGGCGGACTGAGTGGCTGACGGCTTGCAGAGGGGGCATGCTAAAACTCCTGATTAGGCTGGAGAAATATTTACACGCCAGGGCGGGAATTTTTTATCTAAGATGCAGGGGTTAAACGAAATTAAGACTGGATCAAGTCTTAAATACGTCATAAAGAGGTATTTCTATGCGAATCGAGCTGGATGCTTATGACCGGCGCATTCTCGCGCTGCTGCAAGAGGACGCCTCGCTGTCCAGTGCGCAAATCGCGGAGCAGGTAGGGTTGTCGCAATCGCCTTGCTGGAGGCGGATTCAGCGGATGAAAGACGAAGGGATTATCCGCGGCCAGGTGACCCTGCTCGATCGTAAGAAAATCGGCCTCAATACGCAGATTTTTGCCGAGATCAAACTCAACGCCCACGGTCGTTCCAACTTCACCGAGTTTACCGATGCCATTCGCGGCTTTCCTGAGGTCCTGGAGTGTTACGTGCTGATGGGCGCGGTGGATTTTCTACTGCGTATCGTCACCGCTGACATTGAAGCCTATGAACGGTTTTTCTTCGAAAAGCTGTCGATGGTGCCCGGCATTCAAGAGGTGAACTCGATTGTTGCCTTGTCCGAGATCAAATCCACCACTTGCTTGCCGGTATAAAAAACGGCCTTCACAAGGAAGGCCGTTGTCAGGTTGATCCGCTGAATCAGTGAACAAATAGCGCAATCAGGATGATGATCGGGATGGGAATGCCGAGAAATAGCAGCAGAAGTGAGCGCATTTTATTCTCCAGTAAGCAAAAGGTCCGGGGTTAAACAAGGGGTGTGGTGGTAGTGGTCAGATACGTCACTGCATCGCGGCGACGGCCGCCAAAGGTGGCGCACAGGCTGGCGAAGAACGCACCGAGCAACAGGCTGATAAACATCCACAGGGTGGTCCAGGCCGCTACTTTGGCAGCCGTGTCTGCTGCTTCCTTGGCTTTTACTTTGGCGTCTGCAACTGCTTGATGGGCCTTGGCATAGACCTGGTCAACCCGTTGTTCGGCTTCAGGTTGGCTGAGGTTGGTACGCTGGGCGACAATTTGTGCCAGGTAAGTACGGTCCTCTGCACTCAGTTGGCCGTCGTTGCCCAGACTGCGGACAAAGATGCGGGTCACCACACCATGGGCCGCGTCTTCGCTGACGGCGGTGCCACGATCATCGCGAAACAGCGTGTCGATGAAATAGTCCGAGCTATTGCCCGAACCGTGGCTGGCGTTGCTGCCTGCAGCGCTGCCGGCGGCACTGCTCATGGCGGTGGCGGCGCCCGAGGCAACGCTGGCTCCGGCCTGAACGCCGCTGCCAATCACGCTGCTGACCGAGCTGGCGATTAACATGGCGGTAACCAGCGTGGCTACTGCCCAGGCCAAAAAGCCGTGGGCTGTATCGCGAAAGTACACCTCATCGCCATGCATGTTGGCCCATTTGACCCGCAGCCGGCCTGCCAGATAGCCGCCCATACCTGAGGCGATGATCTGCGTCACAGCCAGCCATATGATGGCAGTAATGCCCAGACCTTTTGCTCCCACTCCCTCATTCGCCCAGGGTGAAACCGCCGAGAAGCCCAGGCCGGCACCCAGCATGATGAGTAGCAAGGAGAGTGCGGCAGCTGCTGCTGCGCCGGCAAAAATGGCGGCCCAGGAAACACCTGAGTGGCCAGAAGAGTCTTGCAGGGCAGCGGGATAGTGCTCAGTTGTCCCGATCATTGTTGTTGTGCTCCAGAATGGAAGGAAGTGCAGCGTTCATTCAAGAGATTGCAGGGGATATGCCAATTAAATATTTGGCAGCAGTTTCATATTTTTCAATTAGTTAGAAGTTTTAACGAAATGGACGGTCATGCAGGTTGCATGATTGGGGGTAAACAGGCGGGCGTAATGCATTGAAACAATTTTGCGGGAGAGGGCTGAACCGAAACGAAAAACGGGAGCCTTGCGGCTCCCGTTCTCAAGCGGTCGATCAATGATGACGATGCTTGTTTTTCTTGCGATGGCCATAGGCATGGCCGCGACCACGGTTGTCGTCACGGTAGTAACGGCGGTTATCGCGGCTGTTGTAGCGGCGATCATCGGCGTCGCTTTTATTGCCCATGTAGTTACCCAGCGCGCCACCGGCGCCGCCGCCAGCCGCTGCACCGACCAGGCCGCCAGTGCTGCCGCCGACACTGCGGCCCAGTACGTTGCCGCCAGCTGCGCCGAGGGCGCCGCCAATGGCCGCTTCGCCACGGCTGCGTTTGTCGGCGCCTACGGCACTACCCGCTGCGCCGCCGACGCCAGCACCAATCGCTGATCCGGTCGAGCCGCCGAGTTGTTGACCGACTACGGCACCGAGTACCCCGCCTAATGCGCCGCCTACACCGGCTTCGGTGGTGCCACCGGCCGCGGCTACGCCACTGACCAGGCCAAGGGACAACAAGAGAATCGAGGTGAGCTTCATAAGTGAGCCTCAAAGGGATGACGACGCGATCCTGAGGCTGCCGGGGAGTGGTGACAATCGAATTCCGACCAGTAACACGAGTTGTACACAATTATATAACTTGTTGTTTTTTATCGGGAACTTAATGGGTTTTCGAGGGTCTTTTAATTAGTTGGCATAGGCCGTTTTCACAGGAAACGGCCTTTTTTGTGCCTGGAATTCCTCAGCCGCTCTGCAGGGGCGAGCAATCCAGCTTTGCAGATTCCGTACGGGTTAACCCGTCCTGGCCATGATCAGCTTCGACGGGCTCGCTGCTTCAAGGCATATGGCCACGAACTTGGAAGTCGGCGTATGGCTGCCATCCCCCGTGCTTTCAAGCGGCACCAGCGGATTGACCTCGGGGTAGTAGGCGGCAGCCTGACCTGCGGGTATATCGAAAGCCAGCAGCGTGAAGTTTTTGACCCGGCGCTCACGGTCGTCGTTCCAGATCGACACGATGTCGACTTTCTGCCCCGGCTTGAAGCCCAGGCGGATGATGTCGGCTTCGTTGACGAACAGAACGTCACGCTGACCTTTAACCCCGCGATAGCGGTCATCCAGACCATAAATGGTGGTGTTGTACTGATCGTGGGAGCGCATTGATTGCAGGATCAGGTCAGGCAGTTTCCCGGTCGCACGGGTGCGGGCATCCACCAGATCCTGGGGCAGCACGTTAGGCCGGAAGTTGGCGCGCCGGGTTGGGGTATTCCACTGCCGCGCCCCGGCAGAGTTGCCAAGGTAGAAGCCGCCCGGGTGCTGAATCCGGGTGTTGAAATCTTTGAAGCCGGGGATGGTGTCGGCAATCAGCTCCCGAATGCGTCTGTAGTCGGCCACCACCCAGTTCCAGTCAACCGGATGGGTGCCCAGGGTGGCGGCAGCGATACCGGCAATGATCGAAGGTTCCGAGCGCATCTGATTCGACAATGGCTGCAACTGGCCATTGGAGTCGTGGACCATGCTGAATGAGTCTTCCACTGTGACCGCCTGGGGGCCTTCAGCCTGGATGTCGATATCGGTACGGCCCAGGCACGGCAAAATCAGCGCTTGCTTGCCGTGCATCAGATGGCTGCGGTTGAGCTTGGTGCTGATCTGCACCGTCAGGTCGCAATTGCGCAGCGCCTCGGCGGTGCGCGGGCTGTCCGGGGTGGCCTGGGCAAAGTTGCCGCCCAGCCCGATAAACACCTTGGCGCGTCCTTCGAGCATGGCGTGAATGGCTTCGACCACGTTGTGGCCATTGTCACGGGGTACCTTGAACTTGAAGCGACGCTCCAGGGAGTCAAGGAAAGCCACCGGCGGGCGCTCGTTGATGCCCATGGTGCGGTCGCCCTGCACGTTACTGTGGCCACGTACCGGACACAGCCCGGCACCCGGGCGACCGATATTGCCGCGCAGCAACATCAGGTTGGCGATTTCCTGGATCGTCTGCACCGAATGCCGGTGCTGAGTGATACCCATTGCCCAGCACATGATTACGTTTTTGCCCTTGAGGTACATGCGCGCAGCACGTTCGACGTCGACCAGGGTCAGGCCCGATTGCTCGACGATGTGATCCCACGAGGTGGCATCCAGGCTGGCGATGTAGTCGAGCACGCCATCGGTATGTTCATTCAGAAAAGCGTGATCAAACACGGCAGGCTGGTCGGCCGCCTGGGCATCGCGCTCCCATTGCAGCAGAAACTTGGCCATACCGCGCAACAGCGCCATATCACCGCCCAGTGCAGGGCGCAGGTAGGCGGTGTTGGTTGGCCGGTCGCCGTTGGTGAGCATTTCCAGTGGATGCTGCGGATGTTGAAAACGCTCCAGACCGCGCTCCTTGAGCGGGTTGACACAGACCACCTGGGCACCGCGTTTAACCGCTTCACGCAATGGCTCGAGCATGCGCGGGTGGTTGGTGCCCGGATTCTGCCCGAGCACGAATATAGCGTCTGCGTGCTCGAAGTCGTCGAACGTCACTGTACCTTTGCCCACCCCGATACTTTGCGCCAGGGCTACGCCGCTGGCCTCGTGGCACATGTTCGAGCAGTCCGGGAAGTTGTTGGTGCCGAACGCGCGCACGAACAGTTGATACAAATACGCCGCTTCATTGCTGGCCCGGCCCGAGGTGTAGAACTCGGCCTGATTGGGGCTGGAGAGATTCAGCAAGTGCCTGGCGATCAATGCGAACGCAGCGTCCCAGCTGATGGGCGTGTAGTGGTCGGTCTCAGCGTTGTAAGCCATCGGCTCGGTCAGACGACCCTGGTATTCCAGCCAGTAATCGCTCTGCTCGAGCAAGGCCGTTACGCTGTGTTTGGCGAAGAACGGGGCATCCACCCGGCGCTTGGTGGCTTCCCAGTTCACCGCCTTGGCGCCGTTCTCGCAGAACTTGACCAGGCCGCTTTCCGGCGAGTCGCCCCATGCACAACCCGGACAGTCGAAACCGCCGTTCTGGTTGGTCTTGAGCATCATGCGCAGGTTTTTCAGCGCGTTGTCGCTGGTCAGCCAGGCCTGCGCCACACTGATCAGCGCGCCCCAGCCACCTGCCGGGCCTTTGTAGGGCTTGTAGCGTGGGGTAGGGGTCTGGTCGGCTTGATGATGAGTGCTCACGCTTGACTCTCCTGCGCCGGGCTGTACACCCGTGGTGCGCTTTTTTGTGGCAGATGAATGAGGTTGAGGTTGTGGCGTCGGGCCCATTGCAGCGCCAGGCCGGTAGGCGAGGACAGGCTGATCAGGGTCTGGATACCGGCGCGCAACACTTTTTGAATCAGTTCAAGGCTGCAACGGCTGGTAACTATTGCCGCACCGCCGCTGAAGTCGATGTTCTGGCGTACCAGTGCGCCGATCAATTTGTCGAGGGCGTTGTGTCGGCCGATGTCCTCGCGACCCATCAGCAACTCACCCCGCGCGTCCATATAAACAGCTGCGTGGACCGCACCGCAGTGTTGGCCCAGCGGCTGGAATTCACTGATGCGCTGGCGCAAACCCTCAAGCCATTGGGCGGGCGGCAAGGGCGCCCCTGCAAGTACGTTGAGCTCGGGCAGGGCTTGTTCCACCGCTTCCACCCCACACAGCCCGCAGCCGCTGGTGCCCGCCAGTTGCCGGCGCTGCTGCTTGAGATTCCAGAACGCCCGACTGGCGATTTCGACCTGTGCGTATTGGGCCGGGCCTGCGCCGGTGAGCTTGAGGTCGTAGATTTCGCTGGCGTCTTTAATGATTCCGCTGCCCAGGCTGAAGCCGACGATGAAGTCTTCAAGGTCAGTGGGCGTGACCAGCATCACTGCCTGGCTGATGCCGTTATAGGCGATGGCCAGGGCAACTTCTTCGGCCAGTGCGGTTTCAGCGCCGCTGCTGTGGTCCAGCGTGACGTAGTGGTAGTTCTGGCTGGCAGCGGGAGTCACAGAGGCGGGTGCCGCGCACTGGGGGCGCTTGGCGTTCATAGGGCAGTACCGACATTTGGGTCAGTACAAGCCTAGGCGCGACACAGTGTCACGTCTAATCGCTAGTCCTTATCTATTGATAGATGGCGTCGATCAAGAAGGCTTGGCTGATTGTTGGTACATCCCGAAGCAGGCCTCGGCCAGCGCCGAACGGGGGGCGGCCCGGCGCATGATCAGGCCAAGACGGGACAAGGTATTGGCGTCCTGAATCGGGTGCAGGCGCAGGTTGTCGGTCAGAGCTTCAAGCCCGCCCTCCAGCGGCATTACCGCGCAACAAAAACCGCCGTGTACGGCCTGCAACAGTTGATGAACGGCATCGGTTTGCAGGATGGGCCGGGGCGTGAGGCCACGACTATGGAAGTTGTGATCGATGGACTGGCGAAAGTGCATACCGCTGCTCAGCAGGCCAAGGGGCAATTCAATCAGTGCCTCCCAGCTCAGGGGTTGCTCGCCGAAGTTGAAGTGCCGCTGGTCGTAAAGCAGCCCCATGCGTGTTTCCCCGAGGGCCTGAAAATCAAAGCGCTCCTGATCCAGGCGGTCCAGATAGGACACGCCCACGTCCAGCCGGTTACTGGCCAGCTGTTCAAGGATTTGCTCGGAGCTCAGGGCTGACAGCTCAAAACGCAGTTCGGGGTGCTCCTGATGCAGGCGCTGTAATAAAGGCAGCGGATCAAAACTTGAGAGCGGCACCACCCCCAGACGCAACGTCCCAATCAAATTGCCGCGACATGCAGCGGCCTCTGCCTGCAAGCCGTCGTAGGCGGCCAGAACAGTTCTGGCCCAGGCCAGCACCCGCTCGCCGGGAGCGGTAAAACTCTCGAAACGCTGGCCGCGGTTGACCAGTTGCAGGTCGAGTTCTTGCTCAAGGCTGCGCAGGCGCATGGACAGGGTGGGCTGGGTGATATGGCAGCGGGCGGCGGCCTGGCCGAAGTGCCGGGTTTCGTCCAGGGCTATGAGGAATTTCAGCTGTTTAATGTCCATCGTCGCTCCACGCGCTATTCACGGGCCGATTCTAGCGCGCCTGGTTCGCAGCCTGCTTCGCCAATGATGGTCTACGCTAGTGGATCTGGATATCTCAACCCTTGGAGCGTGATTCATGAGTATTTTTAGCTTTGTGAAAGAAGCCGGCGAGAAATTGATCGACCTGCTGACCCCGGGCAATGCCAATGCCAGTGAAGAGCTCAAGAAACACGTTGAACAGGTAGGTCTGGGCAACCCGAACATTACGGCCACCGTTGACGGCGACAAAGTGACGGTGAGCGGTGAAGTGGCCACTCAGGAAGAGAAAGAAAAAATCATTCTGGCCGCGGGCAACATTGCCGGTGTAGCCAGTGTTGAAGACAAGATCACCGTCACCGGGCCGGTGGTTGTGGCTTCCAAATTTGTAGTGGTAGAGAAAGGTGACACCCTCAGCGCGATTTCGCTGCGGGTGTACGGCAATGCCAACCAGTACAACAAGATTTTTGAAGCCAACAAGCCACTGCTCAAAGACGTCAACAAAATCTATCCGGGGCAGACACTGCGGATTCCTGAGTAACCCCGTCACTCATTTGCAGGAGCGGGCTTGCTCGCGAGCCTTTAACAGCTCGCTCCTGCATGGACAGGGCGTAATTTCTCAAAGCCCTTGCAGCAAATCCCGGTAATCCCCCAGCGCAGCAAACTCCTCGGTATCTTTCGGGCCCTTTTTGCTGTCCGGCTGTTTCACCGCCAGCAAGTGGGCCACGCCAAAATCACGGGCACTGCGCAGGATCGGCAAGGTGTCATCGATAAACAGGCTGCGGGATGGGTCAAAGCCGATATCGGCTTGCAGGGCATGCCAGAAAGCCGGGCTTTCCTTGGGGAACCCATAATCGTGGGAACTGATCAGGCGCTCGAAGTACGGCGCCAGCTCGATCCGCTCCATTTTTAACGACAACGAATCGCGGTGCGCGTTGGTGATCATGATCACCCGCTTGCCGGCCTGTCTGGTCGCTGCCAGAAAGGTGTCGGCATCGGGCCGCAAGGCAATCAGGTTGGCGGTTTCGAGCTTGAGTTCGCGCACCGGGATCTTCAGCTCGGTGCTCCAGAAGTCCAGGCAATACCACTGCAACTGGCCAGCATTGCGCTCAAACAGCGGCGTCAGCTCCAGGTCGGCCATTGCCCGGCTGATGCCATGCAACTCGGCATAGCGCTGGGGCAGGTGTTCCAGCCAGAAATGATTGTCGTAATGCAAGTCGAGCAGGGTGCCGTCCATGTCGAGCAGTACGGTATCAATGTCGCCCCAAGGTAACGCTGTCATGCAAAACTTCTCCCGCAGTTGAAAAACTTCCGACACAGACAATCGGAAAAGCCGGGGTATAGTAACCCGTTCATATTGAGGAGCCGCTATGCGCCAAAAACCCACCGTACTTGCCCGTGAAATTGTTGCCAGTAGCCGATTGTTTCGCGTCGAAGAAGTGCAGTTGCGCTTTTCCAATGGTGTCGAGCGCACATACGAGCGGCTGGTGGGGCGTGGCAACGGCTATGGCGCGGTCATGATTGTGGCCATGATCGATTCCGAACACGCGATTCTGGTTGAAGAGTACTGCGGCGGTACCGATGAGTACGAAGTGTCTTTGCCCAAAGGCCTGATTGAGCCGGGCGAAGATGTGCTGGCCGCCGCCGAGCGTGAACTGAAGGAGGAGGCCGGTTATGGCGCCCGCCAGCTGGAACACCTCACCGAGCTGTCGCTGTCGCCGGGTTACATGAGTCAGAAGATTCAGGTGGTGCTGGCCACCGACCTCTATGAAGAGCGTCTGGAAGGTGATGAACCCGAGCCGATGCGGGTTGAGCGGGTCAATCTGCGTGAGCTGTCGAGTCTGGTGCAAAACCCGCAATTCAGCGAAGGCCGTGCTCTGGCTGCACTGTATCTGGCGCGGGATTTGTTGACCCAGCGCGGAGTATTCGTGCCGTGAGTGATTTTCCCCACCCGTTGCTTGCAGGCGTCATCGCCATGGCCCATGCCGCAGGGGATGCGATCTTGCCGTTCTGGCGTGCCGACGTTGCCGTGACCGCCAAGGCGGATGATTCGCCGGTTACCGCTGCCGATCTGGCGGCCCACCATGTGCTGCTCGATGGCTTGACGGCGCTGGCCCCGCAGATCCCGGTACTGTCTGAAGAAGACGCCAATATTGCACAGAGCGTGCGCGCCGGCTGGACCCGCTGGTGGCTGGTTGATCCGCTGGATGGCACCAAGGAATTTATTTCAGGCAGTGAAGAATTCACCGTCAATATTGCGCTGATCGAACACGGTCGTGTGGTCTTCGGCGTGGTTTCAATGCCCACCAGCGGTCGTTGTTACTACGGTGGTGCAGGGATGGGTGCATGGCGTGAGGATGGCGGCGTGAGCTCGCCCATCAGCGTGCGCAACACCCCGCCTGCAGGCCAGCCGTTAACGGTGGTCGCCAGTCGCCGGCATTCCAGCCCTCAGCAAGAGTGCTTGTTGGCGGGTTTAAGCGAGCAGTTGGGCGAGTTGCAGCTGACCAGCGTAGGCAGTTCGTTGAAGTTTTGCTTGCTGGCCGAGGGAGCCGCCGATTGTTATCCGCGTCTGGCGCCGACTTCACAGTGGGACACGGCGGCGGCTCAAGGCGTGCTCGAAGGTGCAGGAGGGGTGGTGCTGCAACTGGATGGCGAGCCGTTCTGCTATCCGCCGCGTGAGTCGCTGCTCAATGACCATTTTCTGGCATTGCCGGCCAGGGCGCCGTGGCGCCAACAGCTGCTGGCCCTGGCGCAAAACAAGCTGTAGGAGCGAGCTTGCCGGCGATCTTCTGCCAGCTTGCGAGCAAGCCCGCTCCTACAGGATCAGTGATTTAGCGGTGCAACACATACTGCCCGCTAAACCTCACCGCATCCTCTGCACCCTCGGCATTGATGACCCGGGTCTCGAGGGTCAGGCGTGCGCGGCCATGGCGTTGGTACATGGCCAGAAACTTGTTCCAGGCCGCATCGGCAGGTGCATCGCATAGCACGATAGCGTCCCGGGTCACGGGCAGCGGGTAGCTGATGTGACCTTCCTGAATCACGATATGCCCGTCTTCAATCCCCGCCTCGCGCAGGCTCAAGTGCAGCCAGCCCCAGCCTGCAAGCACCGCGCCGCAGTACAGGCTGCCGCCGAACATGGTGCTTTTGTGGTTAATGTTGGCCGCCAGCGGCATCTGCAGGCGCAGTTGGTGCTGGTGCCAGCCTATGACCTTCAGGCCCATTTCACGGGTAAGCGGAATGTCGTGATGGAGGACGGATTCCAGATAACGACTGTCGCGATTCATGCCATGGCCTCTTCAATCAAGTTCATCGGTGTGCGGGTGACTGCCACTCTCGAAGTTCAGCCCGTGTTTGCGCAGTTTGTCGTGCAAGGTTTTACGCGGTACACCCAGCGCTTCAGCCAGGCTGCGCATGGAACTGTGGGAGCGCTCGAGTTCGGCGGCGATCAGGCTTCTTTCAAAGTGTTCGACCTGCTCGCTCAAGCCTCCCGAAACTTCACCGGCGGACGAGGGCGAGCCATCGGCAGAGTCATCGTCCAGCGCCAGCTCAAGACCCAGGGCAAAGCGTTCGGCCACGTTTTGCAGTTCGCGCACGTTGCCCGGCCAGTTGTGACGCAATAACAGTGCGCGTTGCGCCGGCTGCAGCACATTGGGTGTGAGGCCGTGGCGACTGCTGGATTCGTCGGCGAAATGCTGGAACAGCATCAAGGCGTCCTCACCGCGCTCGCGCAAGGGGGCGATGCGCAAGGGGGCGACATTGAGCCGGTAATACAGGTCGGCGCGGAACCGGCCCTGGTCAGCGGCCTGGCGCAGGTCTTCCTTGGTGGCGGCGATCACCCGGATATCCAGCGGGATCAACTGATTGCCCCCCACGCGCTCAACCACCCGTTCCTGCAACATGCGTAGCAGTTTGACTTGCACGTCCAGGCTCATGCTTTCGATTTCATCGAGGAACAATGTGCCGCCATTGGCAAACTCAAACTTGCCGATACGACGCTTTTGCGCACCGGTAAACGCACCGGGTTCATGGCCGAACAGCTCGCTTTCAACCACCGACTCCGCCAGTGCACCGGCGTTGATTGCCACAAAAGGTCCATTGCGCCGGCTCGACAGATCATGCAGTGCCCGTGCGACCACTTCTTTGCCAGAACCGGTTTCGCCCAGAATCAGTACATCGGCTTTGGTCGCGGCCAGTGCGCCGATTTGCTCGCGCAGGCGCAACATGGCCGGTGAATGGCCCACCAGTCGGGTACTCAGTTGCTGGCGATCGCTCAGGGCCAGGCGCAGGCTGCGGTTGTCCAGCACCAGGGCGCGCAGGGCCAGTGCCCGGCGCACGCTGTCGAGCAGTGCATCGCTGGCAAAGGGTTTTTCCAGGAAGTCATAGGCCCCTGAACGCATCGCCTGCACTGCCAGCGGCACATCGCCGTGGCCGGTAATCAGCAGCACTGGAAGTTCCGGGTCCTGGGCGTGGAGTTGGGCCAGTAACTCAAGCCCGTCCATGCCCGGCATGCGAATATCGCTGACCACCACTCCGGGCCAGTCCCGGCCGATACGCTCACCCAGGCCGCTGGCCTGTGCCAGTGGCAAGACCTTGAGGCCCGCCAGGTCCAGGGTTTGATACAGGGCCTGACGCAGATGCGGGTCATCATCGATCAGGATGATCTGTACGTGGGGATCGATGGGCTGGGTCATGACCTGGAGTCCTCGGAAGCTTGCAAGCTGACGCCCGGCGCACCTGCGCGCAGACGTAAGGTAATTAAGGCACCGCCTTCCTTGTGGTTGGCTAACAACAACTCGCCGCCAAACGCGCGGATCAGCGTGTCGCAGATGGCCAGTCCCAGCCCCAGCCCCTGAGTACGGGTTTTGGTGGTGTAGAAAGGCTCACCGGCGCGGCCCAGGGCTTCCATGCAAAACCCCGGGCCATTGTCGCGAATGTACAGGGTGACGCCTTCCGGGGTGGATTGGGCACTTAGCCACAAACGCCGGGGCGGACCTTTCTCGGTCAGGGCATCGAGCGCGTTGGCCAGCAAGTTGCCCAGCACCTGGCGCAAACGTGTTTCACCGGCCTCGACCCACAGCGTGGCGGCAGGCAAGTCGCGAATCAGCTCCACCTCCATGCTGCGCCGACGCTTGGCCAGTAACGCCAGGGCATCGTCCAGCGCCGGTTGCAGGGCGACGCTTTCCGGCGCATGCCGATCACGGCGGGCGAAGGCGCGCAGGTGCGCGATAATCGACGCCATGCGGCCAGTCAGTTCGTTGATCAGTTTGAGATTGCCGCGCGCGTCTTCGATGCGCTGGTGATCGAGCAGCACTTCAGCGTTTTCGGCATAGCTGCGAATAGCCGCCAGCGGTTGATTGAGTTCGTGGCTGATGCTGGCGGACATGGTACCCAGCGCTGACAGTTTGCCCGCCTGCACCAGATCGTCCTGAGCGCGCACCAGCTCCTGTTGCGCCTGTTCGCGCTCCAGCACTTCCTTGCGCAGCCGCTGGTTGAGGCCTTCGAGATCACTGGTACGTTCTGCCACACGCATTTCCAGCTCGCGGCGCGCCTTGCCCTCGAAGGCGATGCGTTCAAGGTAATGGCGCCGGCGCTGCATCATCAAACTGATCAACAGCATCACCACCAGCAAGGTTGCGCCGCCGATGGCCAGTGCCGTGCGTACCGGCCGGTCGATCAGGGTGCGTGGGGCAAGAATGTTGACGCTCCAGCCGGTTTCGTCGATTTTCTGGGTCTGTACCAGCCAGGCACTCAAGTCGAGTTTGAGCGGCTGCGGGTCGCGGGTCGGGTAGGGCAGGATGGCGAAAATGGCCTCGCGCTCTTCTGGTGACAGATCGCGGGTGGCGCGGAAACGCCATTCCGGACGCGAAGTAAGAATGACCACACCGTTGTGGTCGGTCATCAGCAGTTGTTCGGGGGTCTTGCCCCACAGCTGTTCGGTGTGATCGAGGTCGACCTTGACGACCAGTACACCGATTTTTTTATCGCCTTCCAGGACCGGTGCGGCAAAGTAATAGCCGCGTTTGCCGGAGGTGGTACCCAGCCCGAAGAAACGCCCCAGCTTGCCTTCCATCGCTTCGCTGAAATAGGGGCGGAAGGCGAAATTGCGGCCGATAAAACTGTCGTTTTTATCCCAGTTCGATGTGGCCAGGGTGTCGCCATGGGTGTCCAGCAGGTACATCACCACCGCGCCGGTCTGGGTGCTGATGTCATTGAGCAACTCATTGGCCCTGGCCTGGGCCCGCGGGTCCTCCGGATTTGCCAGCACGGCACGCAGCGCAGGCAGCTCGCCGAGGATCTGCGGCAGCACTTCATAACGATGCAGGGTGCCCAGCAGGTTGGCGACATAGAGATCGAGGGTCTGGCGATTTTGCCCGGCCAGTTCACTGCGGTAATAGCGCTCGGCCAGGTGTTGCAGCGGCCACAGCAAAGGCGCCAGACACAATGCCAGCAAGGCCAGGCTGCGCCAGCGGGGTCTGCGAGGAACTGAAGGGGTCGTGATCATCGAATAATGCGCCGCGAGAGTACGGCGCAGTATACCCAGCCTTTGTTGTAGCGATGCAGACGGCGAGGGTGCACTGGCGGACCGCGTTGCGGCTATCGCTGGCAAACCAGCTCCCACAGTAAACCCAGCCTTTGTTGTAGCGCCAGCTCCCACAGGGTATGCGCAGGGCAGTTATATCCGGTCTTTGTTGTAGCGATGCAGACGGCGAGGGTGCACTGGCGGACCGTGTTGCCGCTATCGCTGGCAAGCCAGCTCCCACAGTAAACCCAGCCTTTGTTGTAGCGCCAGCTTCCACAGGGTTTGCGCAGGGCAGTTATATCCGGTCTTTGTTGTAGCGATGCAGGCGGCGAGGGTGCACTGGCGGACCGTGTTGCGGCTATCGCTGGCAAGCCAGCTCCCACAGTAAATCCAGCCTTTGTTGTAGCGCCAGCTCCCACAGGGTTTGCGCAGGGCAGTTATACCCGGCCTTTGTTGTAGGAGCTGGCTTGCCAGCGATGCTGGCAGCAGTTTCTGCGCAGGTCAGTGCTGCGCGGCCAGGCACTCACGTAATGCGTTTTGCCAGGCGGGCTGAGCGACGTGCCACTCGCGCTCAAGGCGGCTGCAATCAAGACGCGAGTTTTGTGGCCGGGCAGCCGGTGTCGGATAGGCGCTGGCCGGGATCGGCTCCAGGGTTGCGCAAGGCTTGCCCTGGGCTGACAGGTGTTCGGCAATGGCCTGGGTAAAACCAAACCACGAGGTTTCGCCCTGGGCCGTGAGGTGGTAAATCCCCCATGCTCCGGCTTCTGCGGCTTGCCAGCGCTCAATCAACAGGCGCGTGCTGCGGGCAATGGTGCCCGCCCAGGTAGGCGCCCCGACCTGGTCCGCCACCACCCGCAGCTCCGGCCTTTCTTGCAGCAGGCGCTGCATGGTCAGCAGGAAGTTCTTGCCGTGGGTGGAGTACACCCAGCTGGTGCGCAAAATCAGACAGTCAGCACCGGTCGCTGCAATTGCCTGCTCGCCCGCCAGCTTGCTCTTGCCGTAGACACCCAACGGGTTGGGAACATCGTCTTCGGTGTAGGGCGCAGGCTTGTTGCCGTCGAACACATAATCAGTGGAGTAGTGAATCAGCGGAATGCCCAGGGCCGCCGCTTCTTCAGCAAACACTCCGGGCGCGATGCCATTGATGGCAAATGCCAGCTCAGGCTCGCTTTCGGCCAGATCCACCGCGGTGTGCGCGGCCGCATTGATGATCAGGTCAGGCTGGTGGGCCCGAACCTGCGCGCGGATTTGCTCGGGCTTGCTCAGATCAAGCTCGTCACGACCCAGCACTATCAGCTGGCCCAGACCGGCAAGGTGCTTTTGCAGTTCGATGGCGACCTGACCGGTTTTGCCGCTGATCAGGATTTTCAAGGGCGCTGCGCCGTTACTCATGCCAGCAGATCCTTGGCCTCGGTGAACCCCAGGCGCTGGCCCTGGTAGCTGCCATCCTGAACGCGCTGGCACCACTCCAGGTTATCCAGGTACCACTGCACGGTTTTGCGCAGGCCGGTTTCGAACGTTTCTTCAGGAACCCAGCCCAGTTCACGTTCGATTTTGCTGGCATCGATGGCGTAGCGCTGATCGTGGCCAGGGCGGTCAGTCACGAAGGTAATCAGGTCGGCAAACTGTGCAACCCCTGGCGGATGCTCTGGCGCCAGTTCCTCGAGCAGGGCACAAATACTGCGCACCACGTCGATGTTCTTTTGCTCGTTGTGGCCGCCGATGTTGTAAGTCTCGCCGACCACACCTTCGGTCACCACTTTAAGCAGGGCGCGGGCGTGGTCTTCAACGAACAGCCAGTCACGCACTTGCAGGCCGTTGCCATACACCGGCAGCGGTTTACCGGCCAGCGCATTGAGAATGACCAGCGGAATCAGTTTTTCCGGGAAATGGAAAGGACCGTAGTTGTTCGAACAGTTGGTCAGTAACACCGGCAAGCCGTAAGTGCGGTTCCAGGCGCGGACCAGGTGGTCGGAGGCCGCTTTGCTGGCCGAGTACGGCGAGCTTGGCGCATAAGGCGTGGTTTCGGTGAACAGATCGTCGACGCCATGCAGGTCGCCATACACTTCGTCAGTCGAAATATGGTGGAAACGAAATTCGCTCCTGGCCGGCTCCGGGAGGGTCAGCCAGTAGGCGCGGGTGGCTTCCAGCAGGCTGTAAGTACCGACAATGTTGGTCTGGATGAAATCCGACGGGCCGTCGATGGAGCGGTCAACGTGGGACTCCGCAGCCAGGTGCATGATGGCCTGGGGCTGGAAACGTTCGATGATTGCACTGACCGCGGCCTGGTCGACGATGTCGGCCTGGACGAATTCGTAGCGGCTGTCGGTGGCAATGCTTTGCAGCGATTCAAGGTTACCGGCGTAGGTCAACTTATCGAGGTTGAGCACTTCGTGCGCAGTGTTCCGGATCAGATGACGGATCAGTGCCGAACCAATAAATCCGGCGCCGCCGGTGACTAAAATGCGCATGTGGATATCCCTTATTCCCAGATGGACTTCAAACGTATGGCGCGTAGCTTGTGGGCAGGTGCGAGGTGGTGCAAGTATAAGTTGACAGCAGTCATTGCGGGCAGGGCCGCGCCTGAAAGGGAGGTATTTATGAATATCGATTTATATCGGTATTTATGTCTAATCCTGTTCACTGGTCAGCAACATTCACGGGGCATGGCGCTGAGCGCCGCCCACAAACTGGGTGGCAATGGCTACGTGCTTGGTGGCATTGGCCTGCAGAGCGCGACCAGGGGAGGGCCAAAGCCCCGGATGAACCGCCTATCGAGGTTTTTGAAAATAATTAAATAAACGTTTTATTGCCGATATTTATCGATTATAAAAGCACCTGTGGTTGACGCATGGTTGCCCTGTGTCCACTGTTTCAGAATTAGTCGTGTTCGATTTCCCCTATACCGCCTCCCTGGAGTCCTGATCCCGATGACCACTTTGTACAGTTCGCCCCGCGCTGACGGTTTTCACATGCCGGCCGAATGGGCTCCGCAAACCCAGACCTGGATGATCTGGCCCGAGCGTCCGGACAACTGGCGGTTGGGAGGCAAACCGGCACAGGCGGCACACGTCGCCGTGGCCAAGGCCATTGCGCGTTTCGAGCCGGTGACCGTCGGCGTGTCGGCCGGCCAGTACGAAAATGCTTGCGCGCACCTCGATGTGCCGAATATTCGAGTGGTGGAGATGTCCAGCGACGACGCCTGGGTGCGTGACAGCGGGCCAACCTTTGTCATCAATGACAGCGGTGAAGTGCGCGGCGTTAACTGGGACTTCAATGCCTGGGGCGGGTTTGATGGCGGTTTGTACTCCCCGTGGAACCGCGACCGCCAGGTGGGTAGCAAGATCCTCGAAATCGAACGCAGTGCGCGTTATCACACCGAAGGTTTCGTGCTTGAGGGCGGCTCGATCCACGTGGATGGTGAAGGCACGCTGATCACCACTACCGAGTGCCTGATGAACCGTAACCGCAACCCGCACCTGTCCCGTGAAGAGATCGAAGACGTGCTGCGCTCGCATCTGGCGGTGGACAAGATCATCTGGCTGCCGGACGGTCTGTTCAACGACGAAACCGACGGCCATGTGGATAACTTCTGCTGCTACGTTGCTCCGGGCGAAGTGTTGCTGGCCTGGACTGACGATGAACAGAACCCCAACTATGCGCGCTGCCACGCCGCAATGGACGTACTGGCAAGCAGTACCGATGCCAAGGGTCGCCCTTTTGTCGTGCACAAAATGCCGATCCCGGGCCCGATGTATGCGACCCAGGAAGAATGCGACGGCGTGGATAAAGTGGCAGGCAGTCAGGACCGCAACCCGTCAGAACGTCTGGCCGGGTCTTACGTGAACTTCCTGATCGTCAACGGCGGCATCATCGCCCCCAGCTTTGACGACCCGATGGACGCGCCGGCCAAGGTCATCCTGCAAAACCTCTTCCCGCAACACGAAGTAGTGATGGTGCCGGGCCGCGAATTGCTGCTGGGCGGTGGCAATATCCATTGCCTGACCCAGCAACAACCGGCGCCGCGCAAGGCCTGATGCACGGCTCCTGTAGCCGCGGATGAGGCCCGATCGCAGCCTCGTCAGCGACTACAGGGTTTAAAACTTATAGGTCCCGGTCATCACCAGACTGCGGGGCTCGCCCGGCATGATCTGGGAGCCGCTGGTGGCTGAGGCGTAGTAGTAACGGTCGGTGAGGTTGGTCAGCGCACCGGTTACATCCCAGTCCTTTTCGCGATAGCCCGCCAGTGCATCCCAGCGGCCGTACCCCGGCAATACCACGGTATTCTGGTTGTCCGCATAACGCTGGCCCACCAGGGTCAGGCCTGTTTCTGCGTACCAGCCCATTTCCGGTTTCCAGGTCAAAAACACGCTGCCATTGTGCTTGGCTACGCCGTTGATGCGCTTGCCTTCAAAGCCGTTGTTGTCCTTGACCACCGTTGCATCCTGCAGGCCAATGCCACCGCGCATGTACCAGTTGCCCCCCAGTTTGCCGCTGGCGGTCAGCTCAATGCCCCGTGAACGTTGCAGGCCCGAGAGCAGGGTGATGGTCGGGTCATCCGGATCCTTGGTCCGACGGTTGTAGAGTTCCAGTTCGTAGACGGCCAGCGTGGTGCTCAAACGATCATCCAGCCAGTCGCTTTTGACCCCGATTTCCTTCTGCTTGGTCAGCTCCGGGCTCAGATCGTTGGCGTTCCCTGCTGCGCCCGGCGTGATGCCGATCAGGCCACCACCCACTGGCGAAAAGGTCTTGGTCCAGGAGGCGTAAAACGAATGGTTTTGCAGCGGTGTCCAGACCACGCCAAGCCGCGGGCTGGTGCTGTGGCTTTTGCGTTCTTCGGTGATGTCCTTGAGATTGCTGGTGGACTCGACTTCAAAGCGGTCATAGCGCAAGCCTGCCAGCACTTGCCATTGATCGTTGAGACGAATCTGGTCCTGAACATAGAGGCCCTGGCTTTCGACTTCGGTGTGGTTGTCGCTGGAAATCAGCATCGGTCCGCTCGGGCGCAGGTTTCGATCCGGGTTGTAGACGTCAACTGCGGGTACGTCCTTGGCACTATAGAGCTTCGGGTCACGGCGCTGGCTGCCGATCTCCAGGCCGGTCAACAGGCGGTGCTCAAGGCCAAAGGTGTCAAAACCGCCTTCGATTTCGAGGTTGTTGAAAAGGTTGCGGGTGGTCATGTCCTGCTGCCAGCTCTGACGATTGACCTTGTCCGTTTTCGGGTCGTAGCCCACCAGGTAAGTGTTCTCGAACTGGCTGTCGAGCTTGAACACGCCCAAGGTGTGGCGAAGTTGCCAGTTGTCGCTCAATTCATAGCTCAGGCGTGAGCGCAGATTCTGGGTTTTGTCATCGATAAAATCATTCTGCCCGCCATAGGATGTGCCGCGACTGACATCTGCCGGCCGGCCGTTGATGCTCGGGATGCCGCGATCCGGGGTGCGGTTGTAACGGCTGTATTCGTATTGCACCAGCCAGTTCAGGTCCGGGGTGATCTGCCAGTTCATCGATGGCGCGAACAATTGACGATTGCCGCTGACGTGATCACGGAAGCTGTTTTTGTCTTCGTTGCCCATGTTCAAACGCAGGCTGACGGTGTCACTCGGGTCCGCGCTGAGGTCGGCATAGAGGCTGCGCAAGTCTTCGCTGCCACCTTGGGCCTGAATGCTTGATTGACGCCCGAATTGCGGCATCTTGCTCACGCGGTTGATGATCCCGCCCTGGCTGCCACGCCCGTACAGTACCGCTGCCGGGCCTTTGAGCACTTCAATGCGCTCGATGTTATGCAAGTCGCGAACGTACTGGCTGTCGTCGCGAATACCATCCAGATAGAAGTCGTTGCTGGCGTCGAATCCGCGAATGCGCAGGCTGTCGAAACGGGTATCAGCCGTACTGCTGACGTTGGGAATACCGCTCAGGGCTTCGCCCAGAGTATTGATTCCGTAATCCAGCACATTGCTGGTTTTCACCGAATCGATGGCTTGCGGCACATAACGCGCAGGGGTCGAGGTACGGGTGGCAGTGGTGACATCTCTGACCCGGGGGTCATCGGCCTCGGCTTCGCTGGCGTTAATCGACAGCTCGGGGAGGGTGGTGGCAGCCGTGCCAAATCCGGCGTACAGCAAGGCACACAGCCCCAGATTCAGAGGCGTGAAGCGGCAAGGGGAGAGCATGGTTGAGAAGTGTCCGGGCGGGTGGGATCGGGGGTTATATTTTTTAGGGTGCGAATGGTAATGGTTCTTGTTGCTTAATGTTAATTATTGCCATTCGCCCGTCCGGCAGATATGTATCAATTTGTTTCGCCAGCACCAGGCCCTTGCTGTATCTGATTCGCCCGATTCGCGAAACACACTAAAAGCCATACCGGCGTTTTTCCCCTTGTGAGCCAAAGCTAAGCTGGCGCCCTGTCTTGTTGAACATTTGGAGCGACCCGTGAGCACCACCCCTGTCTTGCATTACATCTACGACCCTTTGTGCGGCTGGTGCTATGGCGCCAAACCCTTGATTGAAGCTGCACGCGGCATCTTGCCGGTTGTGGCCCATGGCGGCGACATGATGACCGGTGCCCATCGCCGCCCGGTGACGGCCCAGTTGCGGGACTACGTGATGCCCCACGATCGGCGGATTGCCGAACTGACTGGCCAGCCCTTTGGCGAGGCGTACTTTGACGGTTTGCTGCGTGATACCACGGCGGTTTTTGATTCAGAGCCGCCGACCACCGCCATATTGGCAGCGCAGCAAGTGGCAGGGCGTGGACTTGAGCTGTTGGGGCGTCTGCAAACGGCTCACTACGTGGAAGGCCGGCGTATTGCCGATGAAAATCTGTTGCTGGAGCTGGCGGCTGAAATCGGACTGGATGCCGAGGCATTCAAGGCGGCTTTTATTGCGGCCAGGGGTGACATGACACAAGCACACTTCAAAGACAGTCGGGCGCTGCTGGCGCGGGTCGGTGCTCAGGGGTTCCCGACGCTCGTACTGGAGCAGTCCGGTCAGTATCAGGTGATCGATTCAGGTAAGTATCTGGGCCAGCCCCGGGCCTTTGCCGACTGGTTGCGCCAGCTGGATGGTGTGGCTGTGTGCGACTCAAACGTTTCAGCTCCCGCCTGCGGCCTGAATGGCTGTGATGAGTAATTGATGACGTCTTAGTCAAACTTCAGGAAAACTTTGGCAATTAACAAATTTTTCACGAAATTGACACTTTGCCTTCACGCCGGATAGGATTCCCGCCAACGCCTGTGGCGACTAGCCATACACCAACTTTTCGAAAGACCCGCACGAGTCTTCGCGCGGGTCTTTTTTGTTTATGTGAAGCAACCACCACTCAATGTTTCAGCTTGATACCCACAGCGCGCTTCGTATTCAGAAATAAGGAAAATAATATGTTGAACAAACGGATAGGCCTGCTCGCGTTGGGCGTACTTAGTGCTACCCAGGCCATGGCTAACGATCAAGCTGATGCAAAAGGTTTTGTAGAAGACAGCCACCTGAATGTACTGGCGCGCAACGCCTACATCAGCCGTGACTACAAAAACCATAAACAGGACAAGGCTGAATGGGGCCAGGGCTTCCTCGGCACGTTCAGCTCGGGCTTCACCCAGGGCACAGTGGGTGTGGGTGTGGATGCCTTCGGCATTTACGCACTGCGTCTGGATGGCGGCCGTGGCAAAAGCGGCGCGGGCGGCATCGACTTCTTCAAGCAGGGTGCCGACGGCAAAGCCGCTGACGATATCTCCAAGGCTGGCGCTGCAGTGAAGTTCCGGGTATCCAACACTGTGCTCAAGTATGGCGACCAGATGCCTGCTCTGCCGGTACTGATGTACGACAACTCGCGTCTGATGCCAGAGAGCTTCACCGGTACACTGTTGACCTCCAAGGAAATCAACGGCCTTGAGCTCAACGTCGGCCGTTTCACCGCCGAATCGCGTAAAAGCGCTGACGCTCGAGACAGCGGCGACCTGAAAAGCATCAATGTGTTCGGCGGTAGCTACAAGTTCACCGACAACCTGTCGGCTTCGCTGTACGGCTCGCAGATGGAAGACGAGCTGAACAAGCAGTACGTGGGTGTTAACTACGTCATGCCGCTGCAAGACAAACAGTCCCTGACGTTTGACTTCAACGGCTACCGTACCCACGTCAAAGAGGACTACGCTCGCGACGTACTGAAAGTAGACGGTCAGGACAACAAGATCTGGAGCCTGGCGACCACCTACGCGTTTGGCGCACACACCCTGACCCTGGCTTACCAGAGCAGCACCGGCGAAATCGGCTACCCGTATGGCGGCTACCGCAATGCAGGCGGCGTGGGCGATGGCGGCAACACCATCCTGCTGGCCAACTCCTACTGGTCCGACTTCAACGCCAAGGACGAACGTTCGTGGCAGCTGGGTTATGGTTTCGACTTCGGTGCCGTTGGCATTCCAGGCCTGACCTACAACATCGCCTACGTGCGCGGCACCAACATCGACGACGGTTCCGACCGTGGCCGTGGTACCGAGCGTGAAATCTTCAACCAGGCCAAGTACGTCGTACAAAGCGGCCCGGTCAAGGACCTGAGCGTGCGTCTGCGCGGTTCGTGGTTGCGTGTGTCGAACAACGCCAGCGACTACAACGTCGGCGGTAACGAAGTACGGGTATTTGTTGATTACCCGATCAGCATTTTCTGATGCCACCGGTCTGCTGAACAGGCCGGACATCTGAACAAGAAACGCCCCGAACATCAGGTCCTGATGTTCGGGGCGTTTTAGTTTCAGCGTGAGTTATTGTGCGTGTCGAGTCTTGAGCCCCCCACAACGAGAGGAAAGGTTTCCTGCTTTTTTGGGGGGCCGTGTACAGATGTTGTAAAAAACCTATTCGCCATTGATTGTATAAGTAAGGTCGCGCTTGGCGGGGGCAATGCTTTGCCGAAGAATTACAGTGCCATTGTTTATCAGCAAAACAGTACGTGGTTGATCAGACTCGGCAATATTGATATGGAATTTGTTCATGAGACCGGATTCGATACGATAGTTGTGTAATTTGAAACGATGGGTCGTATTTTCTTCCTCAACCCACAAATTGCAGGAGCGAGCGTGCCTCGCGGTGTTCTCAACGACACACAGATTGTTGTTGGCACCTGTCGCAAGGCAAGCTCGCTCCTGCAGACGCATTGGGGTCAGAAGTCCCAGCGCGTGGTCAGCATGAAGTTGCGCGGTTCACCATAAATCGCAGAGTTATAGAACCCGATGTTGGTGTAGTAATACTTGTCGAAAACGTTGTTGACGTTGAGGGTGGTCGACAGGTTTTCAGTGAATTGATAACGGGTCATCAGATCCACCACCCAGTAGGGTTTCTGCGAAAAATCTTCGTATCTGTCCTTGGGGCTGTTGTACATCTCTTGCCAGGCAGTGCTCTGCCAGCGTGCGCCACCGCCCACCGAGACTTTGTTCAGGTCGCCCTTGAGTTTGTAGATGGTGTAGAAGCTCAGTTGATCCTCGGGTTCAAAGGTCGAAATCTTTTTACCGCTGTCATCGCGCACCACCTTGTGGGTGTACCCGGCCTGCAGGCTCCAGCCAGGGCTCAGCTCTCCGGATATTTCCAGCTCGTAGCCCTTGGTTCTCGCGGCAGTGCCCTTGAAGGCGTAGTTGGGCGGGGTGGGTGACAGGTTGTTCCAGGCATCGTCGGGGATGGGGCGATTGCTTTCCTTGACCTCGAAATACGCCAGGCTGGCATTCAGGCGGCCATCGAAAAACTCGCTCTTGAGCCCGACTTCATAGTTCTCGCCCTGGTCCGGGTCAAGCATCTTGCTGTGGCGGTCCAGGTTGTAGAACTCCTGGGGCATGAACACATCGGTGTAGCTGGCATACGCGGTCAGGTAGTCGGTGAGGTCGTAGGTGAGGCCGGCGTAGGGAATCAGGCGCCCCGACTCGCGGTAAGTGTTGGTGGTGCCCGTCAGTGTGTAGTCGACTACCCGCCCGCCCACAAAGAGTTTCAGCTCATCGGTAAGGTTAAGGCGCGTGGTCGCGTATATGCCCGTCTGGCGCACGGTGTCATCGCTGATTTGCGACGCATTGCCCCAGTCAGGTTTGGCCAGGTGCCCGTTCCAGTTGAAGTAATCGACAATGTTCGGCGTGCCGAATGTCACGTCCCAGTAACCTTTGCCTTTCCAGTTCGCGGTACTGATCGAGCCGCCCAGCACCAGTTCGTGCTCACGGCCCAGAAATTCGTAGGGGCCGCTGACATACAGATCGGCTGCGTCGCTGGTGGTTTCGCCCTTGTAACGTTGGGCGTTGATTTTGGCGGTGCCGTCAGCCGCGGGCTGGTCGAACTGGATGGCTCCCAACTGCGCATCGTAGCCATTGAGCTTGTGGTCCAGCTGCAACTTGCCTACCCAACCACTGCCCAGATCCTGTTCCAGGGTGGCGAAGACGGTGCGGGTGTATTGCTGCCAGCTGCTCCAGTCGGTGGCGTTGCTGAAGGAACGCTTGGCACTGTTGATCTCACCCGCATAGTTGTAGAGCGGAAAGCTGCCTGACCAGGTCGAACCCTGGGGTTTATTGTCTTGGTAGTCGGCGCCCACGGTCAGCAATGTGTCGGGCGACAGGTCGACTTCGAGGATGCCGTAGAACACCGAGCTCTGATTCGAGTAGCGGTCGATATACGACTGTCGGTCCTGATAGGCCGCCACTGCGCGCCCGCGCACATTACCGGATTCGGTCAAGGGGCCACTGACGTCCGCTTCAGTGCGGTAATTGTTCCAGGAGCCTGCTCCCGTGGTGATATGGCCGTGAAAATCGCTGGTCGGTTTCTTGCGTACCAGGTTGATGGTGCCACCCAGCGAACCTGCTCCGCTGAGCAGGCCTGAAGCGCCCTTGAGCACCTCGATACGGTCATAGATCGCCATGTCGCTCAGGGTGTTGCCCGCTGAATAGGCGACGTTGCGCACGGCAGAGGGAATGCCGTCGTACTGGAAGTTGTTGATCGAAAAACCGCGGGAGTAGTAGTTGGTGCGGTCAGTGTCGTAGGCCGATACGGTAATGCCCGGTGTGTGGCGCATCACGTCGTCGACATTGTCGAGCGCGAAGTCATCCATGTGCTGACGGGTGATCACGCTGATCGATTGCGGCGTCTCCCGGGGCTTGAGCACCATGCGGGTGGCGGTGGCGATGTAGCCCGGCGTGTAAGAACCGGTGCCTTCGGTAACAGTGCCCAGCTGGTTGGTGGAAACTTGAGTCGCCCCCAGTTCCAGTGCCGTTTCAGGGCTGCCGGCGACCAGCACATAGCCTCCGTTACTCTGGCGCTCTGCTTGCAATCCGCTGTTGGCGAGCAACCGTTGCAGGCCTTCATCGACGCTGTATTGGCCCTGCAGGCCGGCGCTATTGAGGTGGCCGGTCTGTTTGGGATCGAACGAAATCGTGACCCCCGCCTGTATGCCAAATTGGGTAAGGGCGCTACCCAGCGGGCCGGCGCTGATCTGGTACGTCGCCTGGCTCTGGGCACAAACCCGGGTGGGCACCAGCGCCAGGCCGGACAGGCTGGCAAGGGTTACGCCAAACACCGCCAGGCGAACAGCGCGGGTTATTTTAGTTGTGGGGCTGGGGGCGAGCAGGGGCATTCGGGGATCCTTGCGTTGTCATGTCAGAAACTCGCTGCGATCGCGGCTTATGTCATTGACGGATGAGAATCGAAATCAGCAAGGTTAACCGTCCAGTCATTTGTCGCCGGGCTTATGCCGGTTCGATACTTGCCCAGTAGCGGGTCAGGTAGCGAACCTTCACCGGCAGGGTTTTGCTCAGGTTATCCAGCACTGTTTGCGTGTCATCGAGACGAAAAGCGCCTGATATGTTCAAGTTCTGTACCCCTGGCGCACAGCGCACAACACCCGGCCGATAGCGGTCCAGCTCCTCGATAAAGTCGCCCAGGCGCCAGTTGTCGACACTCAGCATGCCTTGTACCCACGCGGTCGAGCCGGCGGGTAAAAGGTGAATGTCATGCACCGCATCGCGGTCAAACGAGACTTGCTGGCCTGCCTCCAGCCGCACGACCCGATCGGGATGCCGGTTTGCACAGACCTGCACCGCGGCTTGCAGCACCCCGACTCGCGTGCGCCCGGCCAATTGGCGGACGCTGAACCGGGTGCCAAGTGCCCGCACGCGCCCTTCGCCGGTATCCACGATGAATGGACGCCGTGCGGGGTCCCTGGCGGTCTCGATCAGAATTTCGCCACGCAACAGCTGGATAAGCCGTTGCTCTGCGTCGAAGCGGATATCCAGCGCCGTGTCCGCGTTCAGCTGCAGTTGCGAGCCATCTTCCAGTTGCAGCGAGCGACGTTCGCCCAAGCCCGTGCGTTGCTGAGCCAGCATCGGGCGGTAGGGCAATTGTTCAACGGCCAGCCATGAACAGGCGCCGGTGGCCAGCAGCAGGCCAAGTATTTTCAATACATCGCGGCGTTGCGTACTGGCTGCACCGAGGCTGGACAAGGCTGCCCGGCGGGGTATCAGGGCCCATTGCTGCTGGAGCTTCTCGACCCGGGCCCAGGCTGCCGCGTTCTGTGGACCGGATTGCATCCACACTTGCCAGGCACGGATCCTGGCTTCGCTGAGTTCACCGTCATTGAGCTGCACGTACCACGTGGCGGCAGCCTCAAGTGTTTTCAGGTCCAGGCTAACGCTCATCAGTTATCAACCAGCAACAGGCACCGGGTCATGGCGCGAATCAAATGATTTTTCACCGTCGTGACCGACACACCGAACCGTTCAGCCGCGGCTACATAGGTCAATCCCTCAAGCTGGACCGCGAGGAAAATCTCCCGGGTACGGGCACCCAGTTCATCGAGCAGGCGATCGATGGAGACCAGCATTTCGATGATCGACAAACGGATCTCTGGTGAAACATCCATGGGCTCCGGCCTTTGCGACAGCGCGTGAAGGTAAGCCTGCTCAATGGTGCGCCGGCGAGATTTATCAATCAAAAGTGAACGTGCGATGGCACACAGGTAGCCTCGTGGTTCGCGAATCGGGGCCGCGTTACGAGCGGTCATGACCCGCAGGAACGTATCCTGAGCCAGATCAGAGGCGTCGGCAGCATTGCCCAGGCGCACGCGCAACCAGCCCTTCAACCAACTGTTGTGGTCGTTGTACAACTGATGAAGAGCTGAGCGATCGAGCGCCGACATGAGAATGCCACCAGTGAGTAAATGGTAATCGATCGCATTGTCGTGATGGCACGCTGTTTATGCAAGGGCGTTTTTGACGGGATGGATCGGGTCGCTGTGTGGCGGCGCTTGCAGACAGCGGCCCGGCGTCCTTCGATTCAGGACGGGCGCCATGATGCGCGAGCCCGGCGCGTGGGTCAGAGTGGTGGCGATGACTGCCGCGCACATTCTTTGAGCCAGTTCATAAACACCAGCAAGCGCTTGGGGAGGGTGCTGAGGGGGGGGTGAACCAGATAATAATCGTAGTGGCCGCACACGCTGAAGTCGGCGAAGGGCAGCACCAGTTCGCCACGATCAACGCGTTTTTGGACCAGCTGCTGGCGGCCGATGGCGATGCCGGCGTGGTTCATGGCTGCGGTCACGCTCAGGTCGGAGCGATCGAAGGTCAGGGTTCGCTTGGGCAGGGCTGCAAGCATGTTGTGTTGTTCGGCCCACAACGTCCACTCGGCATCGAAGGCGGCATGATCCCAGGCCAGGGAGTCGTGCAGGGTCGTGCAGTGTCTCAAGTTCTCCGGGCTTTGCAGCAGGCCGTGGCGTTGCGCGTATTGCGGGCTGCATACCGGGGCCAGACGTTCGTGCATCAGGCGGTGACTGGTCAGGCCGGGAAATTCACCGTTGGCGTAATACAGGGCCAGATCAATTTTGCGGGTACGGAAGTCGACATTGTCATTGCCCACCCGCAGATCCAGTGAGACCAGCGGGTAACGCTCGACGAAATCCGCCAGTCTGGGCACCAGCCAGCATTGGGCGACCGAAGGCCGGACATAAAGCGCAATGGAGCCGGCAATTTCTGCCTGTGACGATTGTTCAAGGGCCTCGGACAGTTCGCCCATCGCGTTCTGCAGTATTTCGAAGATGCGTTCGCCTTCGTCGGTCAGACTGACCTGGCGGGTCAGGCGCTGGAACAGCTTCATGTTCAGGGCTGTTTCCAGCCGGCTGATACGGTGGCTGACGGCGCTGGCGGTCAGGCACAGTTCCTCTGCGGCGCGGGCGAAGCTCAGATGGCGTGCGGCAACCAGAAACGTATGCAAATTGGCGAACTGGCTGCTGTTGAGTCTGGAACTGATGCGGGGCGGAAGGTTGAGCACGGCTGTTTCCCCTCAAGCCAAAAGACCGGTAAGGCTTGCCGGATGTGGCAATGGGTGCATTTTGCCACATCCGGTCCAGCCTTTGAGTCAGCGGGCAGGATCAGCCCCTGGCGAGCAATTCACGGCCCTTGCCCAGATAAGCGTCCATCTCGTCGCCAGGCACCATGTTGCCGCCCGTAGCCCAGATCAGGTGAGTGGCGTTGGCCATGGCATGGGCGTCCAGGCCTGCGCGGGCCAGGTAGCCCTGCTGATCGGCCTGCACCCTGGCAATCCCGGGTACGCCGGCGAGCGCAGAGGGCTCAAGGCGCAGACCTTCGCTGCGCTCCATCAGTGCCAGCAGGCTGTACATTTCTTCATCGCTAACGGTGTAAAAGCCATCAAGCAGGCGCTGCATGGCCTTGCCCACAAAACCGGAAGCGCGGCCAACCGCCAGGCCGTCTGCAGCGGTTACGTTATCAATGCCGAAGTCTTGCACGCTGACTTCATTGTGCAGGCCGGTATAGACGCCCAGCATCATGCAGGGTGAATGGGTGGGTTCGGCGAAGATGCAGTGCACGGCATCACCGAACGCCAGCTTCAGGCCGAAAGCCACACCACCCGGTGCGCCGCCCACGCCACAGGGCAAATACACAAACAGCGGATGTTGCGCATCTACGGTAATTTGCGCTGCTGCCAATTGTTGCTTCAGACGCTCGGCAGCGACGGCGTAACCCAGAAACAGATTGACCGAGTTTTCATCGTCGACGAAATGGCAGGCCGGGTCGGCCTCTGCCTGTTCACGGCCCTGGGCCACGGCCACGCTGTAATCGCTGGCGTATTCGATGACGGTTACGCCGTGAGCGCGCAATTTGTCTTTCTTCCATTGGCGGGCATCGGCCGACATGTGCACGGTGACCTGGAAGCCCAGGGCTGCGCCCATGATCCCGATCGACATGCCGAGGTTTCCGGTGGAGCCGACGGCTATTTTGTACTGCCCGAAAAACGCCCGGGCCTTGTCGCTGTGCAGCACCGCGTAGTCGTCTTCGAGGGTCAGGAAATTCTCGGCCAGTGCCAGATCTTCGGCATGCTTGAGCACTTCATAGATCCCGCCGCGCGCCTTGATCGAACCCGAGATGGGCAGATGGCTGTCGCGCTTGAGCCACAGCGAGCCCGTCAATACCTGGTTGTAGCGCTCGCCGAGCAGTTGCTGCAGATGGCTCACCGGCACAATGTCCGACTCGATAATCCCGCCACTGCTGGCCGTTTCCGGGAACGCCTGGCGCAGGTAAGAAGCAAATCGCGTGAGCCGGGCGCTGGCATCGGCGACATCGGCTTCGGTCAGTCCCACATCGCCAATGGCCTGGGCGACCGGGGCCACGCCGGGATTGAACCAGGTGGTTTCTTGCAGCGCGACCAGATCGCGAATCAGAGGGTAGCTGGCACACCAGCTTTCAAGGGTTTTTCCCAAAATCATGACGTGGTCCCTTTAAACAATAAGGCTGAAAAATACGGGTTGGATCAAACAAAGTGCGACAGCACCAGGGTCAGGCCCAGTGCGATCAACGAGGCCAGTACCGTGGCGGTGGTAAATATCTTCAGTGCGTCGGTCAGCGAGACCCCCAGGTACTCCTTGACCACCCAGAAGGCCGAGTCCGTGACATGGGTCCAGCCCATGGCACCGGCGCCGATGGCTACGCAGATGATTTCCTTGCTCACCGTGGGATGGGCACCGAGCATGGGCAGGATCATGCCCGCCGCACTGATCATGGCCACCGTTGCCGAACCGACGGCGAAGTGCATCAGGCCGGCCACCAGCCATGCCAGAACGATGGGGTTCATATTCAATTGGGTCAGGGTGGCGGACAGTGCGTCACCCACGCCGCTGTCCACCAGAATGCCGTTGAAGGCCCCGCCGGCACCGATGATCAGCAGAATGCTGGCCAGAGGCGGGAAGCTCTTCTGAGTGTGAGCCAGCAGCTCAGCCATGCTCAGCCCGCGGCGCAAGCCCAGCGACCAATAGGCAAACACCACGGCAATGGACAGGGCGATCAGGGGAGTGCCCAGAAATGAAATAACGCTGAATGCCATGGAGTCGTGGGGCAGCCCGGCAGCGAAGGTTTTCCCCACCATCAGCAGCAGGGGCAACATAATGGTCAGCAGGGTCAGGCCAAGGCCTGGCAGCTCCCGGGTTTTGCTGTCATCGCAATGCTCGTTCAAAAACGCTTCCTGAGAGTCCGGCGCATCGCGCTTGCAGACCAGCTTGACCCACAGCGGTCCGGCGATCATGGCGGTCGGCAGGGCGACAATCAGGCCATAGATGATCACTTTGCCGACATCGGCACCCAGCAACCCGGTAATTGCCATCGCGGCCGGGTGGGGCGGCAACATGCAATGCACGGCCATCAGCGACACGGCCAGGGGCACGCCCAGGTACAAAAGATTGATTCTGGTTTCTTTCGCGACCACATAGATCAACGGAATCAACAGAACAAAACCCACTTCAAAGAACACCGGGATGCCGGCTATGAATCCTACGAGCATCATGGCCCAGGAGGCGCGCTCCTTACCCAGCGCCTTGAGCAGTGTCTGAGCGATGCGCTCGGCGCCGCCTGACTCTTCCAGCATCTTGCCGAGAATCCCGCCCAGACCAATGATGGTTGCCAGAAACCCGAGCGTGCCGCCGACACCTTTTTCATAGGAAGCAGTCAGTTGCGTCAGCGGCATGCCTGAACCAATACCCACCACAAAGCTGGCGGCAGTCAGGGCCAGAAAGGCGTGGACGCGGACTTTGACGATCAGAAAAACAATCAGAGCAATGGCACAAAACAACACCAGCAATAGAGTGGTAGCACTGTGCATGGAATCTCCTGGAAGCGCTTTTATTGTTGAAATCAGTGATCGGAGTCACTTTGCTTCCAGCAATTAGAAGTTACATCTCAGGGGGCTGACAAAGGATGGATCCTCAAGGGACAGATGACGTGGGGTCATCTATGAGACCCCGGATAACGGTTTGAATCTGGAGTCGCTGACGCCTCAGGACTGCCGGTCAATATCGCGGCGAAGCACCACGGCGGTGGTGATGTCTTCAACGGATTCATGGCTGGCGACTGCATCCCGTACCCGGTTCAGATCATCAATGGTGCGTGACTCGACCTCAATCACCAGGTCGAGCTGACCGCTGACCGATGAGATGCGTCGCACCTGGGAGTTTTGTGCAAGCAGGTCAAGCAGGCCCATTGCAGGCGTGCGCTTGAGGCACACCAGGAGGATTGCGCGAATCACGTTGGCATCGATTTCGCCGATATCGGCCCGGTAGCCTCTGATCACCCCGTTGCGTTCAAGGTTGATGACCCGCTCGCTGGTAGCACTTCTTGAAAGACCGATTCTCGCTGCCAGGGCCTTCAGGGCAATTCGAGCCTCTTTAGAAAGAATTTCGAGTATTTCGCGATCTTTCGTGTCCAGCTCGCGCATTGGAACTCCCCGATTCTGCTACCGAATTTGTGCCGGTTGATTCCGGCAATATGCAGGCCAAAGCCGACCGCATACCTACTGTCCTGCAAGGTTTCGCATGCCAAGCTATCTGAAAAAAATGGCCTGGAAAACAATTACCATGACTAATCTTTCCCATCCCGCCCCCCGGTTCTCGATGGCTGATGCCGAAAAGCTCGGCGAGCAGCTTTTCAACGTTACAGGTACGGCTGCGCCTCTGGATGGCGAGCGCGACCGCAACTACCGGTTGCAGACAGGAACCGGTGCGGGATGGATTCTGAAAGTGGTCAACTCGACTGAACCGCGAGTCGAAAGCGAGTTTCAGGCCGCCATTCTCAGCCACCTCGCCAGCTACAGCCCTGAACTCACCGTGCCTTCACTCAAGAAAAGCCTGACAGGTGACTTTCTGGCCTCTGTAGTGGCGCCCTCCGGTGAAACCCATGCAGTGCGCATGGTTAGCTGGTTGCACGGCACGCCCCTGGCCGAGGTTCCGCGCACGTTCGAATTGATGCGCAGCCTGGGCCAATCGTTCGGTGATATAGACCGGGCCCTTCAAGGCTTCATCCATCCCGGCGCGGTACGGGATCTGGACTGGGATCTGCGTCACGCCGCACGTTCGCGTTCACGCCTGCACTTCATCAAGGACCCTGCCAGAAGAGCCATTCTGGAACGCTTCATCGATCGTTTTGAACACTCCGTGCAACCCCGGCTTGCGCGTCTGCGCACCCAGGTCATTCACAACGACGGTAATGACTGGAACATCCTGGTCGATCCGCGGAATCCGCAGAAGGTCTCAGGCATCATCGACTTTGGCGATGCGGTCCATACCATTCTGATTGCCGAAGTCGCCATCACCTGCGCGTATTCCATTCTCGACATGGAAGATCCGGTCGGCGCAGCAGCTGTCCTGACTGCCGGTTTCCATGAGAAGTACCCGCTGCAACCGCAAGAGCTTGATGTTCTCTTCAATCTGATTGCCATGCGCCTGGTGACAAGCGTCACCTTGTCGGCTTTGCGCTGCGGCCAGACCGAGGACAATCCCTACCTGGCCATCAGCGAAGCGCCGGCCTGGCGCCTTCTGGAGCGAATGGACCGGATGAACCCGCGCCTGGCGACGGCGATCCT
Source organism: Pseudomonas sp. TMW22089 (assembly GCF_022496645.1). Taxonomy (NCBI): domain Bacteria; kingdom Pseudomonadati; phylum Pseudomonadota; class Gammaproteobacteria; order Pseudomonadales; family Pseudomonadaceae; genus Pseudomonas; species Pseudomonas sp. TMW22089. The sequence continues at coordinate 114,645 of NZ_SCFG01000001.1, forward strand.
GCGCAAAGCCTGCGGGTTTGATGCGATCGAGGGCGCCGGTGCGGTTCGCCGCTGGATGGGCGAAAACAGCAAATCCTTCGCGGATATCGTGCATCCGTCTGCGGCGACCATGAACAAGGCCATTGCGCCGTTTGCAGATGCATCCCACGTGATGACCATCGCTTCCGCCGAGCAGCGTCCTGCAGAGGCCGCCAGGTGGTGGAATGAATTTTCTGCCGGGCATAAGGTGCCGCTGGGCATCGGGCCATGGGGCGAGGCCAGAACCATCTATACCGATACGGCGTTCGAATCGCGGTTCATTGAAGGGCAGCGACGGATCATTCACGTTGGTGTCGACTTGCTCATGCCCGCGGGGACGCCTCTGTATACCCCTGTTGCCGGGGTGGTGCGCAGCGTCGAAGTCGAGGGCGATCCGCTGGGCTACGGTGGTTTGATCATGCTCGAGCATTCGCCAGAAGCCTGTCCGCCATTCCTGACGCTGTGGGGGCACATGGCCCATGAAGCGCTGGCGCGGCTCAAACCCGGTGATCGCCTGGAGGCGGGTGCGCTTGTGGGGTATATGGGCACGGATGCGGAAAATGGTGGCTGGATCCCCCATGTGCATTTTCAGATGTCCACTGACACCGGGTTGCAAGCCAGCGAGTTCATCGGCGTAGGTGAGCGGGCTTATCTTGAGGTCTGGGCTGACGTGTTCCCCGACCCGTCGGCGCTCGCCGGCATTCCTCCGGAAACCTACAGCCAGGACGGGCGCAGCAAGGCCGAGATTGTGGCGAAGCGTAAAGAGCTGTTGCTGCCTAACTTGTCGATTTCGTATTCAGATCCGATCAAGTTCGTACGCGGGGACGGGGTCTGGTTGATAGACAACTTCGGCAGGGCCTACCTGGATTGCTTCAATAACGTCTGCCATCTCGGCCATTCCCATCCGGATGTGGTGCAAGCGCTGTCGCAACAAGCCGCCCGGCTCAATACCAACACCCGTTACCTGCACGACAATATTGTGGAGTATGCAGAGCGGCTCACCGCCACGTTACCCGCAGGTCTGGCGGTTGCTTCCTTCGGTTGTTCAGGCAGTGAAGCCAACAGCCTGATGCTCCGTATGGCGCGCAATCACACGGGTCGCAACGACGCGATTGTGCTGGACTGGGCTTACCACGGCACGACCCAGGAACTGATCGACCTCAGCCCTTACAAGTACAAGCGCAAAGCCGGCAAGGGCCGTGCAGAGCATGTGTTTGAGGCGGTTGTACCGGATGCTTACCGTGCTGCGGCTGACTGGCCGTTCGAGGAGCTGGGCAAACGTTTCGCTGAAAGCGTGGCGGACCAGATCGAGATCATGCGCAAGCAGGGCAGAGCCCCGGCGTTCTTTTTGGCGGAGTCCATTCCCAGCGTCGCCGGGCAACTGTTCTTCCCGGAAAACTACCTCAAAGAAGTCTATGCCATGGTGCGTGCAGAGGGCGGTCTGTGCCTGGCTGACGAAGTCCAGGTCGGCTTTGGTCGGGTCGGCAGCCACTGGTGGGCGTTTGAAACCCAGGGTGTGGTTCCCGATGCAGTCTCCATGGGCAAACCCATTGGCAACGGGCATCCCATGTCGGCGGTGGTGACCACCCGTGAAATTGCCGACAGCTTCAACAACGGCATGGAGTACTTCAATACCTTTGCCGGCAGCCCGGTTTCATGCGCCATAGGGCTCTCGGTGCTGGATGTGATCGAGCGCGATAACTTGAAGCTCAACGCACTGACCATGGGTAACTATCTGCTCGATGGCTTTCGCAAGCTGCAGCTACGCTACGAGGCCATAGGCGATGTGCGCGGCCAGGGGCTGTTCCTCGGCATCGAACTGGTCACGGATCGAAAAACCAGGGTTCCCGCCACCGCGCTGGCCAGGAAAGTCGCCGATGGTGCCCGGGAGCGAGGCATTTTGATAGGTACGGAAGGCCCCCATGACAATGTTCTGAAAATGCGCCCGGCGATGATTTTCAGTCAGACCAATGCTGATTTCCTGCTTGAGGTTCTGGACGAAAGCTTTAAGGCTGCACTTGAGTAAATCCTCGGCCGACATTGTGTCGGCCAACTCCGGCAATGTGTCAGTCAGGCTGACACCTTGCAGGGTGCTTTGCGCAATGACCTATGCAAAGCTTTGGTGAAGGCTGGGTGAGTAATCCCAAGAAAAATAAAAAACAATTCTTCCAAGGTGCCTCCAATGCTAACTACAAAGCTCAAGCAATTGATTGCCGCGTCCACAGTTGCGGCTGCGGCCCTGTTTTGCACGTCAGCTGTTCAGGCCGATGATTTGGCGTCGGTCCAGGACTCCAAAGAAATCCGTATCGCGATGAGCGGCCAATACTCTCCCTTCAGCTTTGCCAACGAGCAGAACCAGATTGTCGGCTTCGATGCCTCCATCAGCGAGGCCCTGGCCGAGCGCCTGGGGGTAAAGGTGAAGATTATTACCACGCCGTTCGACGGGATAATTGCCGGTCTGCTGGCGAAAAAATATGACGCCATTATCGCCTCCATGACCATTACCCCGGAACGCCAGAGGGCCGTGGATTTCGTGGGGCCCTATTACCATGCGGGCCGCACGATCGTGGTGAAGGACGACTCTTCGATCACAAGCCTTGATGACCTTAAAGATGTGGTGGTTGGCGTCACGCTCGGGGATGCCCACGATAAATGGGCCAGGGCGCGCGGCAACCTGAAGGTGCGAGCCTATAAAGGTCTGCCCGAAATGCTGGTCGATCTGGATGCCGGGCGTATCGATGCGATAGTGATGGACAGCGTTCCGGTGCTGGTCGCAGTCAAGGAAACCGGGCAGAAGGTGCGCATCATTACGCCACCGCAGAGCGATGGCGGGATTGAAGGCATGGGCATTGCACTGCGCAAAAATAACCCCGAGCTCAAGGCGGCGCTGCAGGGCGCGCTTGCAGACATGCTCGCCGATGGTACTTACGAAAAGATCTCGATGCAGTGGATTGGCAAAGATATCCGCTGATTCGGCGTTAGCCTGGCCCGACTTGTCGTCGGGCCAGTCATCTGACTTTTCTGAGCGTGCCCATGGATTTGACTCTCATACAGCGCACATTTCCGTTTTTCCTGGAGGCGGCCTGGATTACGGTGCAAATCTCAGTGCTCGCACTGTTGCTTGGTTTTCTGGTGGCCATCGTGCTGGTGGCTGCGCGGTTATCCACAGTCCTCATATTTCGCTGGCTTGCAAGGCTCTACATCAGTGTTTTTCGTGGCACCCCCTGCCTGGTTCAGCTGTTCATCATCTACTTCGGCGGCCCGCAGATCGGAATTGAACTGGAGCCGTTTGCCGCAGGTGTCATAGGTTTGGGCCTGAACATCGCCGCTTATATGGCGGAATCCATTCGTGGCGCCATCTCCAACGTGGACCCTGGCCAGGAAGAGGCTGCACGTTCAATTGGTTTCGGGCGCAGCCAGACTTTATGGTTCATCACCCTGCCACAAGCTGCAAAGTTAATGATCCGGCCGCTGGGGGTTAACGCTGTCGCACTGATTAAAGGGTCTGCACTGGTGTCGACGATCTCTGTGGTTGAACTTTCATATACGGCGCAACGCTTTATCAGTTCAACCTACAAGCCATTCGAAATCTTTATGGTCTCGGCACTGCTTTATATTGTGATGGTCTACTCGGTCAGATTTATTGTGGATTATCTCGACAATCGCTTCGCGGCAAGGTGAGAGCATTCATATGCAAAGCCTGGATCTGAGTATCGTTACACCCTATTCCGAGATGCTGGCGATGGGGCTGTGGTGGACGCTAATAATGTTTGTAACGTCCAGCGTAGTAAGTCTGCTGGCCGGGATCGCCTTTGCCCTGATCGTTCTTTATGCCCCCAAAGTTGTGGCATTGCCCGTGCGATTTATGACGTGGCTGCTCATGGGCACGCCACTGCTTTTGCAGTTGTACGTGATTTATTATGGTCTGGTGCAAGTGGGCATCGATATTCCTGCACCGGTGGCCGGGATCATTGGCCTTAGCCTGCACTTCGCTGTCTACAATGCCGACGTGATACGTGCCGGCGTGGTCTCGGTTGACCCCGGTCAGATTGAAGGTGCCCGTTCTATCGGTCTCAGCCGTGGACAGACCCAGTGTTACGTCATAGTGCCGCAAGCACTGCGCAGGACCCTTGCGCCGCTGGGAAATAATCTGATTGTCCTGTTAAAGGACACTTCACTGGTGTCAATGATCGGGATTGCAGAGCTGGTATACAGCGCGCAACTGGCAGTCAGCGAAACTTATAGCCCGTTCGAGTTTTATCTGACTGTTGCGGTTATCTATTACGCGGCCAATCTTGTTCTCGAAGCCGGCCTGCATCTTCTCGAAAAGAAAGTAGAGATGTCACGATGATCAATAATACATATATGGTTGAGGTCAAGGGTGCCCGTAAGGCATATGGAGCACTAGAAGTACTCAAGGGCATAGATCTTTGTGTCGCTCGCGGGCAAATCATCGCCATCATCGGCCCCAGTGGATCTGGCAAAAGCACACTGCTGCGCTCCATCAATCACCTGGAAGTGCTGAATGATGGCGAGGTCTGGTTAGATGGAGAACAAGTTAACCGGCCATTGAAAGGCCGTGCCTATGAACAGCATATAAATGCCGTGCGTCAGCAAATGGGCATGGTCTTCCAGCACTTCAATTTATTTCCGCATTTGACCGTATATGAAAACATTGCGCTGGGCCCGCTAAAGCTCAAGGGGCTGACGAAAAAAGCCGCGCGTGAACTGGCGCTGGAATATTTGGCAAAAGTCGGACTGGCCGACAAATTTGATGAATATCCCTCCCGCCTCTCTGGCGGACAGAAACAGCGGGTTGCCATCGCAAGGGCACTGGCAATGCAGCCCAAAGTCATGTTGTTCGATGAGGCCACATCGGCGCTGGACCCCGAGCTGGTCGAAGAGGTCAACCTGGTCATGAAGCAGCTCGCCGCGGAGAACATGACCATGTTGATCGTCACCCATGAAATGCGTTTTGCAGGCGAAGTTGCAGACCGGATTATCTTTATGGACGGCGGGGTTGTGGTCGAGGAAGGGGCGCCGGGCGAGATCCTGCAAAACCCGGTTCAGGAGCGAACCCGGTCGTTCCTGAAAAAGCATCTGCACAATAGCTAGCAGTTAACGGGCATCCTTTAAGCACCAGGCCCGGAACCCCAAAACGAAAAAACCCGCCAGAAGGCGGGTTTTTCGGTGGTTTCAAAGACTGTGTTGGCTGTCTTTGGAACCTTGTATGGTGCCGGCACCAAGAGTCGAACTCGGGACCTACTGATTACAAGTCAGTTGCTCTACCAACTGAGCTATACCGGCGTTATGGGCGACGAGTATACCCGGATGTTTTTAGTTGTAAACCCCTGATAACTGACTATTTTTACGCGCGCGTCAGCGGACCCGAAAAAACGAACTTCCGCACCTGGTGTTTTTCATATCTACACAGGGCTGATGAGGGAGCGCGTCATGACTGAAGTGATCACCGCCAACGATCTGGGCATCAGGTTGCAGGCCAGCGATGAGACCGCCCTGTTCAAATGGTTCGTTGCCAGTTTTTTGATGGGCAAGCGAATACAGGCACCGATTGCCGCCAGGGCTTATCAGGTTCTGGTCGAAGAGCACGGCTGTGACTCGGCCCGGCGTCTGGCACAGCTTTCCCATCGGGAACTGGTGTCGATTCTCGGTAAGGCACATTACGTGCGTTACGACGAAACTACCGCCACCCGTCTGTCTGCCCTGGCCAGGAAACTGCTCGATGAATATGACGGTAAATTCGCCGCCCTCTGTAGTACCGGTAAAGATCGCCACACCTTTGAACGTCGCTTGCTGGAATTCGACGGTGTGGGGCCCAAGACTGTGGAAATCTTTATGCGCGATGCCGCTGCGGTGTTGTTTTGAACCGCGTCTTCGTGGGCTGCGCCGGATGGAGCATCGGCCGTGAATACTGGCCACGTTTTGCCAGTGACGGTACGCATTTGCAGCGTTACGCCGGGCGCTTTTCGGCCACCGAAATCAACAGTTCATTTTACCGGCCCCACCGTGCGCAGACTTACCAGCGGTGGGCTGACAGCGTAGGGCCGGACTTTCGATTCTCGGTCAAATTAGCCAAATCGATCACCCATGATCGGCGCTTGCAGAGCTGCGAAGAGGAGCTGGACAGTTTTTTTGCGCAATGCACGCAGTTGGGCGATCGCCTGGGCTGTGTGTTGGTGCAATTACCGCCCGGGTTGATGTATGAACCGCAGATTGCACGGGCGTTTTTCCAGGAGGTGCGCCTTCGGTACAAAGGTTCATTGGTGCTGGAGCCGCGTAACGACTCATGGCTGGCGGCCGATGAGCTGTTACAGACATTGCATATCGGCCAGGTTGCCGCTGATCCGGCGGTATTAAGCACGGGCTTTCAAACGGGCGGGTGGCCTGGGGTGCAATATTGGCGCCTGCATGGCTCGCCGCGCATTTATCACAGTGAATATGGCGTAGCCCGACTCAGGGCGCTGGCAGAACAGGTGCTCATGGGCGCAGCGTCTACGACCGAGTACTGGTTCATTTTCGATAACACGGCCAGCGGTTTCGCCATCAACGACGCGCTGACCTTTCAAGCGCTCATGGGCAACGCCGGGAACCCCAGCTCAAACAACGTTCCTTGAGCGTCGCTGCGTACCCGCACCTGTCCGTGATGCAACAGCATGATCGAGCGCACGATCGCCAGCCCCAGCCCGCCGCTGTCACCGGGTTCTGCACGGGAGGGATCGACGCGGTAAAACCGGTCGAACAGTCTGTCCAGATGTTGCGGGTCGATGGGCGGGCCCTGGTTATGTACGCCAACCCAGCAATATTGGGCGTCATCACGGCGTTGCAAGGTGATGGTTGTCCCGGCTTCGGCATGGCGCACGGCATTGGCCAGCAAGTTACCCAGGGCCCGTTGCAGCAACTGCTGGTCGACGTTCAGCACCCCTGTCAGTGAGTTGTTCAGCTGTAACTGACGGTCTTCTGCCAAGGCCTCAAAGTAATCGCACAACTCCTCGCCCACGGTCTGCAAGTCCAGGGTTTGCAGTTTCAGGGGCCGTTGGCCGTGATCGGCACGGGCCAGGAAAATCAGGTTTTCGACCATGCGGTTCAGCCGTTCGTACTCTTCGATATTCGACGCCAGCAGTTCCTGATACTCGTCCGGGCTGCGTGGCTGGTTCAGTGCCAGGCTGTTACTGCCCAGCAAGTTGTGCAGTGGCGTGCGAATTTCGTGGGCCAGGTCGGCAGAGAACTGTGACAGTCGGCCAAAGCTGTCTTCGAGGCGAACCAGCATTGCGTTAAGTGCCTGTACGGGCTCTTTCAGCTCTGCCGGAACATTGTCGGCGGGCATGCGTTGATCGAGGCTGCGGGGGGTGATGTTGCGCATGGCCTGCGCCAGTTCACGCAGAGGCACCAGTCCGCGTCGCAACAGCAGCAAGCCAAGGCCGAAGGCGAGTACTGCGCCAAAGCCTACCGCCATGTACAGACGCCCCCGGTAGCTGGCGAGCATTTGCTCACGCTCTTGCAGACGTTTGCCGACGGTGACAATCAAGCGCTCGTCACCCGGGCCTTGTGCCACCCCTGTGAGCAAGGCGATGTTATCCACAGTCTGGATGTCAGACCGTAGCGGCGACGAATCCTGAGCAATGGGTGTCATTTCGGGCAGAGTTTGCTGATGCGGATTGATGGCGATGACCCGACCCCCATCGCTACGTTTGACCAGCAACACACTGTCCAGATTGCCCAGCATGTTTTGATACAGGCGCGGACGCTCCTGCAGGGCTTCGAGGCTGTCGCTGTCGTGCAGCAGGGCCCGGACCTGCTCGAGACGACCGAGCAGTGCCTGATCGTCGCGAAAGGTCAGTTCCGAGGCCAGCGAGCGATACAGAAACACTCCGATCACACTCAGCACCAGAGCGCAGGTCAAGGCAATCGCCAGGGCCAGACGCCAGGCGATGGATCTATTCATCCGGGGCTTCGAGCTGGTAGCCGACACCGCGTACGGTGTGGATAAGTTTTGGCATGTACGGATCGTCGACCTTGGAGCGCAGGCGGCGTACGGCGACTTCAACCATGTTGGTGTCACTGTCGAAGTTGAGGTTCCAGACCTGGGAGGCGATCAAGGTGCGCGATAACACTTCACCCTGGCGGCTGGCCAGCAGGTGCAGCAATGCGAACTCCTTGTTGGTCAGGCTGATGCGTTGACCGCCACGACTGACGCGCCGGCGCAGCACATCGATTTCGAGGTCGGCAATGGTGTAAGACTCGGCCTCGCGCAACGGCCCGCGACGCAGCAGGGTGCGCACCCGGGCCAGTAATTCGGCAAAGGCGAAGGGTTTGAGCAAGTAATCGTCGGCCCCCAGTTCCAGGCCGCGAACCCGGTCTTCGATGGCGTCCTTGGCGGTCAGGAACAGTACCGGGGTGGCGCCACGCTGACGAATCAACTGCAGCAGTTGCCAGCCGTTGAGCCCCGGCAGCATCACGTCCAGGATGATCAGGTCGTATTCCTGCTGCTCAACAAAGTAGCGTCCGTCCAGCCCGTTCAGCGCCACATCTACCGCAAAGCCTGACTCGCCCAGGCCTTTGGCCAGGAAATCGGCCGTCTTGGCTTCATCTTCAACCAGTAACAAACGCATCGCACACCTCGATCAATCGTCTGCACAGGCTAGGCGTCTTCTGTGGCATTGCCTATTACAAACTTGTAATGCAACTGACGGGGTTTTGACGGAGCTCTCTGGCTAAGGTGTCGGCACTCGTTAAGGAGCTTGCCGATGATGCTGAAAACTTTGCTGTTATGGACTGCGGTGGGCGTTGCCGGTGCGGCCCAGGCTGCGCCAAACCTGGCGCGTCATGCTGATCTGGACCTGGCCACCGCCCGCCAGCTGGCCGATGCCACGCTCCAGCACTGCTCCGGTGCGCTGAGCGTGCTGGATCGCGGTGGCAACGTACTGACGGCCATGCGCCCCGAGGCGGTAGGCCCGCACAACCTGCTGGCCAGCCAGCGTAAAGCCTTTACCGCGCTGTCGAGCAAAACCCCGACCCGTCTGTTTGCCGAGCGTGCGCGCAGCAATCCCGAAGCTGCGAACCTCAACTCCATTGCTGAATTGTTGCTGCTGGGCGGTGGTGTGCCGCTGTTTGCAGACGGTGAGCTGGTGGGCGCGCTGGGTGTGGCGGGGGCCGGTGGTGCGGAGCAGGACGAGGCCTGCGCAATCAAGGCCGCCGAACAGATTGGCCTGACGATTCAACGCTGAGTTGAGTGTTTTTTAACCATTGAGGAAGACCGATGAAAGCTTTGCGAATCACTTTGACGGCCTTGAGCCTGAGTGCAATATCGAGCCTGGCACTGGCGGCGGGCAACCCTTTGAGCGTGCATGTGCTCAACCTTGAAAACGGCCTGCCTTCGCCAGGGGTTAACGTAACCCTGGAAAAACACGTTGGCCAGAACTGGCAGCCGCTGGCACAGGGTGTGACCAACGAACAGGGGCGCATCGGCGAGTTGTTCCCGGAGAAACAGGCAATGGAAGCGGGTCAGTACCGGGTGGTTTTCAAAACCGGCGAGTACTTCAAAAAAGCGGGGCGGGATACTTTCTTTCCGGAAATTCCGGTGATTTTCGAAGTGAAAAATGCGGATCAGCACTATCACATTCCGTTGCTGCTGAGCCCTTACGGGTTCTCGACCTATCGCGGATCGTAAACCGCAGCCAATCATTGTGGGAGCGGGGCTCCCACAAGTTATCCACAGCGCTGCGCCAGCAACATCAGATTGCGCGGGGTCAGGTGGCTGTCGCAGAACTCCCCAAGCTGCACCTCATAGCCGCGCTCACTCAGGTACAAGGCCCGATCCAGCACCAGCCACAGTTCCATCGGGCGGCGGAACAGCCCGCGTACCAGCTCCAGATTGCGCACCTGTGCCAGCCGTTTCCAGCCTGCTGCCTGAAGTGCAGGCCAGTCTTCTTCGCCGTTTGTGGATAAGTTCTTCAGCTGCGCCAGGTCTTGGCAGTATTGAGCGAAAGGCTTATTGAGCCAGGTTCCGGGCAGCGAGGGTGTGGATAAGTACTGGTCGCACTGACGGTGCTGGCGTTGCCACAGGTCGAAGCTCAGGCGTCGCGCCATTGACTCATCGCGCTGGCGCCGCACCCGGCTGCCGGCGGTCACGGTTTCGCTCATCGGCAAGCTCAGGTCCTGCAGTGACAGATGCAGGGTCGAGGTGCGGGCCGCTGTGGATAACGGCTGATAGTGGGTGGCGCTGATACGGTTGTAGCAGCAGGGCGAGATCGCCAGTTGTGCACAACCCGCGGCGCTGGCCAGTTGCAGCAGGCGCACATGCAGATCACCACAGGCATGCAGGGCGACGGGGGTCATGTCGGCCCGCAGGTGTAATTCGACGTCAGGGGCGAGGACGTCCTGTTGTACGTGCCGGGCCGGCAAGTGGTGACGCTGGCTCAGCGCCTGACCTGCGTCGACCAGGGCCGGGTCGTATTCCAGGCACGTCAGCTGCTGCTCACCGGTTAACAACCGGCGTCCCAAATGGCCTTTGCCCGCGCACCAGTCCAGCCAGTGAACGGGGGCCTGCCTGAAGTCAAGGCTTTGGGCGAAGGCTTCTATTTGCTGCCATTTGCGGCCCGGGACGTCCACTTGCAAGCGCTGGGGGGCCGGTGCCAGGGCTTGCCCGGGCAGGCGCTCGACGCTGCCGAGGGCGAGGGAGGTGGCGGCCAGTTGCGGGAACGGCGCGGGGGCAGACAGGTATTGGGGCTGGTTGTGACTGGCTTCGGCGTCTTGCAGGGAGCGCCCGCGCAGCCACCGGGCCAATTCGGGATGTTGCGCTTCCCACGGCATATTCAGTTCGGTGAATGGCCGTGGGCGCCACAGGTGCTGGTGGTCGCGCAAAAACCTGTCCAGTGCCTCGAAGCGGGCGAGCAGGGGCTCGCCCTTGTGATTAACGCCCCTGGCAGGCATCGACGCGCAACCAGCGCTCCAGCAATTTGAAGCCCTGAATCAGCACAAACGACATCACCAGATAGATGACACCGGCTATCAGGAACATGTCCACCGTCTGGTAGGTGCGGGAAATGATGGTGCGGGTCATGCCGGTCAGTTCCAGCAGGGTCACGGTACTCGCCAGCGAGCTGGCCTTGAGCATCAGGATCACTTCGTTGCTGTAGGCCGGCAGGCCGATACGTGCAGCACGGGGCAGCACGATATGCACCAGGGTCTTGAAGCGCGACATGCCCAGGGCGCGTGCGGCTTCGATTTCACCCGGCGGGATTGCCTGGATTGCACCGCGCAGGATCTCGGCGATGTACGCCGCGGTGTGCAGGGTCATGGTGATCACCGCACACCAGAACGGGCTGCGCAGGTACGGCCACAACACGCTTTCACGCACTACATCGAACTGCGACAGGCCGTAATAGACCAGAAACAGCTGGATCAGCAGCGGCGTGCCACGGAAGAAAAAGATGTAGGCATAGGGCAGCGAACGCACGTACCACAGGCTGGATGAGCGGGCGATACCCAGTGGAATGGCGACAATCAGACCGGCGATGACCGAAAGGGCAGTCAGCTCCAGTGTCAGGGTTGCGCCCTGAATCAGCTTGGGCAGCCACTTGATGAAGAGTTCCAGGAGCATTACGTTCTCCTCACAAAGCCGCGCGCCGCGCGTTTTTCAAGCACATGCATGGTACCCATGGCCAGCACGGTCAGGCCCAGGTACATCACGGCAGCCACCATGTAGAAGGTGAACGGGTGTTTGGCGAAGGTCACGGCGTTCTGTGCCTGACGCATGATTTCTTCCAGACCGATGACCGATACCAGCGCGGTGTCTTTCATCAGGATCATGAACAGGTTGCCCAGGCCGGGCAGGGCAATACGCCACATTTGCGGCAGCACCAGCTTGCTGAAAATCCGCGGCCTCGACAGGCCCAGCGCCAGGCCCGCTTCGCGGTGGCCTTTGGGGATGGCCAGAATGGCACCGCGGAAAACCTCAGTGGCGTAAGCGCCAAAGCACAGTCCCAGAGCCAGCACACCCGCCGCGAAGGCACTGAGGGTGAGGTCGGGCATGCCGATGAATTCGCCGAGGGCACGTACGGCATTCACGCTGCCGAAGTAAATCAGCAAGACCCACAGCAGCTCCGGAACGCCGCGCACCAGAGTCGAATACGCGCCGCCCAGCCATCGCAATGGTTTGTAGGACGAAGTTTTGGCCAGTGCACCGAGCAACCCGAGCACCAGGCCCAGACACAACGCAGTGAGTGCCAGTTTGACGGTCATCAGCGCGCCAGCGGCAAGCGCCGGGCCGAATCCGTATAAGTCGATAGTCATAAATTAGGCAGGCTTTGCTAGGGACCGGCGCAGCCTTGCGGCGCGCCGGTCAGGCAGGTCATTCAATGCTGAATGGGAAATACTTGTCGTTGATCTTTTTGTAGGTGCCGTCTTCTTTGATTTCTTTGAGCGCGAGGTTCAACTTGGTACGCAAGTCGCTTTCGCCTTTACGCAAAGCAATGCCGACCTTGTCGTCTTCGTTGATCGGGTTGCCCTTGAACTCATAGTCCTTGCCCGCCGGGTCATCCTTCAACCAGCCATAGATGGCGTACTTGTCAGCCAGCAGTGCGTCTACACGGCCCGAGGACAAATCGAGATAGGCGTTTTCCTGGGTATCGTACAAGGCGATGTCCCCACCCACGTTATCTTCCAGCCACGTTGCGGCCTGGGTTGAGCGCTGGGTGCCCAGTTTTTTGCTTTTCAGCGATTCAATGTCGGTTTTGAAATCGACACCTTTCTTGGCCACGAACTGCTGTTTGTTGGAGTAGTACGGGTCTGTGAAGTCGACAGCCTGTTTGCGGTCGTCAGTGATCGACAGGGAAGAGACAATAAAGTCGTACTTCTTGGCGTTCAGTGCGGGAATGATGCCGTCCCAATCCGAGGTCACAACTTCGCACTCGGCTTTCATCTTGGCGCACAGGGCCATGGCAATGTCGTAGTCAAAACCGACCACTTGCCCGCTGGCGTTCTTGTTGTTGAACGGAGGGTAGGCCCCTTCGATCCCCACTTTGTACTTATCAACAGCCAGGGCATTGGCACTGAATACCAGGCTGGCGGCAGCGGCCAGGAGAAGCTTTTTATAGTTTTGCATTCGTGTTGCTCCGTTAGCGGTTGCTGGACATGAATTGTTTACAGCGCGCTGAAACCGGGTTGTCGAACACCTGTTCTGGCGACCCTTGCTCTTCGATCAGGCCCTGGTGCAAAAACACGACTTGCGAAGACACCTGACGGGCAAAGCCCATTTCGTGGGTGACCAGCAGCATGGTGCGACCTTCTTCGGCGAGCGCGCGGATAACACTAAGTACTTCCTGGACCATTTCCGGGTCAAGTGCCGATGTGGGTTCATCGAACAGGATTACTTTGGGCTGCATGGCCAATGTGCGGGCAATCGCGGCACGTTGTTGCTGGCCGCCGGACAATTCTGACGGATAGGCATGGCGTTTTTCGGCGATGCCGACCTTGGCCAGCAACGCTTCGGCAACTTCGATTGCCTCAGCCTTGCTCTGGCCCAGGACACGACGGGGAGCCTCGATAATGTTGTCGAGGATGGTCATGTGCGGCCATAGATTAAAGTTTTGAAATACAAAACCCAATTCACTGCGCATGCGATTGATCTGCTTGCCGTCGGCTGCGACCAGTTCGCCATTTTTGGCTTTCTTGAGCTTGAGTTCTTCGCCTGCGACCAGGATCTGGCCCTCATGGGGGTTTTCCAGCAGGTTGATGCAGCGCAGCAGGGTCGACTTGCCGGAGCCGGAAGAACCCAGGATCGAGATCACGTCACCGTCGCGTGCGGTCAGCGAGATACCTTTAAGTACCTCAAGCTCGCCGTAGCGTTTATGCAAGTTGCGGATTTCAAGCGCGGGCGTGGCCAAAGCCATGTGCGTTCCTCATTGTGTTCGGGAGCGATCCTGCTGTGTGGCGGCCAAGCTAGCATAGGGCCACAAAGGCAACCAGCTGCTCTAAAGGAACAAAAGGCGAGAGGGTGGCCGTTTGTCGCATCCCGACAGCAGACTGTCGCGCGGACAACAACCGACCCTGTAATTTGCCGCTCGGCCAGACAGGTGTCGCTTAAAAAAGGTCGCGATGTTGCCAGCTTTGGCCCTGTGTTGGAAGCGTGAACCTACTAAAGGGCACAGATGCGCACCGCTTTTGGGCCATACGGGCAGTTTTGAGTATTTTTGGTGCGTTTTGGTGCTTGTGACTGAGTGTTACGGTAACGCTTTGGCAAAAAGCCATTACTCTCAACAGGTTGCAACGCCAGAGATGAATCGATGCAGCCCGCGCAAACCGTGCACTTGTCACATTTTGGCTCATTTATTGCGTAAATAATTCTAAACGCCCCGTTGGTTACTTTTTACGAGAAGGTAAGCAGGCGCGGCGCTCGGAATGGCTTTCACTGCAAAGGTAGTCCCAATGAGCAATACGCAAACTCCTAACGGCCTGGAGCAAGGGCTCAAACCACGGCATGTGACCATGCTGTCGATTGCCGGGGTCATCGGTGCCGGTCTGTTTGTCGGCTCCGGACACGCGATTGCACAGGCGGGTCCTGCAGTGCTGCTGGCATACGCCGCAGCGGGTACGTTGGTGGTGCTGGTGATGCGCATGCTGGCCGAAATGGCCGTCGCATCCCCTGACACCGGTTCGTTCTCCACCTACGCCGACCGTGCCATCGGGCATTGGGCCGGCTTCACCATTGGCTGGCTGTACTGGTGGTTCTGGGTGCTGGTCATCCCGCTGGAAGCCGTCGCCGCCGGCACCATCCTGCATGCGTGGTTCCCCGGTACGGAGATCTGGGTATTTACCCTGGTCATCACTCTGTTGCTGACCGCGACCAACCTGTTCAGCGTCAAGAACTACGGCGAATTCGAGTTCTGGTTTGCGCTGGTCAAAGTGCTGGCGATTATCGGCTTCATCATTTTGGGGCTAATGGCGATTTTCGGCCTGCTGCCAAACAGTCAGGTCAGCGGCGTTTCGCATCTGGTGGACAATATGGGCTTTATGCCCAACGGCATGGGCGCTGTGCTGGCCGCCATGCTGACCACCATGTTCTCGTTCATGGGCACGGAAATCGTGACCATCGCGGCGGCTGAATCCAAAGACCCGAGCAAGCAGATCACCAAGGCCACCAACTCGGTGATCTGGCGTATCGGCTTGTTCTACCTGGTGTCGATCTTCATCGTTGTGGCACTGGTGCCGTGGAACGATCCGGGCCTGGCCCAGTTCGGCTCCTATCAGACCGTGCTTGATCGCATGGGCATTCCGAATGCCAAGCTGATCGTCGATATCGTGGTTCTGATCGCAGTTACCAGCTGCCTGAACTCGGCCCTCTACACCTCGTCGCGCATGCTCTACTCCCTGAGCAAACGCGGTGATGCGCCGGCGGCTGCCAAGCGTACCAACGCCAGCGGCACCCCTTACTGGGCTGTGATGATGTCTACCGGTGCAGCCTTCCTGGCCGTGTTTGCCAACTATGTCGCACCGGCAGCCGTGTTCGAGTTCCTGCTGGCCAGCTCCGGCGCCATTGCGCTGCTGGTGTACCTGGTGATTGCCATCTCGCAACTGCGCATGCGTCAGAAGCGTACGGCGCAGGGTGAGACCATCTCCTTCAAAATGTGGCTGTTCCCGGGCCTGACCTGGGCGGTCATCGTGTTTATCGTCGCCATCCTGACCATCATGCTGTTCCAGGAAGCGCATCGAGTTGAAATCATGGCCACCGGTTTGCTGAGCATTCTGGTGGTAGTGGCGGGCCTGTTGGTGGCACGTCGCCGACGTATCGAGAAGTTGGGGGCACCCGTACTGAACTGACGCCAGGACGGCGTTCCACCTTCAGTACAGCGGGCCGCCATCCCTCAGGATGGCGGCCTTTTTTGTGGGCGCAAGCAGGTGAATTGCTTACCGCTGATCGTTATCTGGCGGATTTTTCCCACTCAGTGGGAATCAAGTTTCAGCTAATGGGAAACTCCGTGCACCATGCCCGCAAGAGCATGAGGCCGATATGAACTACAACACGCCCACTGATCGTTTGCTGCAGATCCTCGTCACCCTGGGGCAATCCGGCGAGGCGATCTCCGCCAAAGAACTGTCCGAGCAGCTGTCACAGCCGCTCAGCAGCACCTATCGACACCTCAAGACCCTGTTGCGCTGGGGCCTGGCCGAAGAAAACGGTCAGGGCCGCTATTTGCCGGGGCCTGCCTGTTTGCAGCTGGCCAAGAAGTTCGATCGCGAAGCCGTGCTGGTGACGCTGGCCAAGGCTGAACTCAAGCGCCTGGCCGAACAGAGCCAGGAAAGCGTGGCATTGATGGTGCCGAGTAATGGTCAGGCGATTTGCATCGAGCTGGTCGACAGCCCGCAACCGCTGCGCTGCTGTTACCAGAAAGGGCTGGCCCAGCCGCTGTTGGTCGGTGCTTCGGCACGGGTGTTACTGGCGTACATGGATGAGGCACAAAGCCTGCCGATTCTTCAGGCGCAGGGCATCGAAAGTGAAGAAATCGCCACTTATCAGCGCAATTTTGCCGAGATTCGCGCGACCGGCTATGCCGTGAGCCTGAGTGAAATTGACGACGGCATCTGGGGCGTCAGTGCGCCGGTGGTCGACAGCCGCAATCGCCTGCTGGGTGCTATCAGCCTCATGGCCCCGGCCATCCGGGCACAACACCGCAGTGAACGCCTGATCCGCTGGACCCAGGATGTAGCGCTGCGCCTGAGCGCCCGGCTCGACTGAATTTGACTGGAGTTTCAAGCATGACCATGGTTCCCGAGATGCAGGTGTGGACAGGCCGCGTAGACGCTGCCGAAGGGCAGGGCGCACTGCGCTGGCATCAATGGGTCAAGCCCTTTGCCCGGAGCCAGCCTGCGGGCGCGGCACTGATCGGACTGGCCTGCAATGAAGGGGTCAAGCGCAATCAAGGCCGCACCGGTGCCCGCCTGGGGCCGCCGGCCTTGCGCAAGGCCCTGGCCAATCTGGCTTGGCACGGCCAGGCACCGCTGTATGACGCGGGCGATGTGGGCTGTACCGACAGCGACCTTGAAGGCGCACAGCAGATCTACGCCTCCCACGTCAGCTTCCTGCTCGACCAGGGGCACTTGCCGTTGGGGTTGGGTGGCGGCCATGAAATCGCCTTTGCCAGCTTCAGCGGTCTGGCCGATCACTTGCGTCAGCGCAGTCCGCAGGCGCGGATCGGGGTTCTGAACTTCGATGCCCACTTTGATTTGCGGCATGCCGGGCAAAGCAGCTCGGGCACTCCTTTCCGGCAGATTGCCGAGTATTGCCAGCGTGCCGACATGCCCTTTACCTACTGTTGCCTGGGCGTCAGCCAGCTGAATAACACCGCTGCGCTGTTTGAACAGGCCGAGCAACTGAAGGTGCGTTACCGCCTCGACCGGCAGATGAACAGCTGGGACATCTCTGCCTGCGAAGCCCTGATCGACGAATTTTTGCAAGAGGTCGACCACCTCTACATGACCATCTGTCTTGACGTTTTGCCCGCCAGCCAGGCGCCCGGGGTCAGCGCGCCGTCTGCCCATGGGGTGGACATGCAGATCGTCGAGCATCTGGTACGCCATGCCAAAGCCAGCGGCAAATTGCGCATGGCCGACATTGCCGAGCTCAATCCGAGCCTGGACACCGATAACCGAACCGCCCGTATCGGCGCGCGTCTGCTCGCCAGCCTGATTGATTGAGTTTTTCCGTATATCCCTGAAACCGCTTGTTGAATCATAAGAAAAAGAGAAATTCGCCATGCTGACATTCGAACTGGATGCGTTGAGCACCCTTGCTCTCGCGCTGCTCCTGCTGGGCCTGGGTGCCCAATTGAAAAAACGCAGCTACTGGCTGCGCCAACTCTGTGTTCCGGCACCGGTGATTGGCGGCTTTGGTTTTGCCTTGGTGATCTGGCTGTTACGTGATCGGAAACTGCTCGACCTGACCCTCGATACCAGCCTGCAAACGCCGTTGATGGTGGCGTTTTTCACCACCGTCGGCCTGGGGGGCAGCCTGGGGCTGCTGCGCAAGGGCGGCAAGTTGCTGTTTATCTACCTGGGTGCATGCTGGGGCCTGGCCCTGGTGCAAAACGTGGTGGGTGTCAGCGTGGCCAAGCTGCTGGGTATCGACCCGTTGCTGGGGATCATGGCCGGTGCGGTGTCGCTGGAAGGTGGTTTCGGTGCCGCGGCCGCGTTCGGCCCGATTGCCGAGAACCTCGGTGCGGTAGGCGCGACCACTGCCGCTCTGGCGGCCGCGACCTTCGGCATGGTGGCCGGCGGTTTGCTGGGCAGTCCGCTGGCGCGCTGGTTGATCGAGCGCAACAAATTGACGGTCAAGGCGGAGGAAGTGGGCAACCTCAAGGCTTTCGAAGAAGTGGTCCACACCCCGCCGGCGGCTCTGGATGCTGCGACCTTGCTGCGGTTGCTGACCTGCATCGTGGTGATCATGGTCCTGGGCTTCTGGCTGGGCGGCAGCTTGCAGCAGCATTTGGGCATCGTACTGCCGAGCTATGTGGGCGCGATGTTCGTGGCCATCATTCTGCGCAATATCAATGACCGCACCCAGGCTGTAGAGATGCCCGATCATGCCGTGAGCACCATTGGCGACGTGAGCCTGGGCATGTTCCTGACCATGGCCATGATGAGTCTCAAGTTCTGGGAACTGGAGAAGCTGGGGTTGCCGCTGCTGGTGATCCTGGTGGTGCAAGTGGTGATCATGATCCTGCTCTGCGTGTTCGTCCTGTTCCGCCTGTTTGGCCGCAACTACGACGCTGCAGTCCTGTGTGCAGGCTTCATGGGGCACGGTCTGGGAGCGACACCCAATGCCGTGGCCAACATGGGTGCCATCTGTGACCACTACAAAGTGTTCTCCTACAAGGCCTTCATCATCGTGCCGTTATGCGGCGCAGTGCTGATCGACATTGTGGCCATCCCCATGATCACCTGGTTTATCAACGCGTTCAGCTAAGGTCAGGTGATGTCAGGCCAGCTCTTGTGGGAGCTGGCTGCCTTCGACAGGCTCTACGCGGCGCACGGTAAAGCGGAATTCACTGCCTTGGCCCAGGGTGCTTTGTGCACTCAACAGGCCGCCGTGGGCCTTGATGATCCCTTGAGAGATGTACAGCCCAAGGCCAGTGCCAGAGGTATTTCCTTCCTTCGCTGTCCAGTAGCGTTCAAAGATGTGCGGCAGTTGCTCGGCCGGGATGCCTTTGCCGGAGTCGCGTACGCTGAACACAATGTCGTCTCCGCTGGTTATGGCGGCCACTTTGATGGTGCCTTGAGCAGGGGTGAACTTGATCGCGTTGCTGATCAAGTTCGACAGCACCTGGAATAGACGCTCGGGGTCGGCATGGATTTTCAGATCGGGCTCTGAGTGGAAGGTCAGCTCGAGCCCCTTGTCGGTGGCCAATGGCGTCAGCAACGACAGCGCTTATTCAAAGATCTGGGTCACGTCCAGTGACTGGGGGGAGATCGTGTAGCGCCCGGCTTCTATCTTGGACGTATCGAGCAAGTCTTCGAGCAGGATGTTCATGCGGCTGGTGGCCTGTTGCATGGTGTCGATGGCGGTTGTGATGCGCCGTGAAGCATGGGAGCCGTCACTGCTGAAGGTTTTCTGCATCATCCCGCACAGCATGGAGATGATGGTCATGGGGTTGCGCAAGTCGTGTGACACCACCGCCACCAACTCATCCCGCGCCCGTACTGCCTGCTGCTCGCGCAGAACCTGACGGCTCAGGTCGTTTTCCAGTGCCGAGCGACGCAGGTCGTTGGCGGCGAACAAATCGCCGTGGCTCCATTTTTCGCAGATACCGTCCACCTCGACTTTCCACAGCTCGAACGAGGTGCGCGGGCTCAGTCGCAAACCGGTAGCGCTGCGTTCCAGGTTCAGAGGTTTATTCGGGTCGCCACTCCACGGGATGCTTTCTTTGATCTCGCTGCGAAACCACAGCACGGCATTGTCCACAGGCTTGGGCAGGCACATGGCCAACAGGCCGCTGGCGACGTCCTTGTACTCGGTGGCCGGGGCATAAACCGTCGACAGGCTGTGGGTGGAAAATACAGGGTCGCCGGATTGCTTGAACCATCGGTACAGATCACGGATTTGTTCGGGATGCGGGCATTGGCCATAACGGTGCAGCACTTTGTCTTCGATGATGGCTACACCGCTGGCCCGGGTCAGTTCCATCAACAACCGTGGCTCCAGTGCCAGACCGTCGAACACATTTTCCGGGCCTTGCTCCATGGCGCTGTTCAGGTGCACCAGAGCGTCTATTTTTGCTTCTCGCTGGCGGCTGATTTCCAGGGTTTGCAAGGCACTGATCTGTAAGGACAGGACCTGGCCAATAGTCTGGCACGCCATGCGCAGCTCGTGCGGCACATGCAGGGGGGTACGATGACCGCAACTGATCAGGCCCCAGAGCCGTTCGCCATCCATCAGGGAGATACTCATCGAAGACAGTACGCCCATGTTCTGCATGTATTGGCAGTGGATCGGCGACACGCTGCGCAAGGCTGCTCCGCTGAGGTCCAGGGCTTGCCCCGTGTCTGGGCGCAGTTTGGGGACCAGCTGTACCGGCTCATAGGCCGCGTCGGGAATGATGCGCAGCCAATGGGTGCGATACAGCTCGCGCGCCTGCACCGGGATGTCCGAGGCCGGAAAGAACATGCCGTTGAACAGCTCCATCGCAGGGGCTGAGGCTTCGGCGATGACCTGGCCGTGACCCTCTTCATGAAAGTGGTAAATCAGTACCCGGTCATACCCGGTCAGCGCCTGAATCTCGCTGACGCAGATTTCGTACAGCGCGGGCAGTGTCCTGGCCGCCTGCAGGCGTTGCAGTACGCGGCTCAGGTTGCGCACTTTGGCCATCGTGCTGTTGAGCTCGGTTTCATCGGGCTTTAACTCAAGTTCCAGAATCAGGGTGCCGTTGCTGCGGTGTAACAAGCCCTCCCAGGTCAGCCCCTGCAGATTCAGCTCCAGTGGCGGCAAATCGATTTGCTCGACGAAGTGGCTGGCTTGTTGCACCGCGGCGGCTGCCTGCGGGCCGGTCAGCATCGACAGCGGTTGATTCAACAGGGCAGCAGGCAGCATGCCGAACAGCGTCTCGACATTGGCACTGACCTGCTGGATGAGCAGCTCGGGACCGCAGAGGGTCACTAAAATACCGTGGGGCTGAATGGCCCCCGGAAAACGAATGGGCTCGTCAGCGCAGTTGGCCAGCAAGACTTCAAAAGCTTCAGTATCCAGTGGGTTCATAACAACACCTCCTGACGTTCTAACCATTGCTCGAAACAGCTGAAAGTAAAACAGGCCGCCTTGACGGCCTCGGCGCGTGCCCCGGCGTCCAGCGGCATTGCGCAGAGAAAATCCAGGAACGATTTCCAGTTGCGGCCGGTGGCTTCGCCATATACATAGAGAAAGGCGCCACCGTCATGGGCTTGCAGCCCCAGGCGCTCGGATATTTGTTTGCGCAAGATATTGCCGCCCAGCGTGGCACCCTCAAGCACATATAAAACCCCAAGCACACTGGCTTCGCTGTTCAACTGCGGCAGGGACGGGCACAGCGAGAGTGTCCCGGGATTGATGCCCAGGGCCTGCAGATCTTGCTCCAGGGCCTGAGTCTTGAGGCGTGCGTGCAGGTCAAAGCCCGGCGGGATCAAGGGGCTGTTTGCAAGCCTGCTCTCCATGGCCTGATAGAACCCGTAATAGGCCGCCAGCAAGCGTGTGTAACGTTGCAGGTCAAGGCTGTCCGAGAAAAACGGCAGGCGCTTCTCAAGCGCGACATGCAGGGTCTGGGTGCCGGAGCGGAGCTCGTGCAAAACCGAAGGCGTTGGCGGGGAGCTGGATTCGTATGGCATGCCGTGTGACGGGGCTCTCTGTGTACGCTTTGAAAGGAGCGCTGATCAAGATATGAAGGCGTGAAAATCAAAAAGTGCCATTCATTCAGATAGAAGGTTTTGATCTCACGCACAGCTCCGGCATTTTTACGCGCAAATTAACGATTGGCTTTTTGTTGGAAGCGTCTTAACTGCAACAACGAATGTTTTCGTCCAGCCGAGGTGCTCATGCTCGAATTACGCCCCAATTGCGAATGCTGTGATTGTGACCTTCCGCCTGATTCGTCCCTTGCGCGGATCTGTTCATTCGAATGCACGTTTTGCGCCTCCTGTTCGGAGCAAAAGCTGGGCGGGCTTTGTCCTAACTGCGGCGGCGAGTTGGTGGTGCGGCCGCGTCGGCCGGACAACAAGCTGGGCAACAACCCTGCATCCAAAACCCGAGTGAACAAGCCTGAAGGATGCAGCACCCGCAACTGACCTGAGCGGTTTATCCTGGTTGTTATTACATATGGAAATTCATATATTCGGATTCCCATATGCAAGGCGATGCGAGATGACGGACGATTTTCCCCCTCCGGCGATTTTTAAATGTCTGGCTGATGCCACCCGCATGCGCTCGGCGCTGCTCATCGTGCAAGAAGGTGAGCTGTGCGTGTGTGAGCTGATGTGCGCGCTGAATGACAGCCAGCCCAAAATCTCAAGGCATCTGGCGCAATTGCGCAGCAGCGGGCTGCTGCTGGACCGGCGTCAGGGCCAGTGGGTTTATTACCGGCTGAATCCGGCGCTGCCGCAGTGGGTCGTGGCGGTTCTCGACACCACCCTGAACGCCAACGGCCAATGGCTGCGCGACGATATGCTGCGCCTTGCAGCCATGGGCGATCGCCCTCAACGCAACCGCTGCTGCTAAGCCGGGTCGGGAGAGTTTTATGTTGGCTGCAGTTGCAATTTTTGTGTTCACGATTGTGCTGGTCATCTGGCAGCCCCGAGGGCTCGGGGTGGGCTGGAGCGCTTCCCTGGGTGCGTTGCTGGCCCTGATCTTTGGTGTGGTGCAGCCGGGCGATGTGCCTGTTGTATGGGCGATCATCTGGAATGCCACGGGCACTTTCGTGGCGCTGATCATCATCAGCCTGTTGCTCGATGAAGCCGGGTTCTTTGCCTGGGCGGCCTTGCATGTGGCGCGCTGGGGCAGGGGCCGCGGTAAAGGCTTGTTCGCTTGCATGGTGTTGCTTGGGGCCCTGGTTTCGGCATTGTTTGCCAACGACGGCGCGGCGCTGATCCTCACCCCGATCGTGGTCGCCATGTTGTTGGCGCTGCGATTTTCACCGGCGGCGACCCTGGCATTTGTGATGGGGGCCGGCTTCATTGCCGACACCGCGAGCTTGCCGCTGGTGGTGTCGAACCTGGTCAATATCGTCTCGGCGGATTACTTCAAAATCGGCTTCAACCAGTACGCCGCGGTGATGGTGCCGGTCAACCTGGTGAGCGTGGCTGCCACGCTGGGCATGCTGCTGTGGTATTTCCGGCGCGACATTCCCGCCGCCTACGACCCTGCGCAGCTGGCTGATCCGGCCAGTGCCATCAATGACAAAGCCACCTTCGTGGCGGGCTGGTGGGTACTGGGGATCCTGTTGGCGGGCTGTTTCGCCCTGGAACCGCTGGGGATTCCCATCAGTGCCATCTCGGCCCTGTGCGCGGCTTTGTTGCTGGGCATCGCGGCTCGCGGGCACAAAATCTCCACCCGCAAAGTGCTCAGGGAAGCCCCCTGGCAAATCGTGATTTTTTCCCTGGGCATGTACCTGGTGGTCTACGGCCTGCGTAACGCCGGGCTCACCGATTACCTCGCGGGCTGGCTCGACGGCTTCGCCCGCTACGGTGTGTGGGGCGCGACCCTGGGGACGGGGCTGCTGGCAGCGTTGCTGTCATCGGTGATGAACAACCTGCCAACCGTACTGATCGGAGCCCTGTCCATTGACGCCAGCAACGCTAGCGGGGTGATCAGGGACGCCATGATCTACGCCAACGTGATCGGCAGCGACCTGGGGCCAAAAATCACCCCGATCGGCAGTCTGGCCACTCTTTTGTGGCTGCACGTACTGGCGCGCAAGGGGATCCGCATTAGCTGGGGTTACTACTTCAAGGTCGGGATCGTGCTGACGTTACCGGTGCTCTTGATCACTTTGGCGGCACTGGCCGTGCGATTGGGAGGCAGCCCCCTGTAGGAGCGAGCTTGCTCGCGAGCTTTTCAGTCCGCCAACAGCTCGCGAGGCAAGCTCGCTCCTACAGGTTTTTTGGCGTCCGGAGGGGGTGTTGTATGGCGCCGGGTACATCGTTCGCCAGCTCTTCCGGCTGTAACCATTACCGATATCTTCGGGGCTGATGCGCAAATGTATGCGGGGCTGGCGCTGTAGGAGCGAGCTTGCTCGCGAGCTTTTCAGTCCGCCAACAGCTCGCGAGGCAAGCTCGCTCCTACAGGTTTTTTGGCGTCCGGAGGGGGTGTTGTATGGCGCCGGGTATATCGTCCGCCAGCTCTCCTGCCTGTAACCATTACCGATATCTTCGGGGCTGATGCGCAAATGTATGCGGGGCTGGCGCTGTAGGAGCGAGCTTGCTCGCGAGCTTTTCAGTCCGCCAACAGCTCGCGAGGCAAGCTCGCGCCTACAGGTTTTTTGGCGTCCGGAAGGGGTGTTGTATGGCGCCGGGTACATCGTCCGCCAGCTCTCCCGCCTGTAACCATTACCGATATCTTCGGGGCTGATGCGCAAATGTGTGCGGGGCTGGCGCTGTAGGAGCGAGCTTGCCTCGCGAGCTTTTCAATCAGCCAACAGCTCGCGAGCAAGCTCGCTCCTACAGGTTTTTTGGCGTCCGGAAGGGGTGTTGTATGGCACCGGGTACATCGTCCGCCAACTCTCCCGCCTGTAACCATTGCAGGGCAATCGGCCACAGGCTGTCCTGGAATCGGCTATGGAAATACGCGAAATGGCCGATCTCTGTTACACCGATATCTTCGGGGCTGATGCGCAAATGTGTGCGGGAGCTGGCGCTGAAATGGCTGAGCAGGCGCTCGATGGCCGCTACGGTGCCGAACGGATCGTCGCTAAGGCTGATGGCGAGGGTTCTGGCGCTTACTGAGGCAAAGGGCAGGGTGGCAAGCTGGCGAGCGCTGGGGAGTTGTCCGTAGTGCGTGCTGCAGGTCACCCAGTCCCGGACCACGCCTGCCGGGGTATCTTCGAGCCAGCCCAGGCGGGTACCGGGGAAAAAGCCGCAGAGCCGGGTGAGCAGCGGCATGACTCCGTGCCACTTCGCGAACATCTGCCAGCGCTGTGCCGGCGCATAGTCGCGCCAGCAGGCAAATTGCGCCCCCACTGTCACTACGTGGCGAATAACCGCTCCTGAGGCCGCCAGGCCCACTGCACAGCCGCCAAAGCTGTGACCGACCACATCGATCGGCTGGCCCGGGCATTCG
Organism: Pseudomonas sp. TMW22089; assembly: GCF_022496645.1. Lineage (NCBI taxonomy): Bacteria > Pseudomonadati > Pseudomonadota > Gammaproteobacteria > Pseudomonadales > Pseudomonadaceae > Pseudomonas > Pseudomonas sp. TMW22089. Next base: position 139,972 of record NZ_SCFG01000001.1, read on the forward strand.
CGCTGTGCGCGCTTGAGGAGGGCTTCAAAGTCCAGCGACCCCCAGTCCGACCATGAGGCCTTGAAGCCGCGCAGTGATCCTGTGCGCGAAGCCCCGATGCCGCGGTAGTCAAACAGCATCACGTCCATGCCATGGCTGAACAGATACTCGGCAAAGCGCGCGTAGTAGCTGCAGCGCACCGAGGTGGCGGCGTTGATGATGACGACGGCGCGCGTGGCATCCGCCGCGGGCTGGCGCCATTCAAGACCGCCCAGCAAGTAACCGTCAGCAGCAGGCTCGGTGAATGCCCGGCTGGCAGGTCGGGGCAGGGCAGCTGTCAGTGGGCGCTCCGGGTGCTGCGTTCCTGCAGCAGGCGCGAAGCTTCGACGTAGGCTTTGTGGAATGCCGGGGTTTCGATCCAGGCCACGGCACTGTCTTCATCGTCGCCATGGATGGCAATCCGGTACTCGATCAGCAGGCCCATCAGGAAGTCGGTCGCCGGTTCTTCTTCCTCTTCCGAGATCACCAGCTCCAGTACCGGGTATTGCAGGAACACCGTGCACATGGTTTGCAGGTTGATGGCTTCGGCGGCCTTCATGACCTGGAACAGATCGTCGTAATCGGCCGGGTCAAAGCCGTTGTCGAGGATGTCCTGGAAGTTGAAGGTGCTGAGGTCGATTTTTACGTCATCGAACGGATTGTCGATCAGGGTCGCAGTCGAAGCTTTGGCCGGTTTGCCGACGCGGTTCTGTTTGGCTTTGGATTTGGCCCGCTGCGCGTGCTTTTGCTGTTTCTTTGGCGTTGCCATGAACGTGTGTCCTTTGCAGGCTGAGGAGAGGATTGAACCCCATCTCTTTGCAATCGCCAAGAGAGGTGGCGCCACCGGGTATAAATCGCGCCCAACAAAAAACCCGCACTAGGCGGGTTTCTTGTTTGCTTTGAGGTGGTGCGAACACCACATCAATGCTGAATGTGGTGCCCAGAGACGGAATCGAACCGCCGACACGGGGATTTTCAATCCCCTGCTCTACCGACTGAGCTATCTGGGCAACGGGGCGCATTAGAAGCCTTTTTCGATTATCCGTCAAACACTTTTTTGAAAAATATTTAACTATTACCGTCGCTTACGGGCCAAACCCAATAAAACCGGGGATTATTCGGTCGGCGGAACATAGCCTTCAGCTTGTGCGTATTCCTCGCCGCTGAAGAACTTATCCATTTCGCCCTGCAAATATTTTCGGTCTTCGGCGTTCATCATGTTCAAACGCTTCTCGTTGATGAGCAGCGTTTGGTGTTTTTGCCAGTCTGCCCATGCCTTGGCCGAGACGTGATCGAAAATGTCCTGGCCTTTGGCGCCCGGAAACGGAGCGCGCTCAAGAGCGGGCAGTTCTTCTTTGTACTTGCGGCAGATGATGGTGCGGGTCATGACGACTCTCCTGGATTCAATAGCTCGGCTGCGCGTTTGAGCAGCTTCTTGACCGGGGCGGCAAGGCCCAGGCGCGGCGGGGTGGCGAGGTTATACCAGAGCCAGTCGGCCTCGGCCACGTGATGGCCGGACTCTTCGACGTGGACCAGCCAGGGTTCGATGGCCAGCTGGAAATGGCTAAAGGTGTGGGTCAGGCCGGGCAGTTCCTGTTGCAGCCCCAGTGTCAGGGCGTGCTGCAGTGCCAGATGTTCGATGTCTTTCAGGTCATCCAGTTCGGGCAGGCTCCAGAGTCCGCCCCACAGCCCGGTTGAGGGACGGCGGTACAGCAGAATCGCCCCCTGGGCATTGGCCAGCATTGGCATCAGGGTGCGTTTTTGCGGGATGGTCTTGCGTGGCTTGGGGATCGGGTAGCGGGTCTCCAGGCCCAGCAAGTGCGCTTCACAGCCGCTTTCGAGGGGGCACAGCAGGCAGCTGGGCTTGCTGCGAGTGCAAAGCGTGGCGCCCATGTCCATCATCGCCTGGGTATAGGCGTTGACCCGGTCCTGGGGAGTGAAGCGCTCTGCGGTGGCCCACAGCTGTTTGGCAACCTTGGGTTCGCCGGGATATCCCTCTTGCGCCGTATAGCGCGCCAGCACCCGCTTGACGTTGCCGTCGAGGATCGGTGCACGCAGGCCCATGCTCAGGCTGGCGATCGCACCGGCAGTGGACAGGCCAATGCCGGGCAGCTCCACCAGTTTTTCGACATCCCGCGGGAATTCGCCGCCATATTCAGCGACGACGATTTTCGCGGTCTTCTGCAAATTGCGCGCACGGGTGTAGTAGCCCAGCCCGGTCCACAGGTGCAGCACTTCGTCTTCCGGGGCGGCGGCCAGGGCCTGTACCGTAGGCAGAGAGGCCATGAACCGGTCGAAGTAGTTGAGCACAGTGCTGACCTGGGTCTGCTGCAACATGATTTCCGAGACCCATACCCGGTATGGGGTGATGCCCTGTTGCCAGGGCAGGTCGTGGCGGCCGTGGCGGTCATACCAGTCCAGTACCGCCACAGAAAATTGCTCGTCTCTCATCGGTTAAACAGCCCCTTGAGGGCGTTTTTGAGTTCCGGGCTGACCTTGTCGCCGAGTTTCTCTTCAAGCTTCTCGCTGATTTTATTGCCCGCCACTTTGGCGGCGACTTTGCCCAGGCCTTCCTTGTCCAGACGGCAGGCCTTGGCGCCCAGCTCCAGCGGACCGCGACAGCGCAATGGCAGTTCGATGCCGACAAAGTTCTTGCCGACCTGACACGCCGGGTCCGGCATGGCGCGGGTGTCGCCTTCAATGGTGATACCGATGCGGTAATCCATGCCCAGCACGCGCAGGTCGATGTCGCCATCACCTTTTACGCTCATGCCGGGAATGCGCACGATCATGTCCGGGTTGCTGGCCACGCCGTTACGGAATACCAGGCTGCCCTTGAGTTCCTTGAACGGAGTGTCTTTGCCCGGTGGCGTGCCGCTCAGGGTTTTGCGGTTAAGCACGGAGATGCCTTTGCACAGCTGTTGTTCAAGGTTGGCGTTGAGCAGCACTCCGTTGTTGAGCACAAAGCTTGCCGTGCCGTTGAGGCTTTGAACCAGCGCGTTCTGGTTGTCGCCGCTGCCTGTAACGTTGCTGTTGAGGGTCAACAGGCCGGTCACCGGCGGTTTTTGACCCTGGCTCTGGAGGATTTTTTCCACCGGTACGTTGTTGATCCGGGTTTGCAGGTTGGCCAGTGGCAGCATCGGACGTACATCGAGGCTGCCGTTGGCGGCGAACGTGCCTTTGTAGAGGTTGCCGCTGAGGTTCTGCAGAGTGAGCAGGCCGTCTTTGCTACTGACCTTGAGGGCTGCGTTCTGGATCGGCAGTTTCGTTACGGTCAGCTGGCCAAAGCTGAGATCGGCATCCAGGTCCAGTGTCTTGAGGCGCGTGACAGGAATGATCCTGGTCGTGCTCCAGCCGCTTTTGGTTGGAGCCTCTGGCAATGGCGTATCGCCTGATGCGGCCAATGCGCCGGCTTCGTTGCCTTGCACTTCTGTTTTACGTGCGGCGCTGGCGCTGCTGGCCTCGGCCGATTTGGGCGGCAGGTAGCGATCAGCGTCGAACGTGTCGCCTTTGAGCTGAATGCGCAAGGCTTGTTTGGCGAAGTCTTCAATGGCGATACGGCCGGTGAAGCTGCTGTCATCGACTTTCAGGTTGAGTTCGTCGAAGGCCAGGCTGGTGGGGCTGCCGGAGAGGCGGCTGACCAGTTCGACTTTGCTCAGGCTACCCGGTGCCATTGGCGGCAGAGTGTGGCCGATGCTGTCGAGGAAGGTGGCCAGGTTGAGCTGGGCAATCGACACGCCGCCGCTGATCTGTGGCGTGCTGTCCAGATTATTGGCCTTGAGTTCACCCAGGGCGCGCAGTTGGTTGGCTGATATCTTCAGGCCGCTCCATTCGGCGACGTTGGCTGCCAGATCCACCAGTATCTGCCCTTGGGCAGCGAAGGTCATGGTCTTGCCTTGCAGCGGCTCGCCTGAGGCTTCGCCCACCACTTTCAGGTCTTCGATCTGATAGCGCTTGAGCACACGGTCAAACCGCAGCTTGCCGTCGACTTCGGTTTTGACACGCATCACCGGCTTGTTGGTGCCCAGAAACGCAGTGAGTTTGACCGGGGTGCTGGTGGCTTCGTGAACCGGGCCGGTACTCAACTGGATGCTTTCGGCGCTGAATTGCTGGCCGTTTTGCTCATCGTTGTACTCAACCCGGGCGTTGTTCACGGTCAGGCTGTCGATATCCAGCTTCAGCGGCTGGCTGACGCTGTCCGGCTTGCTCACGGTTTCAGTGCTGGCGACCGGGGTCACGGTACTCACGCCCGCAGGTGCCGGCTTGCCGATGTCCTGCCAGTTGCCGTGGCCGTCCTTGTCCCGGGTCAGGCGCAGGTTCAGGCCTTCGACCCGCACATCGCTCATCTGCACTTCTTTGCGCAGCAGTGGCAGTACGCGCACTGACAGACCCAGCATTTGCAGGTCGGCAAAAGGCTTATCAGGTGCCGCCAGGGTGGCGACGCTGGCGTCGTGCAGTTCCAGACCGAGCCAGGGGAAGAGGCTCCAGCCGATGTCGCCATTGAGCGTGAGCTCAATGTGGGCTTTGTCGCGGGCTATCTGGCGGATCTCGTCTTTATAGTCGTTGGGATCGAACAGATGGCTCAGAGCAAAGCCCAGAGCCACGATGATCAGCAACAATCCGAGAAGCACCAGACCCAGGATTTTGCCGAACGCTTTCATGGGCGAGTCCTTGTAAGTCTGAGTGAAGGGGAATTTTAAAGTTGGTCGCAGAGTATAGCGTCACGGGCAGGCCGACTGGGGGTGGATAGTGCCGGATCGGTCCGCTGAGCAAACACGGCATCAGCGTGGGCATTTTCCTGTGTTCAAGTGGTAATCTTCGGCTGTTTTTCGGGCCTTCTGCGGCGCATTGTCGCGCCTTGAGATGAATCCTACAAAAAATGACTCGTGCTGCAGGGCACCAAAGTCGGGGGTTCCGCGCGTCCGGGGAGCACTTCATCCATGGGGGAAACAATAATGAGTACCAGCACCGCTGAAGGCAGTCTTGCCTCAAAGCCTGCGTTCCTGTCAAAGGAGCGCATCATCGCCAGGCCCGGTTTCAACCGCTGGCTGGTTCCGCCGGCCGCCTTGGCCATTCACTTGTGTATCGGCATGGCCTACGGGTTTTCCGTGTTCTGGCTGCCGCTGTCCAAAGCCCTGGGCGTGACTGCGCCAGTGGCTTGTGCGCCGGACATGAGTTTTATCGCCCAGGTGTTCTCTTCGCAATGTGACTGGCCGATCTCCATGCTCGGCTGGATCTACACCCTGTTTTTCATCTTCCTCGGCTGCTCGGCAGCTGTATGGGGCGGCTGGCTTGAACATGCCGGGCCGCGCAAGGCCGGTGTGGTTTCGGCATTGTGCTGGTGTGGTGGCCTGCTGGTTTCCGCACTGGGCATTTATACCCACCAGATCTGGCTGATGTGGCTGGGCTCGGGGGTAATTGGCGGTATCGGTCTGGGTCTGGGCTATATCTCGCCGGTGTCGACGCTGATCAAGTGGTTCCCGGACAAGCGCGGCATGGCGACCGGCATGGCGATCATGGGTTTTGGCGGTGGCGCCATGGTGGGCGCGCCGTTGGCCGCTGCGCTGATGGGCCATTTTGCCGGCCCGGACGGCGTGGGCGTGTGGCAGAGCTTTGTAGTCATGGCCGCGATTTATTTCGTGTTCATGATTGGTGGTGCCTTGTCGTACCGCGTGCCGCCTACCGGCTGGAAGCCTGAGGGCTGGACTGCGCCGGCGAAAAAAGCCGCCAATGCGATGATTACCCAGCGCCATGTACATGTGAGTGTTGCCTGGAAAACCCCGCAGTTTGCACTGGTGTGGCTGGTGCTGTGCCTGAACGTGTCTGCCGGTATCGGCATTCTGGGTATGGCTTCACCGTTGTTGCAGGAAGTGTTCGCGGGCAAATTGCTGGGTAATGACCTGACATTCAGCCAGCTGGATGCGGCGCAGCTGGCGCAAATCGCGGCGATTGCGGCCGGCTTTACCGGTCTGTTGAGCCTGTTCAACATTGGCGGGCGCTTCTTCTGGGCTTCGTTCTCCGATTACCTGGGGCGTAAAAACACCTACTTTGTGTTCTTTGCCCTGGGTTTTGCCTTGTATGCGCTGATTCCGAACCTGGGCCATCTGGGCAACGTGTCACTGTTTGTGGCCGCGTTCTGCATCATCCTGTCGATGTACGGCGGCGGCTTTGCCACAGTGCCGGCTTACCTGGCGGATCTGTTCGGTACGCAGATGGTGGGGGCGATTCACGGTCGGCTGTTGACTGCGTGGGCTGCGGCAGGTGTGCTGGGGCCGGTGCTGGTCAACTATTTGCGTGAGTACCAGCTCAGCATCGGCGTCGAGCGTGCGGCGGCCTACGACATCACCCTGTATATCCTCGCCGGTCTGCTGGTGCTGGGCTTTATCTGCAACTTGCTGGTACGCCCGGTGGCTGACAAGTACTTCATGACTGACGCGCAACTGGCGGCCGAACAGGCGCTGGGGCACGACAAGGGCGCCGATGCCAGCACCTCGCTGGAATGGAAAGCGGCCTCCGGCAGTCTGCCGCTGGTCATCGCCGCCTGGCTGGCAGTGGGCATTCCGCTGCTGTGGGGCGTGTGGGTGACAGTGCAGAAGACTGCGGTGTTGTTCCATTAATACCGCTGCCTGACCCGCAGGAGCGAGCGTGCTCGCGAGCTTTTAAAGGGCTCGCGAGCACGCTCGCTCCTACCGAATTACTCAGTCCGTCAGTCATATTCCCTTCCATGTTTCTGTTTGCCTGACCCGTGCCTATAATGGCCACCTTTTTCGCCCAATGATTTTGCGGAGCTGGTGATGGCCGAACGTAAGGCGTCAGTCGAGCGCGATACTCTGGAAACCCAGATCAAAGCCTCGATCAACTTGGATGGTACCGGTAAGGCCCGATTCGATATCGGCGTTCCTTTTCTTGAGCACATGCTCGACCAGATCGCCCGACACGGGCTGATCGACCTGGACATCGAGTGCAAAGGCGACCTGCATATCGACGATCACCATACCGTCGAGGATGTTGGCATTACCCTGGGCAAGGCCTTCAGCCAGGCCGTCGGCGATAAAAAAGGCATGACCCGTTACGGTCACGCCTACGTGCCGCTGGACGAAGCGCTGTCGCGCGTGGTCATCGACTTTTCGGGCCGTCCGGGCCTGCAAATGCATGTGCCATACACCCGCGCCACCGTGGGCGGCTTCGATGTCGATCTGTTTCAGGAGTTCTTCCAGGGCTTCGTGAACCACGCCAACGTCAGCCTGCACATCGACAACCTGCGCGGCACCAACACCCACCACCAGATCGAAACCGTGTTCAAGGCATTCGGCCGCGCGCTGCGCATGGCTGTCGCGCTGGACGAACGTATGGCCGGGCAAATGCCGTCGACCAAGGGCGTGCTCTGATGCAGACAGTGGCGGTGATCGATTACGGCATGGGTAACTTGCACTCGGTGGCCAAGGCGCTGGAGCACGTTGGCGCCGGGAAGGTACTGATTACCAGCGATGCCAATGTGATTCGCGAAGCTGACCGCGTGGTGTTCCCCGGTGTGGGCGCCATTCGGGATTGCATGGCCGAAATCCGTCGCCTGGGTTTCGACTCGCTGGTGCGTGAAGTCAGCCAGGACCGTCCTTTTCTCGGGATTTGCGTCGGCATGCAAGCCATGCTCGACAGCAGCGAAGAGAACGGTGGGGTTGATTGCATCGGCCTGTTTCCCGGTCAGGTGAAGTTTTTCGGCAAGGATCTGCACGAAGACGGCGAGCACCTCAAGGTGCCGCACATGGGCTGGAACGAAGTGCAGCAGAAGGTCGATCACCCTCTGTGGCATGGTATCCCTGACATGTCGCGCTTCTATTTCGTCCACAGCTACTACATTGCGGCGGGCAATCCTCGCCAGGTGGTCGGTGGCGGGCACTACGGCGTCGATTTTGCGGCCGCGCTGGCTGACGGCTCGCGTTTCGCGGTGCAATTCCATCCAGAGAAGAGCCATACCCACGGCTTGCAACTGCTGGAAAATTTCGCGGCCTGGGACGGACGCTGGTAATGGCGCCTCGCAAGAAGCCGCCGATTCTCACGCTCACCCCCGAGCAAGAGAACGAAGCCAACAGCAAGATCAAACGCTTTATGCAGGACCGCTTCGAACTGGACCTGGGTTCATTTGAAGCGGCTGAAATCCTTGAACTGTTCACCCGCGAAATCGCGCCGCATTACTACAATCGCGCGATTTTCGATGTGCAGACGCACCTCAAAGAGAGGTTCGAGAGCATCGAAAGCGACCTGTGGGCACTCGAAAAGAATTGAGTCAGTTGCAAGTTCCAGGCTTCAAGCTGCAAGTTAGGGGCAAGATCGCACTCCGCTCTTTCTTGCAGCTTCAAGCTCAACGCTTGCAGCTCTTTTGACGAAGGAAAAAGCATGCTGATTATCCCCGCTATCGATCTTAAAGACGGTGCCTGTGTACGTCTGCGCCAGGGCCGTATGGAAGACTCCACCGTGTTCTCCGATGACCCGGTGAGCATGGCCGCCAAATGGGTAGAGGGCGGTTGCCGCCGCCTGCACCTGGTTGACCTGAACGGCGCCTTCGAAGGTATGCCGGTCAATGGCGAGGTGGTGACTGCCATCGCCAGGCGCTACCCGCAGTTGCCGATCCAGATCGGTGGCGGCATCCGCTCGCTGGAAACCATCGAGCATTACGTCAAGGCTGGCGTCAGCTACGTGATTCTGGGCACCAAAGCCGTTAAGAACCCTGAGTTTGTGGCTGAAGCCTGCCGCGCCTTCCCCGGCAAAATCATTGTCGGCATGGACGCCAAGGACGGCTTCGTCGCCACTGATGGCTGGGCTGAAGTGAGCACCATTCAGGTCATCGACCTGGCCAAGCGTTTTGAAGCTGACGGCGTATCGGCCATCGTTTATACCGACATTGCCAAAGACGGCATGATGCAGGGCTGCAACGTGAGCTACACCGCGGCCCTGGCAGCAGCCACCAGCATTCCTGTGATCGCTTCGGGCGGTATCCATAACCTGGGTGATATCAAAGCCCTGATGGACGCCAAAGCGCCCGGTATCGTCGGTGCCATCACCGGCCGTGCGATTTACGAGGGCACCCTGGACGTGGCTGAGGCGCAAGCCTTCTGCGACGCCTACAAGGCCTGAGGAGAACGGCATGGCGCTGGCCAAACGCATCATCCCTTGCCTGGACGTGGATAACGGCCGGGTCGTCAAGGGCGTCAAGTTCGAGAACATTCGCGATGCCGGTGACCCGGTGGAAATTGCCCGTCGCTATGATGAGCAGGGTGCCGACGAGATTACCTTTCTCGACATCACTGCCAGCGTCGACGGCCGTGACACCACGTTGCATACCGTCGAGCGCATGGCCAGCCAGGTGTTTATCCCGCTGACCGTGGGCGGTGGCGTGCGTTGCATTCAAGACATTCGCAACTTGCTCAATGCCGGTGCCGACAAGGTCTCGATCAATACTGCAGCGGTGTTCAACCCCGAGTTCGTGGGGGAGGCGGCGCAGCATTTTGGTTCCCAGTGCATCGTGGTGGCGATTGATGCGAAGAAGGTTTCCTTGCCGGGCGAAACCCCGCGCTGGGAAATCTTCACCCATGGCGGGCGCAAGCCGACCGGGCTCGATGCAGTCGAGTGGGCGATGAAGATGGAAGGCCTGGGGGCCGGTGAGATCCTGCTGACCAGTATGGATCAGGACGGCATGAAAAGCGGCTTCGACCTGGGCGTGACCCGTGCCATCAGCGATGCGCTGGGTATTCCAGTGATCGCTTCGGGCGGTGTCGGCAACCTGCAGCACCTGGCGGACGGCATCCTCGAGGGCCATGCCAGCGCGGTACTGGCGGCGAGTATTTTCCACTTTGGCGAATACACCGTGCCAGAGGCCAAGGCCTACATGGCTGAGCGCGGGATTGTGGTGCGCTAGGCACTGGACAGCATGGCGGGCCCACGGCACTCTTGGGCACGCCATGGATTTAGGTCGTCTGTCATGTTCAAACCTTTGTTGCTCGCTCTCGCCACTTCTGCCCTGTGCCTGACGAGTGCTGTTTTTGCAGCTGATACTTCGCGTTACTCGCTGGTGCTGCTGACTGAAAACTTCCCGCCGTACAACATGGCCAAGAACGGCAAGAACTTTGCCCAGAACCAGAACCTTGAAGGCATTGCCGTCGAAGTTCTGCGCGAAACCTTCAAACGGGCCGATATCGGTTACAGCATGACCCTGCGTTTCCCCTGGGAGCGCATCTATCACCTTGCCCTGGATAATCCCGATTATGGCGTGTTCGTCACGGCCCGGATCCCCGAGCGCGAAGCCTTGTTCAAATGGGTCGGGCCCATCGGCCCGGATGACTGGGTGTTGCTGGCCCGGGCCAATAGCCCTATTACCCTGACCTCCCTTGAGCAGGCCCGGCAGTACAAGGTAGGCGCCTATAAGGGTGATGCCATTGCCCTGGCCCTGGAAGAAAAAGGGATGGCGCCGGTGATTGTGCTGCGCGATCAGGACAACGCCAGAAAGCTGCAGGCCGGTCAGATTGACCTGTGGGCCACAGGTGATCCGGCAGGCCGATTTTTGGCGCGTCAGGTAGGTATTTCGGGGTTCAAGACCGTACTGCGTTTCAATCAGGCGCAGCTTTATCTGGCGTTGAATAAAGAGGTGCCGGATGAGGTGGTGGCCAGGTTGCAGAAGGCCCTGGATCAGTTGCGGGCCGAAGGTGTGGTTGACAAGATCAGCGACAAATACCTCTGAGCCTGACCCTGACCTGACCTGACCTGACCTGACCTGACCTGACCTGACCTGACCTGACCTGACCTGACCCTGATCTGATCTGATCTGTAGGAGCGAGCTTGCTCGCGAGCTTTGCATTTAAGAGCTCGCGAGCAAGCTCGCTCCTACAGGTAGGGAGGCAGGGAGGTAGGAAGGCAGGGAGGTAGGAAGGCAGGGCAGGGGGCTTAGCGGTAAACCCCGTCCTTGCCGTGTCCGGCCATGGCCTTGTTGCTGCGCACGCCGATCATTTGCCTGATATCGATCCACTCAATGCCCTGGGCCTTGAGCTTGGGCAATTCGCGTTCAAGTACGGCAAGGGTCTGGGGGTAGGGATGACCGATCATCACTGCCGATCCTTGTTTATGCGCCAGCTTGATCGCAGTTTGCAGTTGAACGGCAATCGCCTCTTCGGTCCGCACATCGTCCAGAAATACATCCCGCGACACGCTGGCCAGGCCAATCTTCTGCGCCTGGGCCGCGGCGACCGTCTGGGCGCTGGTGCGGCTGTCGACGAAGAACTTGTGCCGTTGCTGCAGGTTTTCCATCAGCCAGGCCATGGCCTGCGGCTGTGAGGTCATGCGGCTGCCCATGTGGTTGTTGATTCCACTGGTGTAGGGCACGGCCTTGAAGGCAGCCTCGAGGCGCTTTGCCAGTTCGTCGATCGGCAAGTCGGGGTGCCAGGCAAACGGGCCGGTCGCCGGGTCCATGGGCATGTGCAAGATGACGATCTTGCCGGCCTTGTGGGCTTCACGGGCAAATTCGGCGGCATGGGGGGTGTCGGGCATTACGGCGGTGGTGACCGGGCCGGGCAACGCCAGCACGCGGCGGTCCCGTGGCAGGTTTTGCCCAAGGTCATCAATGATCAGGCTCAGGTAAGCCTTGTGCGGTGTTGCGGCCGGGCTGGCCGGCGCCGCGTGGGCGGCACCGGTCAGGCAGCAGAGCAGGGCAAGCAGCGACGAAAAACGCATCTCAGTTGCCGCGCGTAATGCTCAGGCCTTTGAGCAGGCTCAGGGCCTGGCTCAGCTGGAAGTCGTCATCCTGCGGCATCGGCTTGGCTTTGGGGCCCGAACCGCTGGGCTTGTCTGCACCGCCGTTACCGTTGCCGAGGTGACCTTGCAGGTCGGCCTCTTTGTAGTACTCGGTGTCTTGCTCGCGGGTAATCTTGGCGCGGCTGACTTCGATGTCCGGCACGATGCCCTGGGCCTGGATCGAACGACCGTTGGGGGTGAAGTACAGCGCGGTGGTGATCTTCAGTGCACGGTCATTGTTCAGTGGCAGTACGGTTTGCACCGAGCCTTTGCCGAAACTGGTGGTACCCATCACCACGCCACGTTTCTGGTCCTGCAGGGCACCGGCGACGATTTCTGATGCCGAGGCGCTGCCGCCGTTGATCAACACCACCAGCGGAACGCCCTCGCTCAGGTCTTTGCCGGTCGCGGAGAAGCGCAGCTCGGAGTTGGCGATGCGGCCTTTGGTGTAAACGATCAGGCCCTTGGTGATGAAGTGATCCACCACTTCAACGGCCGATTGCAGGACTCCGCCCGGGTTGTTGCGCAGGTCGAGAATGATGCCCTTGAGTTTTTTGTTGCCGTTGTCCCGACGCAGCTTGGACAGCGCGGCGGCGACTTCTTCGCCGGTCTTGACCTGGAACTGGGTAATGCGGATATAGCCGTAGCCGTCTTCAAGCAGCTGGCTCTTGACGCTTTTGACCTGAATGTTGGCGCGGGTCAGGGTCACGTCGAACGGCGTGCCGCCATTACGCACCAGGGTCAGGGTGATTTTCTGACCGATCTTGCCGCGCATCAGGTCGACCGCCTCGGTCATGCTCAGGCCACGGGTGGGCTGGCCGTTGATCTTGACGATAAAGTCGCCGGCCTGAATCCCGGCCTTGCTCGCCGGGGTGTCGTCGATTGGCGAGACGATCTTGATATTGCCGTCTTCGGAGCCGACTTCGATGCCAAGCCCGCCGAATTCGCCGCTGGTGCTCTCTTGCAGCTCGGCGAAGTCTTCAGGGCCCAGGTACGCGGAGTGCGGGTCAAGGTTGCTGAGCATGCCCTTGATGGCGTTTTCGAGCAGGGTCTTGTCATTCACAGGTTCAACATACGCAGCCTTGATCCGGTCCATGACCTCGGCAAATGTGCGCAGCTCGTCCAGCGGCAGTGGCGCCTTGGCGCTGTTGGCAGGCACCGGATGAGCAGCCGGCTCGGCAGCAAATGCCAGAGGCGAGCCGATCACCAGAGCGATCATCAGGGCCAGCGAGTTGAGGCGGGACAAATGCTGCATGTTGAACGAACTCCTACGTTTTAAAAGTGATGGGCTCATCCTTGAGCGCGACACCATTGTGCAGGGTCGCTGGGGCGGCCCTGCTGACGAATAGCAAAATACAGTGCGGGGGTCGCCTGACCACCGCTGTTACCGACGGTAGAAATCACCTCTCCGGCTTTAACGATATCGCCGGCCGACTTGAGCAGTGTCTGGTTGTGGCCATACAGGCTCAAGTAGCCGTTGCCGTGGTCCAGAATCACCAGCTGGCCGGCGCCGCGCAGCCAGTCGGCAAACACTACGCGACCACCATGTACCGCATGCACCGGGGTGCCTGCACCGGCGCTGATCATCACCCCGTCCCACTTGGTACGGGCATCATCACCACGGCTTTCACCGAAGCGCGCAAGCAATCGACCATCAACTGGCCATGGAAGTTTGCCCCGTGCCTGAGAAAAAGGTCCGCCGTAGGACACACCGGCACTCGAAACCAGGGCGCCCGGCGTCGATTTGACCGGTTTGCGCGGGGCGTCGGTGGCAACCGCTTCAGCCTCCCGTTGACGTTTCTTCTCTGCTTCCTGCTGGGCGATCAGGGCTTTTTGCCGCGCTGCCTCGGCTTCACGGGCCTGGCGGGCGAGGGTCTCTTCAATGGTCTTGAGGACTTTAGCCAGATCGGCCTGATCCTGCTCGCGAGCCTGCAGCTTTTGATCGCGGTCTTTAACGTCGGAATTCAGTTTGGCCAGCACTAGCTGGCGCTCTGCACGGACTTTATCCAGTGCGGCGCGCTGCTCATCGAGGCTGCTTTTCTGGGTCAGCAACTGGGCCTGTTGCAAGTTGATGTCGGCTTCGACATTGGCCAGTTGGCGCAGGGTTTCGTTGAAACTCTTGAGCTGCTCCAGGCGGGCCTGGCTCAGGTAGTCGTAATAGGTGAGGGTTCGGGCGAACTTCTCGGGGTTTTGCTGGTTGAGCAGCATCTTCAGGTATTCCTGACGTCCGCCCTGATAGGCGGCACGGGCCTGAATGGCGATCAGGCGTTGCTGTTCAAGTTTTGCGCTGTGGAGTTTTTTTTTCTCGCTATCTAGGCGCAGCAGCTCGCCTTCACTCTTTTTTAGTTCTTTTTGCAGGGTTTCTACCTGCTTCTCCAGCTTGCCGATTTCGGTTTCGGTACCGCGCAGGTCTTTTTGCACGCCGGATTGTTCTTGCTGAAGCTGGCCAAGGCGTTTTTTTAGCTCGCCAATGTCCTGGCGGGTAGCTTCCAGCTGTTGTTGGGTTTGTGCGCGCTCGTCGGCAAACGCCGGTTGGAGCAGGCATGCGAGGGTCAGGGCTATAAGGGCGCGAAGCATGGGGCGGGCGACACCTGGGGAACGGGACGGCCTAGTATGCCCGCCATCGTTACCTATAAGAAATGGATGGAAGTGAAATAGTAGCTGCAGATCCTGTACGCGAAATTCCTGCAGGAGCGAGCTTGCTCGCGAGCCTTGAAAGCTCGCTCCTGCAGGTGCATGGCTTTAAGCGTCGAGCAAAATGCTCTTGCCGGTCATTTCTTGCGGCTGCGCCAGGCCCAGCAGCTTGAGCATGGTCGGTGCCACGTCGGCCAATACGCCACCTTCACGGACCTCGAATGCACGCTTGCCTACATAGATGAACGGGACCGGTTCACAGGTGTGGGCGGTGTGCGCCTGGCCAGTGGTGTCGTCGGACATCTGCTCCACGTTGCCGTGGTCGGCGGTGATCAGGGCTTCGCCACCGACCTTGTCCAGCGCTTCGACGATGCGGCCGACACAGGCATCCAGGCATTCAACAGCCTTGACCGCAGCATCGAATACACCGCTGTGGCCGACCATGTCGCCGTTGGCGTAGTTAACGACAATCACGTCGTAACGCTGGTGCTCGATGGCATCGACGATCCTGTCGGTGACTTCGGGTGCGCTCATTTCCGGTTGCAGGTCGTAGGTCGCCACTTTCGGCGACGGGATCAGAATGCGCTCTTCACCCGGGAACGGTTCTTCGCGGCCACCGGAGAAGAAGAAGGTCACGTGGGCGTATTTTTCGGTTTCGGCAATGCGCAGCTGGGTTTTGCCGTTTTTCGCCAGATAGTCGCCGAGTACGTTTTCCAGGCTGCCGGGAGCAAATGCGCTAGGCGCCGGGATGCTGGCGGCGTATTGGGTCAGCATCACGAAGCCGGCCAGTTTCGGCTGGCGTGCACGTTCGAATTCCTTGAAATCGTCTTCAACGAATACGCGGGTCAGTTCGCGGGCCCGGTCGGCACGGAAGTTCATGAAGACCACGGCGTCGCCGTCTTCGACCTTGACCGGCTCACCAATGGTGGTGGCTTTGACGAATTCGTCGCTCTCGCCACGGGCGTAGGCAGCTTCCAGGCCCTCCTGGGCGGTGGCGGCGTTGAACTCGCCCTTGCCGTCGACAATCAGGTTGTAGGCCTGGGATACGCGGTCCCAGCGGTTGTCGCGGTCCATGGCGAAGTAGCGCCCGATCAGGCTGGCGATACGGCCTTTGCCCAGGGCCTTGAAGGCCGTGTCCAGCAGTTCGATGGACGAACCTGCACTTTTTGGCGGAGTGTCGCGACCATCGAGAAACGCGTGCAGGTAGATTTTTTCGGCGCCGCGCTTGAAAGCCAGTTCGGCCATTGCCACGAGGTGGTCCTGGTGGCTGTGAACGCCGCCTTCGGACAGCAGGCCCATGATGTGCACGGCCTTGTCTGCAGCCACGGCTTTGTCGACCGCGGCGCAAATGGTCGGGTTCTCGAAGAACTCACCGTCGCGGATCGACTTGGTGACGCGGGTGAAATCCTGATACACCACGCGGCCGGCGCCGAGGTTCATGTGGCCCACCTCGGAGTTGCCCATTTGGCCGTCTGGCAGACCGACATCCATGCCCGAGCCTGAAATCAGGCCGTTTGGCATGCTCGCGCAAAGACGGTCGAGCACCGGTTTTTTGGCCGCATAGACGGCGTTGCTCTTGTGGCTTTCACTGTGACCGAAGCCATCCAGGATGATCAGGACCAAAGGTTTAGGCGTGGTAGTCATAGATCCCACTTGTGGCTGGTTTATTGGAAGGTGTGAAGAAGACGCGCAGTTTAAAGCGAAGTTCATGTGACGTCACCGCCGGGCGGGGTTTGGCCGACCAAGGCGGCTGTGTATACTGGCCCACATTTTACGACCCTGGAACCTTCTGATGGTTGAGCACCTGATTGCATTTGCGACTTCTCACTACCTGCTTGTAGGCGCGTTTGTCATCCTGTTGGCGCTGTTGATCGCCCACGAGATGAGCCGAGGCGGGCGCAGCATCAGCACGGGCGAACTGACCGGTCTGGTCAATCGCGACGAAGGCGTGGTGATTGATATTCGCCCGGTAAAAGACTTTGCCGCCGGCCACATCGTGGGTTCGCTGAATATCCCGCAAGACAAGTTGATGGCGCGCATTGCCGAGCTCGACAAGCACAAGGGCAAGACCATTATTCTGGTTGATGCCCAGGGCCAGCATTCAGGCTCCCACGCCCGTGAGCTGCTCAAGGCCGGCTACAACGCTGCCAAACTGTCCGGCGGCATTGGCAGCTGGCGCGCCGACAACCTGCCAGTGGTGAAGTAAAAATGTCCAAGGTCACCGTTTACTCCAGCGATTATTGCCCTTACTGCATCCGAGCCAAGGCTTTGCTTGAAAACAAGGGTGTAGCCTTTGAAGAAATCAAGGTCGACGGCAAGCCTCAAGTACGGGCCGAAATGGCTCAGAAGGCAGGTCGTACGTCGGTGCCGCAAATCTGGATTGGCGAGAAACACGTTGGCGGATGCGATGACCTGTTTGCCCTGGAGCGCGCAGGTAAATTGGATGCGCTGCTGAACGTCTGACTCTCATTCTCTATAAGCCCCAAGATCAACAAGGATCTGTGATGACTGACCAACAGAACACCGCTGCTGTTAGCGATGAAGACACCGCTCCACAATTTTCCCTGCAGCGTATCTACGTGCGCGACCTGTCGTTCGAGGCCCCTAAAAGCCCGGCGATCTTCCGTCAGCAGTGGGAGCCGAGCGTTGGCCTGGATCTGAACACCCGTCAAAAGCCGCTGGAAGGCGACTTCCACGAAGTGGTCCTGACCTTGTCGGTTACCGTGAAAAACGGTGACGAAGTGGCGTTCATTGCTGAAGTTCAGCAGGCTGGCATCTTCCTGATCAAAAACCTTGATCCGGCGTCGATGAACCACACTCTGGGCGCGTTCTGCCCGAACATCCTGTTCCCGTACGCCCGTGAAACCCTGGACAGCCTGGTTACCCGTGGTTCGTTCCCGGCGTTGATGCTGGCTCCGGTGAACTTCGATGCCCTGTACGCGCAAGAATTGCAGCGCATGCAGGAAGAAGGCAGCCCGACTGTTCAATAAACAGTCGATGCCCAATAAAAAAGCGCCTTGATGGCGCTTTTTTATTGCCCTTGTCCAAAGGCTATCTGTAGGAGCGAGCTTGCTCGCGAGCTTTTCCATGCGCCAACAGCTCGCGAGGCAAGCTCGCTCCTACAGGTTTTTTTGCGTATTACTTGAAGTCCAGCTGGCGCCAGGCCTCGTACACAGCCACGGCCACGGTGTTGGACAGGTTCAGGCTGCGGCAACCTTCACGCATCGGTAGACGCAGGCGGTGGTCGCCGTCCAGCGCATCCAGCACTTCTGGCGGCAGGCCCCGGCTTTCCGGGCCGAAGATAAAGGCATCACCTTCGGCAAACCGGGCGTCGTGGAACGGCCGTGAACCTTTGGTGGTAAAGGCGAACAGTCGCGGATGGCCCAGGCTTTCGAGGCAACTGGCCAGATCGGCATGGCGCTTGAGCGGCGCGTACTCGTGGTAATCGAGCCCGGCCCGGCGCAAGCGCTTGTCGTCCAGCTCAAAACCGATAGGCTCGATCAAATGCAGGTGGCAGCCGCTGTTGGCGCACAGCCTGATAATGTTGCCGGTATTCGGCGGAATTTCTGGTTGAAAAAGGATGACGTGAAACATGCACGGCTCCGAACTTAAAGATAGGCAGCATTCTACGCCTGAAGAAGACCCGCGGCCGAAACTATGGCCACGGGTTTTAGGTTCTTTGGTGATAGTCGGTGTAATGGTGGGCATGATGATCGGGCGTTTGACCGCGCCTGTGCCGGTTGAGCTGCAGCAAGTGGAGGTGTTGCCCGGTGCGCTGGTGGTGTGGTTCAGCGATGAGCCCAAGCTGCATGGCGAGCTGGTTGATGGCACGCTGGGGTTGCTGTTCGATGCCAGGGGCAAGCCGCAGAACGGCCAGTTAAAGCTGGGTGACAAGGTGGTGAACTGGCGGCTACGGCATACCGATGGCGGGTTGCTGCTGACCTTGGTGGCGGCCCGTGCGCTGCAGGGCGACTGGGCCGGAGCGTCCCGGGACGGGCGCTGGCGACTGCAGGTAAACCTGCGGGAGTAATAAAAGAGGGAATTGCGGCCTGCCTGTACCGGTTCCCCAAAATCGTTGTGCGCCTCGATGCACAAGGCATCAAGGCTGCGGGTGTAAAAGTGGGGAGTCTTGACCTGCCTGTATCAAGGTCCCCTAAAGCGTTATCAGGGTTATTGCAGGGTGCATGCCAGTTCTGGTTTTTCTGCCTGATTTTTTTCCTGAATATGCAAAAGCCCCGGAATCCGGGGCTTTTCTGGGACTGCTGTTTTGGGTTGCCGATGTTGCTGTAACCATTGATCCAGAGCTGTGCACACAAACAGTGCGTGTTGCCTGAAGCTGGTGCGGTCCTGCAGGAGCGAGCTTGCTCGCGATCGTTCAGGCCGATCACAGGGGTGCCATCGCTGGCCAGCCGGCTCCCCCATCATCGCGCCGCCGAGTCATGCCTCGTCGCTGTCATCCTCGTCGCTATCAATCTTCATCCCCAGCTCCTTGATCTTGCGGGTCAGGGTGTTGCGGCCCCAGCCCAGCAGCACGGCTGCATCGCGACGACGGCCTGCGGTGTGCTTGAGGGCGGTCTCGATCATGATCCGTTCAAACGTCGGCACGGCACTGTCGAGCAGGTTGGACTGACCCCGGCCCAGCGCCTGATCAGCCCACTGACGCAGGGCCTGTTCCCAGTTGGTGACCGGCGACGTGTCCTGCTGCAGGTTCAGCAGCTCGGGTGGCAAGTCGCTGATATGCACTTCGCGGCCCGAGGCCATCACCGTGATCCAGCGGCAGGTGTTCTCCAACTGGCGCACGTTGCCCGGCCATGGCAGGTTTTTCAGGTATTGCTCGGTCTCGGCCTTGAGCAGCTTGGGCTCGACAGACAGCTCTTGCGCGGCGCTGCTGAGAAAGTGGCGGGTCAGGGTCGGGATATCCTCGCGACGGTCCGACAGGCGCGGGATATGAATGCGGATCACGTTCAGACGGTGGAACAGGTCTTCACGGAACTTGCCGGCCTGGACCAGGGTTTCGAGGTTCTGGTGGGTGGCGGCAATGATCCGCACATCGACCTTGACCGGCGTATGACCGCCGACCCGGTAGAACTCGCCATCGGCCAAAACCCGCAGCAGGCGCGTTTGGGTGTCGGCGGGCATGTCGCCGATTTCGTCCAGAAACAGGGTTCCGCCATCGGCTTGCTCGAACCGGCCGCGCCGCAGGTTGGCGGCTCCGGTGAAGGCGCCTTTCTCGTGGCCGAACAGCTCGGACTCCATCAGGTCCTTGGGGATGGCCGCCATATTCAACGCAATAAAGGGCGATGCTGCGCGCGGACTATGGCGATGCAGGGCGTGGGCCACCAGCTCTTTACCGGTGCCCGACTCGCCATTGATCAACACCGTGATGTTGGAGTGGCTAAGCCGGCCAATGGCGCGAAACACCTCTTGCATCGCCGGGGCTTCACCGATGATTTCCGGCGTGCGTGCCAGCGCTGGAGGGACGGCCAGGCCTTGTTGTTCCTGGGCGTGCTGGTTGGCACGCTTGACCAGAGACACGGCTTCGTCGACGTCGAACGGCTTGGGCAGGTATTCGAACGCGCCGCCCTGATAGGACGCCACCGCACTGTCGAGGTCGGAGTGGGCGGTCATGATAATCACGGGCAGGCGGGGGTGCTGTTCGCGAATCTTGGCCAGCAAGTCCAGACCGCTGGCGCCGGGCATGCGAATGTCCGAAATGATCACGTCGGGCTGCTGGCGGGCGAGGCGGCTCATCACCCCGTCGGCGCTGTCGAAACTTTGTGTGGTCATGCCTTCCTGTTGCAAGGCTTTTTCCAGGACCCAACGGATAGAACGGTCGTCGTCGACGATCCACACGGTTTCACTTCGGCTCATGTCGATGCGGCTCCTTGTTCCAGTGGTAGAAAGATCGAGAAGAGTGTGTGGCCGGGGTGGCTCTCACACTCGATCAATCCCTGGTGCTGACTGATGATGTTCTGGGTAATGGCCAGTCCCAGCCCGGTGCCGTCAGGGCGGCCGCTGACCATTGGAAAGAACAGAGTGTCTTGCAGCTCGGGGGGGATGCCCGGGCCGTTGTCGATAATTTCGATTTTGGTCACCAGTCGATGGCGGATATGGCCGATGGTGAACTGGCGCATGGCCCGGGTACGCAGGCTGATGCGGCCCAGGCGCAGCTCGTTCTGGCTGCCAATGGCCTGCATGGCGTTACGCACAATATTGAGCACGGCCTGAATCATCTGTTCACGGTCGATCAGCAGGTCGGGCAGGCTCGGGTCGTAGTCGCGCACCAGCGTGATGCTGCCCTGTGTTTCGGCCTCGACCAGATTGCACACCCGCTCCAGCACTTCATGCACATTGGTCATGGCCAGCGATGGCAGCTTGTTGGAGCCCAGCATGCGATCCACCAGATTACGCAGGCGATCGGCTTCTTCGATGATGACGTTGGTGTAGTCACGCAGGCTTTCATCGGGTAGCTGGCGGGCCAGCAACTGGGCCGCCCCGCGAATGCCGCCCAGCGGATTCTTGATTTCATGGGCCAGGCCGCGCACCAGCATCTTGCTGGTTTCCTGCTTGGACAGCTGGGCTTCTTCCTTGGTGATGCGCAGCAGCCGGTCGCGGGGGTGCACTTCAAGCAGCAACATGGTGCTGCCGTGGCTCAGGATCGGGGTCACGGCGTAGTCCACCGTCAGGTTCTGGCCGGTGAGCGAAGTCAGCATGGCTTCGCGCTTGGTGAACGGGTGCGCTTGCTCAACCGCCTGGCGCAGCGAGTGCAAGGCTTCGGTGGACTCAGTGAACAGTTCACTGATGAATTGCCCATGACTGCGTTGGCCACTGATGGCCAGCAGCATTTCCGCCGCCGGGTTCATGTACTCAAGACGCAGGTCGGCATTGAGCAGCAGTGTGGCTGTGGTCAGATTATCGAGTAGCAGTCGGTGCAGGGCATCACTGATGGTCATGGGCCGATCCCGGATTGCATGCGCGGGTGAGGCGCTGAGACTAGGAAAATGCAAAAAACAAACCAAGGCTCCGAAAAGAAGCGTTATTCGCCTGAAATAGGGGGTTGCAGCCCTTTTAGATGGCGTTTATGCGCTTGGAGTGAGTCGTTTTGAACCAAATTGGGCTGGCAAGTGTGTCTTCGCTCTGTTGTTGCACCAATATAGTGCAGATTTGCTGAATAGATTCAGTTCTCTGCGAGACGGTCTTGTGCCGCCTGACGATGCGGGTCGCGATCAGGTTTGATCGCTGGCCCGGGCTCTTGTTCGGGCAACAGCATGGAAGAGGGGATCAAGGTCGACGAATACTTGAATGCTGCGATCCGGTTTGCGGGTTGCACGGATATCGGCTCTGCCTGGACTCCTGCCAGGGGTACGTTGCTGAAGATCAAGCTGGCGTTGTCGGGGGCCTGGCGATAGACCTGCGCGCCAGCCGGGTGGGCAATAACAAGCAGCAACAGTACTTTCGGCATCATCGCAGGCCGCCATCCCGAGGGAAGAAAAGGCGGTCATTCTGGGGCAGTGCTGATGGCTTTAATGTAGGACGGGGCCTTTGTCGGCCGGGTCAATGGCAGCCGTTCCTGTCGGAATTTTTGTGACCGCGCAATCGGCGCCAGGGATAAAGTGCCGGGCATAAAAAAGGCCTCCCGAAGGAGGCCTCTTGGTAACGCCTGCACGGGCAGGCGTTGCTGGATCAGCAGCTGTAGTACAGCTCGTATTCCAGTGGGTGTACGAAGGTGCGAACCTTGATTTCTTCTTCGCTTTTCAGTGCGATGTAAGCGTCGATGAAGTCGTCGCTGAAAACGCCGCCTTTGGTCAGGAACGCACGACCTTTATCCAGCTCTTCCAGGGCTTCTTTCAGGCTGCCACAAACCTGCGGGATCTCTTTGGCCTCTTCAGGCGGCAGGTCGTACAGGTTTTTGTCAGCTGCGTCGCCCGGGTGGATCTTGTTCTGGATACCGTCCAGGCCAGCCATCATCAGTGCTGCGAAGCACAGGTACGGGTTGGCTGCCGGGTCCGGGAAACGTGCTTCGATACGGCGCGCCTTAGGGCTCGACACGTAAGGAATACGGATCGAAGCGGAACGGTTGCGAGCCGAGTAGGCCAGCATTACCGGAGCTTCGAAGCCTGGTACCAGACGCTTGTAGGAGTTGGTGGCCGGGTTGGTGAAGCCGTTCAGGGCCTTACCGTGCTTGATGATGCCGCCGATGAAGTACAGGGCGGTGTCGGACAGGCCGGCATAACCTTCGCCTGCGAAGGTGTTCTTGCCATCTTTGGAGATGGACATGTGAACGTGCATACCCGAGCCGTTATCGCCGTACAGAGGCTTGGGCATGAAAGTAGCGGTACGGCCGTAGGCGTCTGCCACGTTGTGTACGCAGTACTTCAGGGTCTGAACTTCGTCAGCCTTTTTCACCAGGGTGTTGAACTGCACGCCGATTTCGTTCTGGCCGGCAGTTGCCACTTCGTGGTGGTGCACTTCGATGACCAGGCCCATTTCTTCCATGGCGTTGCACATGGAGGTGCGGATTTCGTGGTCGTGGTCGAACGGAGGAACCGGGAAGTAGCCGCCCTTGATACCTGGACGGTGGCCACGGTTGCCGCCTTCCACGTCCTGGTCGGACATCCACGAACCTTGTTCGGAGTAGATCTTGAACATGGAACCGGAGATGTCGGACTTGAACTTCACTTCGTCGAAGATGAAGAACTCTGGCTCCGGACCTACAAATACGGTGTCGCCGATACCGGTGGACTTCAGGTATTCCTCGGCACGGGTGGCGATGGCGCGCGGGTCGCGATCGTAGCCTTGCATGGTCGAGGGTTCGATGATGTCGCACACCAGAATCAGGGTTGGCTGTTCGGTGAACGGGTCCAGAACGGCAGTGCTGTCGTCCGGCAGCAGAATCATGTCGGACGCTTCGATGCCTTTCCAGCCAGCAATGGAGGAGCCGTCGAACATTTTGCCGTCGGTGAAGAAGTTTTCATCCAGCGCATCACGGGCCGGCATGGTCACGTGGTGCTGAGTGCCTTTAGTGTCAGTGAAGCGCAGATCAATCCACTTGACGTCATGATCTTTGATGAGTTGAACCGACTTCGACATAGTGTCCTCCGGGGTGGCTTCGGGCTAGGTAGTGGAGAGCCCGTTAAAGGTGGTTGATGCCGGCGCGAATACTCTGCCAAGGCAACCTGCCTCACAAGGGAGCAAATTGCATGCCAGTGCCCCGACTTGGGCGTAATGCCCCAATCTCAAGCAGATAAGGGCCGCAGACTACCGATTAAGGCGTCTTGCCGCACTCAAATGAAGCGAAAACCGACGCTTTTGACCTGTTTTGGTGCATCGAAAACCGTTTGTACGATAACTGGTTAAACCTTGAGCAATTTCCGCTATAATCCGCGCCCCCCTTTTTTGGCAGGCTGCTCGCGCGCTGTTTTCATGAAACTAATCGTTAAAGTCTTCCCCGAAATCACTATTAAGAGCCGTCCGGTTCGGATGCGTTTCGTCCGCCAATTGGCTAAAAACATCCGCGCTGTGCTCCGCGATCTGGACCCGGCTGTGGTGGTGACGGGCGTGTGGGACAACATCGAGCTGCAAACGCGCGTGACCGACCCCAAAGCCTTGAAGGAGATGACTGCGCGCCTGAGTTGCATGCCGGGCATCACGCATTTCCTGCAGGTCGACGAGTACCCGTTGGGTGACTTCGATGACGTGGTCGAGAAGTGCAAACTGCACTTCGGCGATGCGCTGGCAGGCAAGATTTTTTCCGTGCGTTGCAAACGCGGCGGCAAGCACCCGTTTACCTCGATGGAAATCGAGAAATACGTCGGCAGCAAGCTGCGTCGTGAATGCGGTGCGGCAGGAATCGACCTGAAAAAACCGGAAATCGAAGTCCGCTTCGAAATTCGCGACCAACGGTTGTTTGTGATTCACAGCCAGCACGACAGCATCGGCGGTTTCCCGCTGGGCTCGCTGGAGCAGACCCTGGTGTTGATGTCCGGTGGTTTCGACTCCACCGTTGCCGCCTACCAGATCATGCGCCGCGGCCTGATGAGCCACTTTTGCTTCTTCAACCTCGGCGGGCGTGCCCACGAACTGGGCGTGATGGAAGTCGCGCACTATATATGGAAGAAGTACGGCAGCTCCCAGCGCGTGCTGTTTGTCAGCGTTCCTTTCGAAGAAGTTTTGGGGGAAATTCTCGGCAAAGTCGATAACAGTCATATGGGCGTCATTTTGAAGCGTATGATGTTGCGCGCTGCAACCCGTATCGCTGAGCGGCTCGATATCGAAGTGCTGGTTACCGGTGAAGCGATTTCCCAGGTTTCGAGCCAGACCCTGCCCAATTTGTCGCTGATCGACTCGGCTACTGACAAATTGGTTCTGCGTCCGCTGATCGCTAGCCACAAGCAGGACATCATTGATCAGGCGGTTGAAATCGGTACGGCCGATTTTGCCAAGCACATGCCTGAATATTGCGGGGTGATTTCGGTCAACCCCAAGACCCACGCCAAACGCAACCGCGTGGAGTACGAAGAACAACAGTTCGATATGGCCGTGCTCGAGCGTGCGCTGGAGCGGGCCAAACTGGTGCCGATTGATCGGGTGATCGATGAGTTGGGCCAGGACTTGCAAGTCGAAGAAGTCAGCGAAGTGCTGGCGGGCCAGATCGTGATTGACATCCGTCACCCGGATGCTCAGGAAGATCAACCGCTGGAACTGGCTGGCATCGAAGTACAAGCGTTGCCGTTTTATGCTTTGAACAGCCGCTTCAAGGAACTGGATGACACCCGTCAGTACCTGTTGTATTGCGACAAAGGCGTGATGAGTCGCCTGCATGCTCACCATTTGCTCAGTGAGGGGCATGCCAATGTGCGCGTTTATCGACCGAGCTAAGAGCCCGGGGCTGTATGCCTGTGGCCTGCGTCACCGGCCCCCCGACGCCGAGGTCAAGTTGTAACGGCTTGACCTGACTCTACTGTTAATCGCTGCCACGACCTGTCAGCACACCGAATCCTCTGATCGAGATACACAAGTGATCGAAAATCTACGTAACATCGCCATCATTGCTCACGTTGACCACGGTAAAACCACCCTGGTAGACAAACTCTTGCGTCAATCCGGCACTCTGGAACGCGGCGAGCTCAACGACGAGCGCGTGATGGACTCCAACGACCAGGAAAAAGAGCGCGGCATTACCATTCTTGCCAAGAACACCGCTATCAACTGGAACGGCTACCACATCAACATCGTGGATACCCCGGGCCACGCCGACTTCGGCGGTGAAGTAGAGCGCGTGATGTCGATGGTTGACTCCGTTCTGCTGCTGGTTGACGCTCAAGACGGCCCTATGCCGCAAACCCGTTTCGTGACCAAGAAGGCTTTCGAAGCCGGCCTGCGTCCAATCGTGGTTATCAACAAGGTTGACCGTCCAGGCGCGCGTCCGGACTGGGTTCTGGATCAAATCTTCGACCTGTTCGACAACCTGGGTGCTACCGAAGAACAGCTGGACTTCAAAGTGGTTTACGCCTCTGCCCTGAACGGTATTGCTGGTCTTGACCACACCGACATGGCTGAAGACATGACCCCGCTGTACCAGGCGATTGTTGACCACGTTCCGGCTCCAAAAGTTGACCGTGACGGTCCTTTCCAGATGCAAATCTCGGCACTGGACTACAACAGCTTCCTGGGCATCATCGGCGTTGGCCGTATCGCTCGTGGTCGCGTCAAGCCGAACACCCAGGTTGTGGCCATCGATGCTGACGGCAAGCGCCGTAACGGTCGTATCCTGAAGCTGATGGGTCACCACGGTCTGCACCGTATCGACGTTGAAGAAGCAGCTGCCGGCGACATCGTCTGCATCAGCGGCTTCGACCAGCTGTTCATCTCCGACACTCTGTGCGACCCACTGAACGTCGAAGCGATGAAGCCGCTGACTGTTGACGAACCTACCGTTTCGATGACCTTCCAGGTTAACGACTCGCCGTTCTGCGGCCGTGAAGGCAAGTTCGTAACCAGCCGTAACATCAAGGAACGTCTGGACAAAGAACTGCTCTACAACGTTGCTCTGCGCGTTGAAGAAGGCGACACCGCTGACAAGTTCAAAGTGTCGGGTCGTGGTGAGCTGCACTTGTCGGTACTGATCGAAACCATGCGTCGCGAAGGCTTCGAAATGGGTGTTGGTCGTCCGGAAGTAATCATCCGCATGGTTGACGGCGTTAAGCACGAACCGTACGAAAACGTAACCATCGACCTGCCGGAAGAATCGCAGGGCGCAATCATGGAACAGATCGGTATCCGTAAAGGCGATCTGACCAACATGGTTCCGGATGGCAAGGGCCGTGTTCGTCTTGAATACAACATCCCTGCACGTGGCCTGATCGGTTTCCGTAACGAGTTCCTGACTCTGACTTCGGGCGCTGGCATCCTGACCTCGATCTTCGACCGTTACGACGTGATGAAGTCGGGCGACATGTCCGGCCGTCAGAACGGCGTTCTGGTTTCGGTTGCTACCGGTAAGGCTCTGACTTACTCGCTGGAAACCCTGCAGGCTCGCGGCAAACTGTTCCTGGGTCACGGTGAAGACGTGTACGAAGGTCAAATCGTCGGCATCAACAGCCGCGACAACGACCTGGGCGTTAACCCAACCAAAGGCAAGAAGCTCGACAACATGCGTGCTTCGGGTAAAGACGAAACCATCGCTTTGGTTCCGCCTATCCGCTTCACCCTGGAGCAAGCTCTGGAATTCGTTCAAGAAGACGAATTGTGCGAAGTGACTCCTAAGTCCATCCGTCTTCGTAAGAAGATCCTGGGCGAAAGCGAGCGTACCCGCGCCAGCAAGAAAAGCAGCAAATAAGCTATTTATTTAGCTGAATAAAAAACGCCCCCGGCCTTGCGGTCGGGGGCGTTTTTTTGTGTCCGGGATTTGGGTGCAGCGCAGGCCAGGGATGGGGCGGGTTGCAGAGTCAGCATCGCCGGCAAGCCGGCTCCCACAGGTAATGGGTGCAGTGCAGGCTTTGTGGGAGCTGGCTTGCCAGCGATGGGGAAGGTGCAGGGTCAGCATCGCCGGCAAGCCGGCTCCCACAGGTAATGGGTGCAGTGCAGGCCTTATGGGAGCTGGCTTGCCAGGGATGGGGCAGATTTCAGGGTCAGCATCGCCGGCAGTCGGCTCCCACAGGTATCGGGTGCAGCGCAGGCCAGGGATGGGGCGGGTTGCAGGGTCAGCATCGCCGGCAAGCCGGCTCCCACAGATAGTGGGTGCAGTGCAGGCCAGGGATGGGGCGGGTTGCAGGGTAAGCATCGCCGGCAAGCCGGCTCCCACAGATAGTAGGTGCAGTGCAGTGCAGTGCAGGCCAGGGATGGGGCAGGTTGCAGGATCATCATCGCCGGCAGCCGGCTCCCACAGGTAATGGGTGCTGTGCAGGCCTTGTGGGAGCTGGCTTGCCAGCGATGGGGCAGGTTGCAGGATTATCATCGCCGCAAGCCGCCCCTTCGGGTCAAAACACCATCAGCTTCTCGCTGCTGTTTTTGCGTTCAACCGCTTTGGGCACATAGGCGCAATAACCCGGGCGCGGGCCTATCCGCGGGTGATTGCGGCAAGTGTCCGGGCGCTTTTCGTAAATGGTGCACATGCGCGACTTGCGATCCAGGTACAGGCAGTCGTTATTGCTCATGCGCTGCAGGGTGAAAATCCCGGACTTCTGGTTGAAGCGCTCCACGATCCCTTCTTTCTGCAGGCGCTTGGCGATGTTCTTCGGCGGATCGCCCATCTCGAACTCATCGACGATGCCGATACGGATCAGGTCTTTGATCTTGACCTCCACCGGCAGCGTGCAGCAGCTGGAAATGCAGGAGCCGCACATGGGCGCGGAGTATTTGGCCCAGGTATCGATACGGTCGATTTCCGCGGCGGCGATCAGGTTGGACTTCATCAGGCTTGTTTTCCGGCGTGCATCAGGGCGCGCGATCATACCGGGGTTGGTGAATCTGTGAACAACCATTTGCCGGTTTTTCGATCAGGGCCATGTTTTAAGGCGCCCTTTCTCGTATGCGCATCGTTTTGGGGCAATGTTCATTTCGTCAGTTTTTTTTATGGAAACCGCCATAAAAGCCCGAATCAAAGCGTTTAGTTCCTGTCGAAAGGTCTAGGCTGAATCCACCCGTTCTTCAAATCGCTCCATCTCGCTCGAGGTTGTATCGATGCCCCAGGAACCGCTTGTTCGTGACGCACAGGTGGCGGCTTTTCGGGCCGCCGTAGTAGCCAAACTGACTTACGCGGTGGGCAAGGACCCGGAACACGCGTTTGACCATGACTGGTTTGAAGCCATTGCACTGGCTGCCCGCGACCATATGGTCGAGCACTGGATGGACCACACGCGGCAGATTTATCGCAAGGATCAGAAGCGGGTGTATTACCTGTCGCTGGAGTTTCTGATCGGTCGCCTGCTTTATGACAGCCTGAACAATCTGGGGCTGCTGGAGGTGGCGCGTGAGGCGATGACCGGGCTTGGGGTCGATCTGGAACGTATCCGCCTGCTGGAGCCCGATGCGGCGCTTGGCAACGGCGGGCTGGGCCGGCTGGCTGCCTGTTTCATGGAAAGCATGTCCACCCTGAGCGTTGCCGCCCACGGCTACGGCATCCGTTATGAACACGGACTGTTCCGCCAGAGCATCGTCGACGGCTGGCAGCAAGAGCAAACCGAGAACTGGCTGGACTTCGGCAACCCGTGGGAGTTTGAGCGCGCCGAAGTGACGTACTTGATAGGTTTTGGCGGAGCGGTTGAAACCCGGCAGGATGAACACGGCCAGTCACGCCAGGTCTGGGAACCCAGCGAGACGGTGCGGGCCATCGCCTATGACACACCCGTCGTCGGCTGGCGCGGTGCCAGTGTCAACACCTTGCGCCTGTGGCGGGCCAGGGCCCTGCATGACTTGAACCTGGGGCGTTTCAATGCCGGTGACCATTTGGGGGCAGTGGCCGAGGTGGTGCGTGCCGAAAGCATCTCCCGTGTGCTGTATCCGGCAGACAGCAACGAGGCCGGGCAGGAGCTGCGCTTGCGCCAGGAGTTTTTCTTCGTCTCGGCTTCGCTGCAGGATCTGTTGCGCAGACACCTGCACGTTCACGACACGCTGCTGAATCTGGCCGAGCATGTTTCCATCCAGCTCAACGACACCCATCCCTCGATCGCTGTTGCGGAACTGATGCGCATCCTGGTTGATGAACACGGCATCGAGTGGCCGACGGCCTGGAAAGTCACCGTCGATACCTTGTCGTACACCAATCACACCCTGCTCCCCGAAGCGCTTGAAACCTGGCCTGTGGGGTTGATGGAGCGCATGTTGCCGCGTCATATGCAGATCATCTACTTGATCAACGGCTATCACATCGACTCACTGCGCAACCAGGGGGTGCATGATTTCGATGTGCTGCGTGCCGTGTCCCTTATTGAAGAAGAGCATGGCCGCCGGGTGCGGATGGGCAATCTGGCGTTTCTCGGTTCCCACAGTGTCAACGGCGTTTCCGGGCTGCACACGCAGTTGATGCGCAGCACGGTGTTCTCCGAGTTGCACAAGCTTTACCCGGACCGGATCAACAACAAGACCAATGGCGTTACCTTCCGCCGCTGGCTGTTTCAGGCCAATCCGCCATTGACCGTGATGCTGGTTAACGCGCTGGGGCCTGATGTCCTCGATGAAACCGAGCACAAGCTGATCAAGCTGGAGCCTTTTGCCGAGCGCGCAGATTTTCGCAAGCAATTCGCCGAGCAGCGTCTGCAAAGCAAATGCACGTTGGCAGCGCTCATATATGAGCGGCTGGGGGTGGTGGTCAATCCTGAAGCGATGTTCGATGTTCAGGTCAAACGGATTCACGAGTACAAGCGCCAACTGCTCAACCTGTTGCACACCGTTGCGCTGTACCAGGCCATTCGTGCCGAACCGGGCAACCACTGGGTACCCCGGGTCAAGATTTTCGCGGGCAAGGCGGCGGCCAGTTATGAGCAGGCCAAGCTCATCATTAAACTGGCCAATGATATTGCCCGTACTGTGAACAACGACCCGACCGTGCGCGGCCTGCTCAAAGTGGTATTTATCCCCAACTACAACGTCAGCCTGGCCGAGAGCATCATTCCGGCAGCTGACTTGTCCGAGCAGATATCCACTGCGGGCTATGAGGCATCGGGCACCAGCAATATGAAGTTCGGTCTCAACGGGGCGCTGACCATCGGCACCATGGACGGAGCCAACGTGGAAATGTGCGAACGGGTGGGGGCCGATAACATGTTTATTTTCGGCCTCAGTGCGGAGCAGGTCGAAGCCCGCAAGCGTAATGGCGAGTTTCACGCCGGGCCCGATATTGCAGCCTCACATCGACTTGATGATGTATTGCAGGCCATACGCGGCGGGGTCTTCTCCCACGATGACCCGGCGCGATACACCGGTTTTGTCGATTCGCTGATTGATTACGACCGGTTTCTGGTCTGTGCCGATTTCGATGCGTACTGGGCGGCCCAGATGCGGGTCGAAACCCTGTGGCATGACACGGACGCCTGGTGGCGCAAGGCGGTACTGAACACCGCGCGCATGGGTTGGTTCTCCTCGGACCGGACCATTCGCGAATATGCGACTGAAATCTGGAAAGCCATGTAGAGCGCTTGCAGTCGCTGCCGCAGGCTGCGATCGAGACCGCCGGGCCCGTGCTTTCAAGAGCCAGGCCCCTGCGGGACGTATCGCAGCCTGCGGCAGCGGCTACAGATTTTTGCCTGATTTAAGGATTCAGCTGAACCCGCTCGGCCGGTTCTGAGTCTGATTAGAAGATTTGCACGGCAACACGCGTTAAACTGCGCGGGTTTTTCGCCCCCTCCCCATTGTTCGGAGCCTTACATGTCCCGCGTTACCCTGAGTCGCTATTTGATCGAGCAGACCCGCAGCAACAACACTCCTGCTGATTTGCGTTTCCTCATCGAAGTGGTGGCGCGTGCTTGCAAAGAGATCAACCACGCCGTGTCCAAAGGCGCCCTGGGTGGTGTTCTGGGCAGCATGGGCACTGAAAACGTACAAGGTGAAGTGCAGAAGAAACTCGACGTGATTTCCAACGAAATCCTGCTCGAAGCCAACGAATGGGGCGGTCACCTGGCCGGCATGGCGTCCGAAGAAATGGACAATGCCTACCAGATTCCGGGCAAATACCCGAAAGGCGCCTACCTGCTGGTTTTCGACCCGCTGGACGGTTCGTCGAACATCGACATCAACGCGCCGGTCGGCACTATCTTCTCGGTACTGCGTTGCCCGAACGAATATCTGACCCAGAACGAGCCTTTGAATGAAAAGGCCTTCCTGCAGCCAGGAACACAGCAGGTAGCGGCCGGTTATGCCATTTACGGCCCTCAGACCATGCTGGTACTGACCCTGGGTGACGGCGTCAAAGGCTTCACTCTGGATCGCGAAATGGGCAGCTTCGTGCTGACCCACGAAGACATCACCATTCCTGAAACCACTCAGGAATTCGCCATCAACATGTCCAACCAGCGTCACTGGGAAGCTCCGGTACAGCGCTACGTCGACGAGTTGCTGGCTGGCGAAGAAGGGCCGCTGGAAAAGAACTACAACATGCGCTGGGTTGCCGCGATGGTTGCCGACGTACACCGGATCCTGACCCGTGGCGGTCTGTTCATGTACCCGCGCGACAGCCGCGAGCCGTCCAAGCCGGGTAAATTGCGTCTGATGTACGAAGCCAACCCGATGTCGTTCCTGGTGGAGCAGGCGGGTGGTGCGTCCACTGACGGCCACCAGCGCATCCTCGACATCCAGCCGGAAGGCTTGCACCAGCGTGTAGCAGTGTTCCTGGGTTCGAAAGAAGAAGTGGCGCGCGTGACCTCGTACCACGCCAAGTAAAACCCCGCGTTACCCTCCTGTAGGAGCGAGCCTGCTCGCGAGCTTTTCAAAACAGCTCGCGAGCAAGCTCGCTCCTACAGTTGTTTCCGGCCCTGGAACAAATCCCCCGCCCTCCGGGAACCACCCCGCACTTTTCTCTTCTAAGCTTGCATCAGGCGGCTCGGCCGACTTTCTCAATCAGGAGCTTTTCCATGAAGTTGTGTTCTTTGGCGATGTTGTCGTTCTGCGTTTTGCTGGCGGCATGCAGCAAGGTCAATCAGGAAAATTACGCAAAACTGTCGGCCGGCATGACCAAGGCCGAGGTCGAAAAACTCTTGGGTAGCCCGACCGATTGTTCCGGTGCACTGGGTATGTCGAGCTGCACCTGGGGTGACAAGACCAGCTTTATCAGCGTGCAATATGCGGGCGATAAAGTACTGATCTTCTCGGGTCAGGGTCTGAAGTAAGGACTAAGGAGCGTTTGCGATGAAAGGTCTTTTAGCTTCGCTCGGCGCTGCGCTGCTGTTGGCCGGATGCGCCACTTCCGACACTGATTCGCTGGCCCCCAAAACCGTCGAAAGCGTCGATCTCAAGCGTTATCAGGGCACCTGGTACGAACAGGCAAGGTTGCCGATGTTCTTCCAGCGCAACTGTGCACAATCCGAGGCGCACTACAGTCTCAAGCCGGACGGTAACGTTGCAGTACTGAACCGTTGCCGGACTGCAGAAGGCAAGTGGGAAGAAGCCACGGGCACAGCGACGCCCCAGGTTGCGGGGAAAACCGACAAGCTGTGGGTCGAGTTCGACAACTGGGTGTCATCCCTGCTGCCGGGGGTGACCAAGGGCGATTACTGGGTGTTGTACCTGGGGGATGGCTACAGCACGGCGCTGGTGGGTAATCCGGACCGGCGTTATTTGTGGCTGCTGTCACGCAAGTCGCAGATCGATCAGCAAACCCGTGAGGAGTTGCTGAACAAGGCTCAACAACAGGGCTATGACACCACACGGCTGATCTGGCGTGCCCCTGACGCGGACATGCCCAAAGGCACGAAGTAGGGCTGCAGCTGCAGGAGCGAGCAAGCTCGCTCCTGCAGAGGCCGGGTACTTAGCCGCGCAGCAGGGTTTTCCAGGCGCGGTTCTGGTACACCGCAATCGCTTGCTGCTTGCGAGCGTTGAGCAGCAAGTCGTTGCTCTCGGCATCTTCAGAGATTGGCTGGTTGGCCAGTTCCTGCAGTTTGTTCATTTCGCCGTACAAACGATCGATTTCCGGGATTTCCAGCACGTTACGCGCCAGGCGCAGCCATGCCTGAATCCGTTCGATGCGTGGCAGTTGCTCGGCCAGATCTTCGGGTTGTTGCTGGTAGCGGTTCAGACGCAGGGCGATGGCTTCGTCCGACAGCAGACGCGGCAACCAGCTGGCCAGCTGCGCAGCACCCTGGCGATTGCCACGGGTTGTGCCGCGATCAATGGTCCAGCTGCGGGCCATCAACCAGCGCGAGGTGTTCAGCGAGAACTGACCCCAGCGTGGATCTTCCAGCTCTTCCAGGAACTGCTCCGGCGCGGCTTTACGCACGTCTTCGTCGTCCTGGCCGATTTGTACCAGCGGGCGCCAGTCTTCAAGCAAGGCATCGAGTTCGGCACGCAACGCGCTGGTGGACTGACGTGGTGCGGCCTGACCCAGGCTGCTGACCAGTGCCCGCAGGTCAGTCAGTTGCTGAACCCAGTCTTGCAGCAAACGCCAGTGGCCATTGAAACGGTACTGCTCGGCCAGACGCTGGCTGCTGCCCAACAGGTGCCAGGCCAGCGCAGCAAAGGCGTCGTCCAGCGGTGTTTGCGGGGTCAGAACAGGTGTCGGCAGGCTGACGGCATAGCTGTTGGCGTCGAACAGGCGATAGCCGCGTTCTGCCTTGCTGATGTCGCATGGCATCAGGGCCAGCTTCTCGGCCAGCTCGGCTGCCAGTTCCAGCAATGCAGCCGGCTCGCCTTCGCGCAGTTCGAGTTCCAGCTCGCAGATTTCTTCTTTCTGCTTGCCGGCAATCACATGGCCGAAGTCCAGCGCCGCTTCGATCACGACCTTGGCTTTGCCGCGGCCCCAGGAAATTTCAGCGCGTTCGCGGACAAAATCTGTGGTGAAGATCGGTTTCAGGGTTTTCTTGTCCAGCTCGGCCAACTCTTCGGGCCAGCATTCGCCGTCGAGTTTTTTGGTGTCGAGCTTGGCTTTCGCCAGCTTCCAGTCGTATTCGTTACGCTCCGACAGCCCGGCAATGCTCTGGCCGCGGGTCTTGAGGGTCTGGATAACTTCTTCGCCATCACGGCGCAGGCGCAGGGCAACCTTGGCCTTGGCCAGGTCGCGCTCAGGCGTGTCGAAGTACTGGTTCAACAACTCACGGCTTTCCCAGCCACTTTTGTTGCGCTTTTTCAGCAGTGGGTGCTCGCGCAAGGCGGCGAGGGTTTCGCGGCTGACGCGGAGTTTGATTTCAGTTTCTTTTTGCATGGCCGGAAAATCCAGGATCGGTGCGCAGCCGGGAAAAGTGTGGCTGCCAAGGCCGTGCAGTGTACAGGACAAGCCGCCCCGGCGCGTCGCACGGGTTTATTCTGCCTGCTGGATGGCTCTATGATGGGCCTCGCCCAGCCAACAGGAAGTCAGCGCATGCCTTTACCTTCCATGAAAGAGCAGTTCGCTGCCTTGATCGGCACCGCGTCGGTCAGTTGCACCCAGCCCCATCTGGATCAATCCAATCGAGGGGTGATCGACTTGCTGGCGACCTGGCTCGCCGAGCTGGGTTTCAACTGCGATATCCAGCAGGTCAATCCGGGCAAGTTCAATTTGCTCGCCAGCTTTGGCAGCGGCCCCGGCGGGCTGGTACTGGCGGGGCATAGCGACACCGTGCCCTACGACGAAGCGCTGTGGCAGACCGATCCACTGAAGCTGACGGAAGTCGACAATCGCTGGGTAGGCCTTGGCAGTTGTGACATGAAAGGTTTTTTTGCGCTGGTGATCGAGGCTGTACGTCCGCTGCTTGATCAGCCGTTCAAACAGCCACTGCTGATTTTGGTCACGTGCGACGAAGAAACGTCGATGGCAGGCGCCCGGGCATTGGTCGAAGCCGGACGTCCCCTCGGGCGCGCTGCCGTGATCGGGGAGCCTACCGGGCTCAAGCCGATCCGCATGCACAAGGGCGTGATGATGGAACGCATCGATATTCTGGGGCGCAGCGGCCATTCATCGGACCCTGACCTGGGCCACAGTGCGCTGGAAGCCATGCACGATGCCATCAGCGAGCTTAAAGGCCTGCGCCAGCAATGGCTCAACGAGTTTCGCAACCCGCAGTTCAGCGTGCCGCAACCGACCCTGAACTTTGGCTGCATTCACGGTGGCGACAATCCCAACCGGATTTGCGGTCAGTGTTCGCTGGAGTTTGACCTGCGGCCTTTACCGGGCATGAACCCGAACGAGCTGCGGGCAATCATTCGCAGCAAGCTGCAGCCATTGGCGGAGCGGCATCAAGTGCAGATCGACTTCGCGCCGATTGCCGGTGGTGTGCCGCCATTTGAACAGGCTGCCGACGCTGAATTGGTGCGGGTAGCCGAGCGCCTCACCGGGCATCGCGCGCAAGCAGTGGCGTTTGGTACCGAAGCGCCTTATCTTCAGCAACTTGGCTGCGAAACCATAGTGCTGGGCCCCGGCGACATCGCCTGCGCCCATCAACCGGGAGAACACCTGGAAATGTCACGTTTGCAGCCGACAGTTCGTCTATTGAGTCAGCTGATCGGACACTATTGCCTGACCTAGCAAAAAGGTGGGGGCTGGCAAGCCAGCTTCTCGCCATTTCCATACACAAGGAGAACACGCGTGTTGCCAAGTATGTTTCGACGATAACCACCAGCCCGTTGTGCGTTCGCTGTTTTTGCCCTTTTCAGGCTGCTCATTTTTTTACAGGCTCTGGTTATGCACGATTACGTTAACTGGCTGCGTCATGCTTCCCCTTACATCAATGCTCACCGCGACTGCACATTCGTCGTCATGCTCCCCGGCGACGGTGTGGCGCATTCCAATTTTGGCAACATAGTTCACGACCTGGTGCTGTTGCACAGCCTGGGCGTGCGGCTGGTGCTGGTCCATGGCTCGCGCCCGCAAATCGAAAGCCGGCTTGAAGCCCGTGGCCTGGTGCCGCGTTACCACCAAGGCATGCGCATTACCGATGCGCCGACCCTGGAGTGTGTAATCGACGCCGTCGGCCAGCTGCGAATTGCCATTGAAGCGCGCCTGTCGATGGACATGGCCTCTTCGCCGATGCAGGGTTCACGCCTGCGGGTGGCGAGCGGCAACCTGGTCACGGCGCGCCCGATCGGTGTGCTCGAGGGTGTGGATTATCATCACACCGGCGAAGTGCGCCGGGTCGACCGCAAGGGCATCAACCGCCTGCTGGACGAGCGCTCGATCGTGCTGTTGTCACCGTTGGGCTACTCGCCGACAGGGGAGATTTTCAACCTGGCTTGCGAAGACGTCGCTACCCGCGCCGCTATCGACCTGGGGGCTGACAAGCTGCTGTTGTTCGGTGCCGAATCGGGCCTGCTCGACGAGACCGGGCATCTGGTCCGTGAGTTGCGTCCGCAACAGGTACCGGCGCACATGAAGCGTCTGGGTAGCGATTATCAGGCCGAGCTGCTGGAGGCGGCTGCCGAGGCCTGCAGTGGCGGCGTGGCCCGTAGCCATATCGTCAGCTACGCCGAAGATGGCGCGTTGCTGACCGAACTGTTTACCCGTCACGGCGGCGGTACGCTGGTGGCCCAGGAACAATTCGAAGTGACCCGCGAAGCGGCGATTGAAGACGTGGGTGGTTTGCTCGACCTGATCAGCCCGCTGGAAGAGCAGGGCATTCTGGTACGCCGCTCGCGCGAAGTGCTGGAGCGCGAGATCGAGCAGTTCAGTGTGGTTGAGCGTGAAGGCATGATCATCGCCTGTGCGGCGCTGTATCAGATTGCCGATTCGGATGCGGGGGAGCTGGCGTGTCTGGCGGTGAATCCTGAGTATCGCCATGGCCGTCGTGGTGACGAGCTGCTGGAACGCATCGAAAACCGTGCCCGGGCCCAGGGGCTAAAAACCCTGTTCGTGCTGACCACCCGCACGGCCCACTGGTTCCGCGAACGTGGCTTTGAGCCGAGCAGCGTCGAGCGACTGCCGGCAGCGCGTGCGTCGCTGTACAACTTTCAGCGTAATTCCAAGATATTCGAGAAGGCGCTGTAACCCGCGCTCCCTCACCCCGGCCCCGTGTCAAAGGACAGGGCCGAGTAAGGGCTTTTAGTTACTTATTGCCAGAATGCTCGCCTGATACGAGGCGACGAACAAATCAAAATCCCCGACTTCGTTCTGTTCCAGTTCGGTTTGCTGTACCAGCGAACTGCGGGCCTTTTCTTCGAATGCAGCCTGATCTTCAGCACTCAGCGGTTCGTTACGGAAGAACTCGGCATGGGCCAGGCTTTGGCGCATCGAGAACTGGGAGAAGCTTTCCTTGTGCTCGATCATGCTGGCCAGGACTTTGGCTGAAGGCGTCAGTGACACGTCATTGACCTTCGCCAGCTGTTCGTCCAGCGCCTTGCTGTGGGCGTCGCCGCCATGGCTTGCATCGAGCAGTGCGGCCAGTGGCGCAATCTGTTCCAGCAGTTCTGCCGCCCATTCCTTCATGTCGACCGGCTGGCCATTGCGCTGCAATTGCAGGCCCGGACGGCGACCTTCCTTGACCACGCTGAGGAAGTTCGATGAGCAATCACTGCAGGTCGTATTGTCGAATTGCGGGCTTTCCTGGAACGCGCAATACAGCAGGAACGCATCCAGAAAACGTGCTTCAGGCAAATCGATGCCCACGGGCAGGAACGGGTTGATGTCGAGCAAGCGCACTTCAACATACTGCACGCCACGGGACACCAGGGCCTGAATCGGCCGTTCGCCGGTGTAGGTCACGCGCTTGGGGCGGATGTTGGAGTAGTACTCGTTTTCGATTTGCAGGATGTTGGTATTGAGCTGCACCCATTCGCCATCTTTGTGGGTGCCGATCTCGACATAGGGCGCGTAAGGCGTGGCCACAGCTTTGCGCAGGCTGTCGGTGTAGCTGTTGAGGTCGTTGTAGCAGGGCGTCAGACCGGCCTGGGCGTTGCTCTGGTAACCCAGGTCGCTCATGCGCAGGCTGGTGGCGTAGGGCAGGTACAGCGTATCGGCATCCAGCTGTTCCAGCTGATGGGAACGGCCGCGCAGGAAACCCGCATCCAGCGCAGGGGAAGCGCCAAACAGGTACATCAGCAGCCAGTTGTAACGACGGAAATTACGAATCAACGCGATGTAGGCGTTGGACTGGTAGTCGCGATCGGTGCCAACAAAGCCTTCATCCTTCATCAGCACCGGCCACAGTGTTTCAGGCAGGGAGAAGTTGTAATGAATGCCGGCGATGCACTGCATGGTCTTGCCGTAACGCAGGGCCAGGCCCTTGCGGTACACATACTTGAGCTGTCCGATGTTGGAGGTGCCGTAGTAGGCAATCGGAATATCTTCTTCGGCCGGCAACGGGCACGGCATCGAAGGACTCCACAGGTACTCGTTGCCGAGTTTGCTGTAGGCAAAACGGTGAATCTTGTCGAGGCTGGCCAGCGTCTCTGCCGGATCAGGCAGGGCCGGGGTGATGAACTCCAGCAGCGACTCGGAATAGTCGGTGGTGATTTGATCGTTGGTCAGTGCCGAGCCCAGTTCTTCGGGGTGCGGGGTCTGCGCCAGGCGGGCATTGGCCGTAACGCGCAGGCATTCGCGCTCGATACCGTGCAGGCACTGCTCCAGCAGTGAGAGGTTAGCGCGCTCGCTGAGCAGAGCCAGGCGGCGGTTGAGAAGTTGGCTCAAGTTGGATTCCTTCACGCGTCAGTCGCCCCAATATGGGGGTGGTCAGGACGGTCTACAAGGGTGAAGTTGAAACTGGCGTTGTCGCCTGGCTTGTAATGTGTCGCCCGTCTTTGTTTCGGTCCCGGCGCTTCAAGCGAATTCCGGCACTGCATCAGGGCCTGTTGCCCCTTGCAGCGCCGAAATTAACTCAATTCACCTGCCGGCGGCTACAGGACGGCGAAGGTGCCTTGGGCTTTCGCCACCAGTTTGTCGCCTTGCAGCACGTCTGCCTCGACGACCAGGGTGCGCCTTCCGGGGTGAATGACTTTGGCGATGCACAGTACTTCGCCTTCGGACACTGCCCGGATGTAGTTGATTTTGCACTCGATGGTCACGCTCTGCTGGTCAAAGCCATGGACGCTGGAACACGCCAGCCCCATGCTGATATCCACCAGGCTGAACAAAACCCCGCCGTGCAGTTTGCCGCCCCGGTTGCGCAGTTGCGGTTCCAGGCTTAGTGCAACCTGCGCAATACCATCTTGCACCGACTGCACGCGGCAACCGATCAGCTCGCTGAAGGCGCTTTGGGTCAGGCCGTCGGGGAGCGTCATGGGCGTTTTTTCAGCTGTTTGGCGTTGGCAAACAGCGATGCCATCGCGTTATTGGCCGGGGCCGCAGCCACGGTTTCCTTACGCGGCGCAGTGTTTTGCTGGCGCGGTGCCGAACCCGGACGCGCGCCACGAGCCCCGTCGATCTTCTCGCCGGGGGTGTCGCTCATGCGCATCGACAGACCCACGCGTTTACGTGGAATGTCGATTTCCATGACCTTGACCTTGACCACGTCACCGGCTTTTACGGCTTCACGCGGGTCCTTGATGAATTTCTCGGACAGGGCCGAAATATGCACCAGGCCGTCCTGATGGACGCCGATATCGACGAAGGCACCGAAGTTGGTCACGTTGGTCACCACGCCTTCCAGAATCATCCCCAGTTGCAGGTCCTTGAGGTCTTCGACGCCTTCCTGGAACTCGGCAGTCTTGAACTCGGGACGCGGATCGCGGCCAGGTTTCTCCAGCTCCTGGAGAATGTCGGTGACGGTCGGCAGGCCGAAGGTTTCGTCAGTGAATTTCTTCGGATCAAGACGCTTGAGAAAGCTCGCGTCGCCGATCAGCGAGCGAATGTCGCGCTCGGTGTCCGAGGCAATGCGCTTGACCAGCGGGTAGGCCTCGGGGTGAACCGCAGAAGCGTCCAGCGGGTTGTCGCCATTCATTACCCGTAGGAAACCGGCAGCCTGTTCGAAGGTTTTTTCGCCCAGACGGCTGACTTTTTTCAGTGCCGCGCGGGTTTTGAATGCGCCGTTTTCATCGCGATGGCTGACGATGTTTTGCGCCAGTGTGGCATTGAGCCCCGAGATGCGGGCCAGCAGCGCCACCGATGCGGTGTTCACGTCAACGCCCACGGCGTTTACGCAGTCTTCAACCACGGCGTCCAGGCCGCGTGCCAGCTTGAGCTGGGATACGTCGTGCTGGTACTGGCCGACACCGATGGATTTAGGATCGATTTTCACCAGCTCTGCCAGCGGATCCTGCAGGCGGCGGGCAATCGACACCGCGCCACGGATCGATACGTCGAGGTCGGGGAATTCCTTGGCGGCCAGTTCTGACGCCGAGTACACCGAAGCACCGGCTTCAGACACCATCACTTTGGTGACTTTCAGGGCCGGGTATTTTTTGATCAGGTCAATCACCAGCTTGTCGCTTTCGCGGCTGGCGGTACCGTTACCGATGGCGATCAGTTCGACCGAGTGCTTGGCGCACAGGGCGGCCATGACGGCGATGGTTTGATCCCACTTGTTGTGCGGCACGTGCGGGTACACGGTGGCGTATTCGAGCATTTTGCCGGTGGCATCGACCACGGCAATCTTGCAGCCGGTACGCAGGCCCGGGTCCAGGCCCAGGGTTGCGCGCGGGCCGGCAGGTGCGGCCAGCAGCAAGTCATGCAGGTTGTGGGCGAACACGTTGATGGCTTCGGTTTCTGCCCCGTCGCGCAACTCACCCAGCAGGTCGGTTTCAAGGTGGGTGTAAAGCTTGACCTTCCAGGTCCAGCGCACCACTTCGCCCAGCCATTTGTCAGCCGGGCGGTTCTGGTTTTGCAGGCCGAAACGCTCGCTGATCATCATTTCGCCGGGGTGCATGGTGCCCGGCAGCTCTTCGCCGACTTTAAGCGAGGAGCTGAGAATGCCTTCGTTGCGGCCAC
This sequence comes from Pseudomonas sp. TMW22089, assembly GCF_022496645.1. Classification (NCBI taxonomy): domain Bacteria; kingdom Pseudomonadati; phylum Pseudomonadota; class Gammaproteobacteria; order Pseudomonadales; family Pseudomonadaceae; genus Pseudomonas; species Pseudomonas sp. TMW22089. The sequence continues at coordinate 181,376 of NZ_SCFG01000001.1, forward strand.
GGAAAATCGCCAGCGCGCGGTGCGACGGCATGCTTTTGAGCGGCTCGTCGTGTTCGAAGTAATCGCGGAACTTGGCGCCTTCCTCTTCTTTGCCGGGAATCACCCGGGCGCTGAGGATCGCTTCCTGTTTCAGGAAACTGCGCAGTTTATCCAGCAGGCTGGCGTCTTCGGCGAAGCGCTCCATGAGGATGTACTTGGCGCCGTCGAGTGCGGCCTTGACGTCTGCCACGCCTTTTTCAGCATCGACAAAACGTGCTGCTTCGATTTCAGGGGTTTGTGTCGGGTCGTTGAACAGGCCGTCTGCCAGTTCACCCAGGCCCGCTTCCAGGGCGATCTGACCCTTGGTGCGGCGCTTCTGTTTGTACGGCAGGTACAGGTCTTCAAGGCGGGTCTTGGTCTCGGCGAGTTTGATGTCGCGGGCCAGTTCCGGGGTTAATTTGCCTTGTTCTTCGATGCTGGCGAGGATGCTGATACGCCGTTCGTCGAGTTCACGCAGGTAGCGCAGGCGTTCTTCCAGATGACGTAACTGGGTGTCATCCAGGCTGCCGGTCACTTCCTTACGGTAGCGGGAAATGAAGGGTACGGTGGAGCCTTCATCCAGAAGCGCGACGGCCGCTTCGACCTGCTGCGGGCGCACGCCAAGTTCTTCGGCGATGCGGCTGTTGATGCTGTCCATAAAACCACCTGACAAATTGTGAAGCAGGCTCGCATGCCCGGGTTTCTTGGCTTGCGAGGCTGGTTGAGCGACCTTAACGGGGCCGCTGCCTGGGCCAAAAGGGCGGCCTGTTGACCCGCGAAATCAGCACATTACGCCAGGACTTGAAAAAATAAATTCTGGCGCGATCTTTGAAAATCCAAGGTTGCCCGACACAAAAGGCGGCGCATTATAACCAGCGTTCCCGAATTCAGGGGGCTACGCTACGGCGCACATTGGTCTGCGTGCTGTTCGCGGAGGAAAAATCTGCTAACAATGCACTCCATGCGCATGACAGCAGCTAAGCCATAATGCGCGCCGAGATCACAGGAGCATCTAATGAGCAGCATTGCACAAGCGGCAGAAGGCGAAAAAATTCTCATCGTTGACGACGATCCGGGGCTGAGCAGCCTGCTGGAACGTTTCTTCGTCAGCAAGGGCTATCGCGCCCGCGCTGTGCCGAACGTGGAACAAATGGACCGTTTGCTGGCCCGCGAGGTATTCAACCTGGTGGTGCTGGACCTGATGCTGCCCGGTGAAGACGGGCTGTCCGCTTGCCGCCGCCTGCGTGCTGCGGGCAACCGTGTGCCGATCATCATGCTGACCGCCAAAGGTGACGAACTGAGCCGCATCAAGGGCCTGGAACTGGGCGCGGACGATTATCTGGCCAAGCCGTTCAACCCTGACGAGCTGATGGCGCGGGTGCGTGCGGTATTGCGTCGTCAGGCAGCGCCGGTACCGGGTGCACCGGGCAGCGAAGACGAAAGCGTTACCTTCGGTGATTACGAGTTGTCGCTGGCAACCCGCGAGCTCAAGCGTGGCGATGAAGTTCACATGCTCACCACCGGCGAGTTCGCCGTGCTTAAAGCGCTGGTCATGCATGCCCGCGAGCCGTTGACCCGCGACAAGCTGATGAACCTGGCCCGTGGCCGTGAATGGGATGCCCTGGAGCGTTCCATCGACGTTCAGATTTCCCGCTTGCGCCGCATGATCGAACCTGACCCGTCCAAACCGCGCTATATCCAGACTGTCTGGGGCGTAGGCTATGTGTTCGTGCCGGACGGCAACGCGACCAAGTGACGGATCATTTGTAGGAGCGAGCCTTTCCGGTACCCGGATGCCCGAAGGCTCGCGATTCCAAATTTTGCGAGCCTCACAACTCGCTCCTGCAAAGTGTTAAGACGGCTGTCTATGAAAACCCCTCTGTGGTTCCCCCAAAGTTTTTTCTCCCGCACCCTGTGGCTGGTCCTCATTGTCGTACTGTTCTCCAAGGCCCTGACCCTGGTTTATCTGCTGATGAACGAAGACATGCTGGTCGACCGCCAGTACAGCCATGGCGTGGCTTTGACCCTGCGCGCTTATTGGGCTGCCGATGAAGAAAATCGCGAAAAAATTGCCGATGCGGCCGGTTTGATCCGGGTGGTCGGCGGTGGCGTACCTGAAGGCGAGCAGCACTGGCCGTACAGTGAGATTTATGAGCGCCAGATGCAGGCAGAGCTGGGTGCCGATACCGAAGTTCGCTTGCGCATGCATGCGCCGCCCGCGTTGTGGGTACGTGCCCCGAGCCTTGGCGATGGCTGGCTGAAAGTGCCGCTGTACCCGCATCCGTTACGCGGACAGAAAATCTGGAGTGTGCTGGGCTGGTTCCTGGCCATCGGCCTGCTATCGACGGCGTCGGCATGGATATTCGTCAGTCAGCTCAACCAGCCGCTCAAGCGTCTGGTTTATGCCGCCCGGCAACTGGGGCAGGGGCGCAGTGTGCGGCTGCCGATCAGTGATACACCGAGCGAAATGACCGAGGTGTACAGCGCCTTCAATCAAATGGCAGAAGATGTGGAGCAGGCTGGCCGTGAACGCGAACTGATGCTCGCCGGGGTGTCCCACGACCTGCGAACGCCGTTGACCCGCTTGCGCCTGTCTCTGGAGCTGATGGGCAACCACAGCGACCTGTCCGACGACATGGTGCGCGACATTGAAGATATGGACGCGATTCTTGATCAGTTCCTGGCCTTTATCCGTGACGGGCGCGACGAGCCGGTCGAAGAGGTCGATTTGTGTGAACTGATTCGCGAAGTCGTGGCGCCTTACAACCAGAACGAACATCAAGTGAGTTTGCGCCTGCAGCCGATTCAGCCGTTTGCGCTGCGTCGGGTCTCGATGAAGCGCTTGCTCAATAACCTGATCGGCAATGCCTTGCACCATGCGGGAGATAACGTGGAAGTGGCCGCCTACGTCTCCGGCGACACCAGTGCGCCGTATGTGGTGCTGAGTGTGATGGACCGGGGGGCGGGCATCGACCCTTCAGAGCTTGAAGACATCTTCAATCCGTTTATCCGCGGTGACCGTGCGCGTGGCGGCAAGGGGACAGGTTTGGGCCTTGCCATCGTCAAGCGCATCGCCTCCATGCACGGTGGCAATGTTGAACTGCGTAACCGTGCCGGCGGAGGCCTTGAGGCCCGGGTGCGATTGCCGCTGGGCCTGATGTTGCCCAGAGGGGCGGTTTAAAGCCTTCGACCTGTCTGCAGGAGCGAGCTTGCTCGCGAGCTTCTAACCGCTCGCGAGCAAGCTCGCTCCTGCAGAGTTGTCAGGGGTGGCTGCTTTCAACCTTTCCCTTTGGTCCGGGTCATGTGGGGCGTGCTGTTTTTTTCCAGATGCTCAATGATAAGCCCGGCCACATCCTTGCCGGTGGTGGTTTCGATCCCCTCCAGCCCGGGCGAGGAATTCACCTCCAGCACCAGCGGGCCGTGGTTGGAGCGCAGGATATCGACCCCGGCCACACTCAACCCCATGACCTTGGCCGCACGAATGGCGGTCATGCGTTCTTGCGGGGTGATCTTGATCAGGCTGGCACTGCCTCCGCGGTGCAGGTTGGAGCGGAATTCACCGGGCTTGGCCTGGCGCTTCATGGCCGCAATCACCTTGTCACCCACCACGAAGCAGCGGATATCCGCACCGCCGGCTTCCTTGATGTACTCCTGCACCATGATGTTCTGTTTGAGGCCCATGAAAGCCTCGATCACAGACTCGGCCGCGGTGGCGGTTTCACACAACACCACGCCGATACCCTGGGTGCCTTCCAGGACCTTGATCACCAGCGGTGCACCATTGACCATCTCGATCAGGTCCGGAATATCATCCGGCGAGTGGGCAAAGCCTGTCACCGGCAAGCCCAGGCCGCGGCGCGACAACAGTTGCAGCGAGCGCAACTTGTCTCGCGAGCGGGCGATTGCCACCGATTCGTTGAGCGGGAAAACCCCCATCATTTCGAACTGGCGCAATACCGCGCAGCCATAAAACGTGACTGACGCACCAATGCGCGGGATCACCGCATCAAAGCCTTCCAGCGGCTTGCCACGGTAATGGATCTGCGGCTTATGACTGGCAATGTTCATATAGGCGCGCAGGGTATCGATCACTACCATTTCATGGCCTCGTGCGATACCGGCTTCAACCAGACGACGAGTGGAATACAGACGCGGGTTACGCGACAGCACAGCGATCTTCATGCAACACCTGTGGCAGAGGTAGTAGTGACCGGAAACACCGGCTTGTCTTGTACGTATTTAAGCTCTGGATTGACCACCAACTGGCCGTCGATCAGCGCTTTTGAGCCCAGCAGCAAGCGGTAACGCATGGATTTGCGGCAGGCGAGGGTGAACTCCACCGACCACACCCGATCACCCAGTGCCAGGCCGGTGCGGATCACATAACGCACCTGGGTATGGCCGTTGGAGCTTTTAATGGTTTTTATCGCCACCAGCGGCGCTTCGCACCGGCGGTGGCGTAGTTGTACCAGCGTTCCCAAATGGGCATTGAAACGTACCCACTCGACACCATCACGCACAAACGGCTCGATTTCAGTGGCGTGCAGGCTGGAGGTACTGGCACCGGTGTCGATTTTCGCCCGCAGGCCCGCGACTCCCAGATCGGGAAGCGCCACCCACTCGCGCAGACCGACAACGGTCAAATGGTCAAAAGTCTTCAATATAAGTAACCGGCGATTAACGTATCCAGGCCGCAGGGCAGACCCTGCAGGTAAAACAATCGGCGAACGCCGATTCGAAAGCATAAAGTCGGTATTCACGCAGAATATCCGGTAAATGGCGACAGTTATCTGCGCGTACGCTGTGCTGTGTTTTCAGCACAGGTATTGCAGCAGACGGAATTCTATCGAGCGGGTTCCTTCTTTGGATCATCAAAAGACGTAGTACAGTTCCGAATATCTGGTGAAGGGGGTTCCAATGGCGCAGAAACAGGAAGAGGACGACAAGGTCCGTCTGGACAAGTGGCTATGGGCTGCACGTTTTTACAAGACCCGTGCATTGGCCAAGACCGCCATTGAGAGCGGCAAGGTGCACTGCCGTGGTGAGCGCTGCAAACCGAGCAAAGAGCCACGGATTGGCGACGAGCTGCAAATCCGTGTAGGGCTCGAAGAGCGTACTGTGGAGGTCAAAGCCTTGTCGGTGGTGCGCCGCGGCGCTCCTGAAGCGCAACTGCTGTACGCCGAAACCGGGCAGAGCATTGCCAAGCGCGAAAGCCTGGCAGCGATGCGAAAATCGGGGGCGATGGGCATTATCAGCGATGGTAAACCAACCAAGAAACAACGCCGCCAGTTGCATCAGTTTCATGATTCTGGCGCCGCGGATTAGCTCTGTGCCCTATATCAACCCTTGTGGGAGCCGGGCTCCCCCAAGGGCTGCCTGGCCGTCAATGGCTCACCGACCGTGCGTCGTGTCTGGCTAGCCGGGGGCTTGTAACCATTCATGTGTGACGCCATATAGGGCTATTAGCCTTAATATCTGCAGTCTGTTTACAGGCTCGAACACATTTAGTAACCACTTTTAGAATCTTATTCCTATGTCCGACTTAAACAAAACCGATGCCACCCAACGCTTCATGTTCGACACCTGTGATGCCCGCGGCGAGCTGGCTTCGCTGGAGCACAGTTACGCTGAAGTGCTGGCCAAACATAATTATCCGCTGCCGGTCCAGCAGTTGCTGGGTGAGCTGATGGCAGCGGCTGCGTTGCTGGTGGGCAACCAGAAAATCGATGGTCTTCTGAGCCTGCAGGCGCGCTCTGAAGGTCCGGTACCACTGCTGATGATCGAGTGCACCAGCGACCGTGAAATTCGCGGTATTGCCCGTTTCGACGCCGAGCGGATTGCCCCGGATGCGACCCTTGCAGACCTGCTGCCCAACGGCGTACTGGCCATTACTATCGATCCGACCGTTGGCAAGCGTTACCAGGGCATTGTGGATCTGAACGGCGAAACCCTGGCGGACTGTTTCACCAACTACTTTGTCATGTCCGAGCAAGTGCCGACCCGCTTCTGGCTGGTCGCGGATGGTAAACGTGCCCGCGGCATGTTCCTGCAGCAACTACCGGCCGACAAAACCAAAGATGAAGATGAGCGCGTAGACAGCTGGAACACATTGCTGGCGCTGGGCGATACCCTCAAGGCTGAAGAATTGTTGAGTCTGGACAACGAAACCATCCTGCATCGCCTGTACCACGAAGAAACCGTGCGCCTGTTTGACGACGAAACCGTTGTTTTCAAATGCAGCTGCTCCCGTGAGCGCTCGGGCACTGCATTGACCAGCCTGGGTCTTGAAGATGCGCAGAATCTGGTCACCGAACATGGCGGCCATATCGAAATCGACTGCCAGTTCTGCAATGAGCGCTACCTGTTCGATGCTGCCGATGTGGACCAATTGTTCTCCGGTGCCGGTGTAAAGTCGCCTTCCGACACTCATCACTAAAACGTTTCAGCCCAGGTGAAACACCTGTCAAACCCCGTTCTTGCGCGGTTCTGACAGGTGGGCCCTACTTTTTTTGGGCATTTCTGGCATAATCCGCCCCACTTTTTTCGCGGTAGTAGTGCAAACTTTTCTACTACAAAACGTTTGGCGCACTCGGCCAATGGCCGACGGGGAACCTCATGACGCAAGCTAATAACGCCGTGTACACCGATCTGAGCATCGACGATCTGGTCAAAGAAGCCCTGAGCCGTGGTGAAGGCGAGCTTGCCGACAATGGCGCACTGGTAGTTAAAACAGGCCACCGTACAGGCCGTTCGCCAGCTGACCGCTTCATTGTTGAAGAGCCGACTACTCAGGCTGCCATTGCCTGGGGCGCGATCAACCGCAAGTTCCCGGCTGACAAGTTCGATGCTCTGTGGGACCGCGTCGAGGCGTTCAACAATGCGCAGGAACACTTCGTTTCCCACGTTCATGTAGGTGCTTCCGAAGACCACTACCTGGCCGTGAAGATGACCACCCAGACTGCCTGGCAGAACCTGTTCGGTCGTTGCCTGTTCATCAACCCGGCTCAGTACAACCCGGCCGGTCGTGAAGAATGGCAAGTGCTCAATGTGGCCAACTTCGAATGCGTGCCAGAGCGTGACGGCACCAACTCCGACGGTTGCGTGATCCTCAACTTCGCCCAGAAAAAAGTGCTGATCGCCGGTATGCGTTACGCCGGTGAAATGAAGAAAGCCATGTTCTCGGTACAGAACTTCCTGTTGCCGGCTGCCGACGTGCTGCCGATGCACTGCGCCGCCAACATCGGTGAAGCAGGCGACGTGACTCTGTTCTTCGGCCTGTCCGGTACCGGTAAAACCACCCTGTCCGCCGATGAAAGCCGTTACCTGATCGGTGACGACGAACACGGCTGGGGCGAAGGCGTGGTGTTCAACATCGAAGGCGGTTGCTATGCCAAGTGCATCGACCTGTCCGAGAAGAACGAGCCGGTTATCTGGAAAGCCATCAAGCACGGTGCGGTGCTGGAAAACGTTGTCATCGACGACGCCAAGCACCCTGACTATGCCGACGTCAGCCTGACCCAGAACAGCCGTGCAGCCTACCCGCTGGAGCACGTTGCCAAGCGTTCCGAGAAGAACCTGGGCGGCGAGCCAAACGCTGTGATCTTCCTGACCTGCGACCTGACTGGCGTACTGCCTCCGGTTTCGATCCTCAGCGAAGAGCAGGCGGCTTACCACTTCCTGTCCGGCTACACCGCGCTGGTGGGCTCGACTGAAATGGGTTCGGGCAGCGGCATCAAGTCGACTTTCTCCACCTGCTTCGGCGCACCGTTCTTCCCGCGTCCGGCTGGCGAATACGCAGAGCTGCTGATCAAGCGCATCCGTGGCTTCGGCTCCAAGGTTTACCTGGTTAACACCGGCTGGACCGGCGGCGGCTACGGCGTTGGCAAGCGTTTCAACATCCCGACTACCCGCGGCGTGATTGCAGCAATCCAGAGCGGCGCTCTGATCGGTGCAGAAACCGAGCACCTGGACACCATCAACCTCGACGTGCCATTGACCGTACCGGGCGTTGACACCGAGCTGCTCAACCCGCGTAACACCTGGGCTGACAAAGCTGCCTACGACGAAGCTGCCAAAGCCCTGGCCGGCCTGTTCGTAGAGAACTTCAAGAAGTTCGACGTCAGCGACGCGATCAAGGCTGCCGGCCCTAAGCTGTAAGCTTGCGGTCAGCTGTTTGATCCACGAAAAAGCCGCCTGCAAGGGCGGCTTTTTTCTGCCTGGAATTTAGCCTTCCAGGGTGTGCGTGTCCCACTGCCCGCTGTTTATCGCCGCGTACAGCATGCCGATGGTCAGGGGCACTTTATTGCCCCGGCCCTTGGCATCGCGCTTGAAATGCGGATCGTTGCCTGCCGGCTGGAAATAGCGGTAGGCATCGTAGTCCGCCAGGTCCAGACCGAAGTGCTCCTCGAGGACTTCCATCAAATGCAGGGCGTCGCTGCCGTTACAGCCCAGGTCAAGGTTGATCGATGTCTTCAGGCTGACAGTCTTGTGTTCCGGCAGGCCGATTTCTTCATGCAGCAGTTGCACCAGCTCGCGCAAGGTCGGGTTATCTGGCAGGTCGGCGGCGAGTTTCATGGCGGCAGTCTCCGTATGGCAGTTTGGGCGAGATCGGCTTTGGGTGAGCAGCAAAATACCTCAAGACGGTACGCAGGCCCATGGGTCTTTAGCCAGTGGGCCGACGTCCTCACTTTACTGGCCGGGGGCGGGACGCGAAGCGGCCTCCAGATCCATCAAGCCTTGCCCGTAAGCTTCGCTGTTGGCATAGATGCCGCTGCGATTGGCCGTGCTGAGCAAGCGCTCGCGCAACTGTTGCGGGGTCATCTGCGGGTAACGGCTTTGCAGGGCTGCCAAGGCGCCGCTGACCAGCGCCGCGGCAGGAGAGGTTCCGATAGTCGGTCCATAGCTGCCGTCCTCGCGTGTGGTGAGCAAGCCATCCCCGCTGTCGCCCCCGGGTACTGCAATACACCAGCGTGCTGCCAGACCGCAGTAGTTGGATTTCTGGTTGATGGCAGTGCCGTCGCTCTTGAGGGCCATTACCGCAATCCAGCCGGGTTCCAGTTCGGGGTACAGCGCGGGCAGGCCCGGTTCGGCGAGGGGTTCGCGCTTGACTTCGTTACCGGTGGAAAACACCAAGACGGCGCCGTCCGCCACCAGCTTTTTGGCAGCCGCCAGGGAGTCGCCCATCAGGCGTTCATAAATAATGGCTTCATTGGTGTTGGCTTCAATCGGGTTGGCCCATGAGTTGCTGATGATTTGTGCGCCCTTGTCATGGCTGAGTTGCCACGCCCGGGCAATTTCAGCGTCGAAATAGAACGGCTCCTTGTCGTCGCCAAAGCGCATGGGGATCAGTTGGGCGTTGAAGGCAATGCCATGCATGCCTTTGTCGTCTTTGTTGGCGGCGATAATGCCGGCCATTTGTGTGCCGTGGCCCTTGATGTCGACGGTGCCCGGTTGCTTGCGCACAAAGTCATGGCCGAGGTCGGCAATACGCCCCCGGAACTCGGAAAGGGTGTCGTTCATGCCCGAGTCAATCAAGGCAACCTTGACGTTCTGGCCGGTGCCGCCCCGGGCATAGAGCGTCGAGGCCTTGACCACCGGCAGGGCTTTCTGTGCGAGGTATTCAGTTGTTTCAAAGACACTTGTGTCCAGTTCCGGCGGCGCGGGCGCTGGTGTGACGCAGCCCAGAAGGAGCACGGGCAGGACGAGCAGAGTGGTGCGTTGCAGCATGGAGATCGATGCTTTATTCCGGTGATGGGGTAACGCCTCAGGCATGGGTGGGTCCTTTTGTGGATAAATTCCATGGTTAATACCCGTGGTGTCGCTGCGTGCGGCAGGTCGGGTCAGGCGTGTTAATGTCTGTGGTTTTGTCCAGGCGTGCAGGTTTTCTCTGTATCAATTTGTGGCGTCAAGCCTGCTGCCTTTTCTCGATCGACTGCACGGCTCGGGTTAGAGTTTTGCGCTTTGCAGCGGTCAATGGAGTGACAGTTATGCACAACACCCTGGAACAGGTTTTCGGTTATCCACAGTTTCGTGACGGGCAAGAGGCGGCGATCAGTGCCGTGCTGGCCGGGCGTTCGGCGGCCGCGATTTTTCCGACGGGCTCGGGCAAGTCGCTGTGCTACCAGCTGCCGGCCTTGCTGCTGCCGCACCTGACGCTGGTGGTGTCGCCGCTGCTGGCGCTGATGCAGGACCAGTTGGCGTTTTTACAGCGCCATGGCATTGCCGCCGCCAGCATTGATTCGGCGCAAAGCCGTGATGACGCCAGTGCGGTCATGGCCCGGGCCAAAGCGGGCGAATTGAAGATCCTGATGATTTCGGTTGAGCGCCTGAAGAACGAGCGTTTTCGCAATTTTTTGCAGCAGGTGCCGATTTCGTTACTGGTTGTGGACGAGGCCCACTGTATCTCCGAGTGGGGGCATAACTTTCGCCCGGACTACTTGAAGCTGCCGGACTACCAGCGTCAGTTCAACATCCCGCAAGCCTTGCTGCTCACGGCAACGGCCACGCCCAACGTGATTGCCGACATGCAGAGCAAATTCGCGATCGCCGAGGCGGATGTGATCACCACCGGTTTCTATCGCGCCAACCTCAACCTGTGGGTCGAGCCGGTCACCGGGGCCGCCAAGCGCCAGCGCCTGGTGCAATGGATGGGCGAGCGCAGCGGCCAGCCGAGCATTGTCTACGTCACCCTGCAAAAGACTGCGGAGCAGATCGCCGCGCATCTGAACCAGAACGGCATCAGCGCCAACGCTTATCACGCCGGTTTGCCCCACGATCAGCGCGAGGGCATTCAACGTCAGTTCATGGGCGGGCAATTGAATTGCATCGTGGCCACCATCGCCTTTGGCATGGGCATCGATAAAAGCGACATCCGCAACGTAGTGCATTTCGACTTGCCCAAGTCGATCGAAAACTACAGTCAGGAAATCGGTCGCGCCGGGCGTGATGGCCAGCCATCGGACTGCCTGGTTCTGGCCAATCGTGACAGTCTCAACGTGCTGGAAAATTTTGTGTACGGCGACACCCCCGAATTGCAGGGCATCCGCTGTGTGCTTGAAGAACTGCGTGCAGCCATCCCAGAAGGGCAGTGGGAATTCTTGCTGGGGCCTTTGGCCGATCAGAGCAATATTCGCCAGCTTCCGCTCAAGACCCTGCTGGTGCAGCTGGAATTGCGTGGCCTGATTGCTCCGCGCTATGCGTATTTTGCCGAGTACCGTTTCAAGTTCCTGATTGAGCCCGATGCACTGCTGGCCAGATTCGAGGGTGAGCGCCAGCAGTTTGTCTCGGCCATTATCCAGACCTCCAGCCGTGCCCGGACCTGGGCCACGGTCAATTTCGACACCCTGTACAGCCAGCATCAGGCCGACCGTAACCGGGTGGTCAAAGCGCTGGATTATTTCCAGGAAAAGGGCTGGATCGAGCTTGAAAGCAAACAGATGACCGAGGTTTACAGCCTGTTGCTGACAGAGTTTGACGTCGAGGCGCTGAGCCTGGAGCTGCATGAGTACTTCACAGCCCATGAGCGTGGCGAGATTGTGCGCATTCACGCCATGTTGGCATTGTTCGCCAGTGACACCTGCTTAAGCTATCGCTTGGCGCACTACTTCGGTGACGGGCGGGCACCGCAACAATGCGGGCATTGCTCGGTGTGTGCCGGGCAGGTCGCGCACTTGCCTGAACCCCCCGCGCTGGCGCCGCTTGTGGATAAAAACTTTGAAGCGCTGTGCGCTGTTTTTATCCACAGGCATCAGGAATTCACCGCAAGTTATCCCCCGCCGGAACGCCTGACCCGGTTTTTATGCGGGATCAGCGTGCCGTTGTTTACCAAAATGAAAGCCCGGGGGATTGCCGGGTTTGCGGCATTGGAAAACTACCCCTATGCCGAGGTGCGGGAATGGGCCGCACAACATCAAGGCCCAGAATCATTGTAGGAGCGAGCTGTCGGCGGTTGAAAGAGCTCGCGAGCAAGCTCGCTCCTACAGGCAACCTCGCTCCGTCAGCCCAACAGCTCGCGCAATACCCGGGTGAAGTCGCGGCAGCTGGCTTCTTCATCGGCGTGATGGCCGTCGCGGACCACCCACTGGCCATTCACCAGTACGTCGCGCACCTGGCGGTCGCCACCGGCAAACAACCAGCGATTGAGAATGGCGTCGTCCTGGGCAGTGGCCAGGTACGGGTCTTTGCCGTCGAGTACCAGCCAGTCTGCGCGCTGGCCTACGGCCAGACCTGCTACCGGCTGGCCCATCGCCTGGGCGCCGCCAGCCAGGGCCGCGTCGTACAGTGTGCGCCCGACCATGGGCTGATCGCTGCGATACAGCCGGTTGCGGCGTTGGTCACGCAAGCGCTGGCCGTATTCCAGCCAGCGCAACTCTTCGACCACACTCAATGACACGTGGCTGTCCGAGCCAATCCCCAGGCGACCGCCCCGGGCCAGGTAATCCACCGCCGGAAAGATCCCGTCACCCAGGTTGGCTTCAGTGGTCAGGCACAAACCAGCCACCGCTTTGCTTTGTGCCATCAGACGTACTTCATCCGCATCGGCATGGGTGGCGTGTACCAGGCACCAGCGCTGGTCAACCTCGACGTTGTCATACAGCCACTGGATAGGGCGCTTGCCGCTCCAGACCAGGCAGTCGTCGACTTCCTTTTGCTGCTCGGCGATATGGATATGCACCGGGCAGGTGGTGTCGCTGGCAGCCAGTACATCGTGGATCTGTTGCGGGGTCACGGCGCGCAACGAGTGGAAACACAGGCCCAGGTTCTGGGCCGGTTGTTGTGCCAGCAGCGGCTTTAACTGTTGCTGAAGTTGCAGGTATTGCTCGGTGCTGTTGATAAAGCGTCGCTGACCCTCATTGGGCGCCTGGCCGCCGAAACCGGCGTGGCTGTACAGCACAGGGAGCAGGGTCAGGCCAATCCCGCTCGAACGGGCCGCTTCGCTGATGCGCAGTGCCAGCTCTGCCGGGTTGGCATAGGGCTGGCCCGTGAGGTCATGGTGAACGTAATGAAACTCGGCAACCGAGGTGTAGCCGGCCTTGAGCATTTCTATATACAGCTGCCGGGCAATGACGCCGAGCTGTTCGGGGCTGATTTTGCCGACCAGCCGATACATCAGGTCGCGCCAGGTCCAGAAACTGTCATCGGGATTGCCCGCGACTTCGGCCAGCCCGGCCATGGCGCGCTGGAACGCGTGCGAGTGCAGGTTCGGCATGCCCGGCAGCAGCGGGCCACTCAAGCGTTCGGCGCCGTGGGCGTCGGCATTGGCCTGGATGCGGGTCAGGCGGCCATCGGCACCCACCTCGATTCGGACATTGGTCGCCCAGCCTGTAGGTAACAGCGCACGCTCGGCAAAGAAGACGGACATTGGTTCGGCATCCCATGGTTTGTTATTTGTATATACATATACAGACGTTTGCCTGCTCGGTAAACTCCGGCAATCTAAGCCCCTAACTCATAAACAAGGATTGCCTGTGTCGACTCCGCCTGTCGTGTCCCCGCTGGCCGCCCACATGGGCGATAGCCCGGCCCCGCTATACGCCCGTGTAAAGCAGATGATCACCCAGCAAATCCAGAGCGGGAACTGGCCTCCGCATTACCGCGTGCCCTCTGAAAGCGAACTGGTCAGCCAGTTGGGCTTCAGCCGCATGACCATCAACCGTGCGCTGCGTGAAATGACCGCCGACGGCCTGCTGGTGCGCATGCAAGGTGTCGGCACCTTTGTCGCCGAGCCCAAAACCCAGTCGGCCTTGTTTGAAGTGAATAACATTGCCGATGAAATCGCCGCTCGCGGGCACCGGCACTCCTGCAAGGTGATCAGCCTGGGTGAAGAGCTTGCCGGTTCAGAGCGCGCGGCCGTGCTCGACATGCGCGAAGGGCAGAAGGTGTTTCACTCATTGATCGTGCATTACGAAAACGAAATTGCCGTGCAAATTGAGGACCGTTTCGTCAATGCCCAGGTGGCGCCGGACTACTTGAAGCAAGACTTCACTTTGCAAACGCCCTACGCCTACCTGTCCCAGGTCGCACCCCTGACCGAGGGTGAGCACATTGTCGAAGCGATTCTGGCTGACTCCCAAGAGTGCAAACTGCTGCAAATCGAACCCGGCGAACCCTGCTTGCTGATCCGCCGCCGCACCTGGTCCGGGCGTCAGCCTGTTACCGCCGCCCGGTTGATCCACCCCGGTTCCCGCCATCGCCTGGAAGGACGCTTCAGTAAATGAATGAATTGAAAGTTTTACGCGCTGTTGATTACCCGAGCATGCCGTGGAAGAACGGCGGCGGCAGCACCGAAGAAATTACCCGTGACGCCGGGGAAGGCCTTGAAGGTTTCGGCTGGCGCCTGTCGATTGCCGATATTGGTGAGTCGGGCGGATTTTCCCGCTTCGACGGCTATCAGCGAATTATCAGCGTGCTGCAAGGCGCGGGCATGAACCTGCAGGTCGATGGCGCCAGCACCCGGGCCCTGTTGCCGTTCGATGCCTATGCATTCAAAGGTGACAGCGCGGTCAGTTGCACCTTGATTGACGGACCAATCCGCGACTTCAACCTGATCTACGCCCCGGATCGTTACAGTGCGCGCCTGCAGTGGCTGGACGCGGTAACACCGCAGCGTTTCTTCAGCTCGGCCCGGACCCTGCTGGTTTTCGCTGTCGATGAGCAAGTCCATGTCTGCCCGGGTAACACTCAGCAGCAACATCTGGGGCGTTATGACTGCCTGCAGCTGAACGACAACAGTGAACTGCTGGAAATCACGGTAACCGGGCGCTGCTGTGTGATTGAGTTGAGCGGGATCTAAGCCGCACATACACCTCTGTAGGAGCGAGCTTGCTCGCGAGCTCTTGAATGCGGCCACCAAGAGCTCGCTCCTGCAAGGTTTGAGTCATTGCTGCGCCCCATCTTGTTACCGAACGCCCCAAAAAGACGCAAAACCCCCGCTTCAGTAACATCCCTGCGCTTTGCCCTTTACTCCCTGCAAAAAAATCCTTCATCCCTCATCGCCTTGATTTTCGTGCCTTGCAGCTTCGAATACTTAAATTTCACGGGCTGATATCGCACCTTGGCCGCTTACTTGCATATGCTTGTATGTACAAGTACATAAGTGTGCGTCGATCCTCTTGTCCCCGACGCATCTGCCCATCGCTGAGGAGTTACCCGTGACTTCAACTACCCCTAAATCGCCAGCTGCGTTTACCCGTCATCGTGATGGTGAAATCCGCGCCGCCCGCGGTACCCAGCTCACTGCCAAAAGCTGGATGACCGAAGCTCCGCTGCGGATGTTGATGAACAACCTCGACCCGCAAGTGGCCGAGAACCCGACCGAACTGGTGGTATATGGCGGTATTGGGCGTGCAGCGCGTAACTGGGAGTGCTACGACAAAATCGTCGAAAGCCTGACCAACCTCAACGACGACGAAACCCTGCTGGTGCAGTCGGGCAAGCCGGTCGGCGTGTTCAAGACCCACAGCAACGCGCCGCGGGTACTGATCGCCAACTCCAACCTGGTACCGCACTGGGCCACCTGGGAACACTTCAACGAACTCGACGCCAAAGGCCTGGCCATGTACGGCCAGATGACCGCCGGCAGCTGGATCTACATCGGCAGCCAGGGCATCGTGCAAGGCACCTACGAAACCTTCGTCGAAGCCGGCCGTCAGCATTACAACGGCAGCCTTAAAGGCAAGTGGGTACTGACCGCAGGCCTGGGCGGCATGGGTGGTGCGCAGCCACTGGCCGCGACCCTGGCGGGTGCCTGCTCGTTGAACATCGAATGCCAGCAGAGCCGCATCGACTTCCGTCTGGCCACCCGCTATGTCGACGAGCAAGCCGTCGACCTGGACGACGCCTTGGTCCGTATCGCGAAATACACCGCTGAAGGCAAGGCCATCTCCATAGCCCTGTGCGGGAATGCTGCCGAACTGCTGCCCGAAATGGTCCGTCGTGGTGTACGCCCGGACATGGTCACCGACCAGACCAGCGCCCACGATCCGCTCAATGGCTACCTGCCAAAAGGCTGGACCTGGGAACAGTACCGCGACCGCGCCGTGACCGATCCGGCTGCCGTGGTCAAAGCCGCCAAGGCTTCGATGGGCGAACACGTTGAAGCCATGCTGGCGTTCCAGAAGGCCGGCATTCCAACCTTCGACTACGGCAACAACATTCGTCAAATGGCCAAAGAAGTCGGCGTTGAAAACGCCTTCGACTTCCCGGGATTCGTACCGGCCTATATACGTCCACTGTTCTGCCGCGGTGTAGGCCCGTTCCGTTGGGTTGCTCTGTCTGGCGATGCAGAAGACATCTACAAGACCGATGCCAAGGTCAAAGAGCTGATCGCCGACGACGCGCATCTGCATAACTGGCTGGACATGGCACGCGAACGCATCAGCTTCCAGGGTCTGCCGGCGCGTATCTGCTGGGTTGGCCTGGGCCAGCGCGCCAAGCTGGGCTTGGCGTTCAACGAAATGGTGCGTAGCGGCGAGCTGAAAGCGCCGATCGTGATCGGCCGCGATCACCTGGACTCCGGTTCGGTGTCGAGCCCGAACCGCGAAACCGAATCGATGAAAGATGGCTCGGATGCCGTATCCGACTGGCCACTGCTCAACGCCTTGCTCAACACTGCCAGTGGCGCGACCTGGGTGTCCTTGCACCACGGCGGCGGCGTAGGCATGGGCTTCTCGCAGCACTCGGGCATGGTGATTGTGTGTGATGGCACCGACGAAGCAGCTGAGCGCATTGCCCGCGTGTTGCACAACGACCCGGCCACCGGCGTGATGCGCCATGCCGATGCCGGCTACGACATCGCCATCGACTGCGCCAACGAACAGGGCCTGAACCTGCCGATGATCAACGGCTGATCCGGCTGGCAGCAAAAAATGTGGGCGCTGGCTTTGCCAGCGATCAGAGCACCTCGCAATGACTGATGCAGTGAGGTGTTTGCATCGCTGGCGAGCCAAATTCAGAGCACATCCCGTTTTCCTTTATTTGAGGTGGGGCACATGGCTGTTAATGATGATCGTGCAGGCGCAACACCGCTGATCGAAAAACGCTCGATCGACTACATTCCCGAGTCCGAGCGTCATGGTCGGCTCATCAGTCAATTCACTTTGTGGCTGGGAGCCAACCTGCAGATCACGGCGATTGTGACGGGCGCGCTGGCCGTGGTGCTGGGCGGCGATGTGTTCTGGTCGCTGATCGGCCTGTTTGTCGGGCAATTGCTCGGTGGCGCGGTAATGGCGCTGCACGGTGCCCAGGGTCCGCAACTGGGTTTGCCGCAGATGATCTCCAGCCGTGTGCAGTTCGGGGTGTATGGCGCGGTGGTGCCGCTGGTGCTGGTGTGCCTGATGTATATCGGGTTTTCGGCCAGCGGCTCGCTGCTGGCCGGTCAAGCGATTGCCCAGTTGCTGCATGTTGAAGACTGGATCGGCATTGTCGCCTTTGCCGGTTTTATCGTGATCCTGACCATCTTCGGTTACCGGGTGATTCACGGCATTGGCCGGATCGCCAGTGTGCTGGGGGTGATTGCCTTCATCTATCTGTTCTACAAACTGCTGGCCGGCAATGACATTGGCGCGCTGTTGGCCAACAAGCATTTCTCCATCAGCAGCTTTTTGCTGGCGATCTCGTTGTCCGCCTCGTGGCAAATTGCGTTTGGCCCCTATGTGGCGGATTACTCGCGCTACCTGCCGAGCAAAACTTCACCGGTCAAAACCTTTTGGGCGATCAGTCTGGGGTCCGTCATTGGTGCCCAGATTGCCATGGTGTTCGGCGTTCTGGCTGCCGCTCTGGCCGGCTCGCAATTCGCCCACCACGAAGTGTCGTTCATTGTCGGACTGGGCGGCACCGGCATTGTGGCGGCGTTGCTGTATTTCGCCGTGGCCTTCGGCAAGGTGACGATCACCACGCTCAATGCCTACGGCAGTTTCATGTCCATCGCCACCATCGTCAGCGGCTTTCGCGGCAGCCGGCGGATTCCCGGTGGCGTGCGCCTGCTCTACATCCTGGTGATGGTCGCCATGGCCACCACCCTGGCTCTGTTGGGCAAAGACTCGTTCCTCAAGGATTTCTCCGCTTTTATCCTGTTCCTGCTGGCGTTTTTTACGCCCTGGAGCGCGATCAACCTGGTGGATTTCTACTGCATTACCAAAGAACGCTACGACATTCCGGCGCTGTCCAACCCCGAGGGTCGATATGGCCGCTGGAACCGGGTTGGCTTGAGCGTCTATGTGTTTGGCGTGCTGATTCAAATGCCTTTTATGTCGACCCATTTTTACACCGGCCCGCTGGTGGATAGCCTGGGTGGCACCGATATCTCCTGGATCATCGGTCTGGTCGTGCCTGCAGCCCTGTATTACTGGGCTGCAAGGAAGTGGGCGCGGCCGGTTCCCGAGCACCTGATTTTACCGGCCCAAACCCATGCGCCCGCCCATACGGCAGCTGTGCTGCCCGTAGTGCCGGCGACGATTTAGCCTGCAAACATCAATTTGAAAAAGCCCGCAGTGACTGGCAGCCAACAAGAATTTCAAAGGAGCATTAATGTGAACCGTTTAAACCTGATCCCCGGTCAACTGAGCCTTGCCCAACTGCGTGACATTTATCAGCAGCCGGTAACCCTCAGTCTGGACGAAAGCGCTTCGGCGCAGATTGATGCCAGCGTGGCCTGCGTCGAGCAAATCCTTGCCGAGAACCGCACCACCTATGGCATCAATACCGGTTTTGGTTTGTTGGCTTCGACAAAAATTGCCAGCGAAGACCTGGAAAACCTCCAGCGCTCGCTGGTGCTGTCCCATGCGGCCGGTATCGGCGAGCCGTTGAGCGATGACATGGTGCGCCTGATCATGGTGCTCAAGGTCAACAGCCTGAGCCGTGGTTTCTCCGGTATTCGCCGCGTAGTGATCGACGCCTTGATCGCCTTGATCAATGCCCAGGTTTATCCGCACATCCCGCTAAAAGGCTCGGTGGGTGCATCGGGCGATCTGGCGCCTTTGGCCCATATGTCCCTGGTGCTGCTGGGCGAAGGCAAGGCGCGCTACAAAGGTCAATGGCTGGATGCCGTTGCGGCCTTGAAGCAGGCTGGCCTTGAGCCGCTGACCCTGGCGGCCAAGGAAGGGCTGGCCTTGCTCAACGGCACTCAGGTGTCGACTGCCTACGCGCTGCGCGGCCTGTTTGAAGGTGAAGACCTGTTTGCCGCCGCCATGGCCTGCGGCGGCCTGACGGTGGAAGCGGTACTGGGTTCGCGCTCGCCGTTCGACCCGCGCATTCATGCCGCACGTGGCCAGCGCGGGCAAATCGACGCCGCTGCGATCTACCGTGATCTGCTGGGCACCAGCAGCGAAGTGTCCGAGTCGCACAAAAACTGCGACAAGGTGCAAGACCCGTACTCCCTGCGTTGCCAGCCGCAAGTGATGGGTGCCTGCCTGACCCAGTTCCGCCAGGCCGCCGAAGTGCTGGGCATTGAGGCCAACGCCGTATCGGACAACCCGCTGGTGTTTGCCGAGCAGGGCGACGTGATCTCGGGCGGCAACTTCCACGCCGAGCCGGTTGCCATGGCGGCCGACAACATGGCCCTGGCCATTGCAGAAATCGGTTCGCTGAGCGAGCGCCGTATCTCGTTGATGATGGACAAGCACATGTCGCAACTGCCGCCGTTCCTGGTGGCCAATGGCGGCGTCAACTCCGGCTTCATGATCGCTCAGGTAACGGCTGCGGCCCTGGCCAGCGAGAACAAGGCACTGGCCCATCCCCATAGCGTCGACAGCATTCCCACCTCGGCCAACCAGGAAGACCACGTCTCGATGGCTCCGGCTGCAGGCAAGCGTCTGTGGGAAATGGCCGAGAACACCCGTGGCGTGCTGGCGGTCGAGTGGCTGGCGGCGTGCCAGGGGCTTGATCTGCGTGATGGCCTGAAAACCTCGGTCAAGCTTGAAATTGCCCGTACCACTTTGCGTAGCAAGGTCGCGTTCTACGAAAAAGACCGCTTCTTCGCCCCGGATATCGAAGCCGCCATGCAGTTGCTGGCCTCGCGCTGTCTGAATGAGCTGGTGCCTGCCAACGTTCTTCCAAGCCTGTAACCCAAAAAACGCAGAGCGCTCGTTGAGCGCTCTGCGTATCTGTTTTCGCCGACAAAAATAACTAGGGACGCGAAATGCAAAGTCAAACTCAAGGTTTGAAGCGCGGGCTATCGGCCCGTCACATCCGTTTTATGGCGCTGGGTTCAGCGATCGGAACGGGTCTTTTTTATGGTTCAGCCGCTGCCATCCAAATGGCTGGACCTGCTGTGCTGCTGGCGTACCTGATTGGTGGCGCCGCGGTCTTCATGGTGATGCGCGCACTGGGGGAAATGGCCGTGCGCGATCCGGTGTCCGGCTCGTTTGGTCATTACGCCAGTACCTACCTGGGGCCGATGTCCGGCTTTATCCTCGGCTGGACCTATGCCTTCGAGATGATCATCGTGTGTCTGGCCGATATCACCGCCTTCGGTATCTATATGGGCTTCTGGTTTCCCGAAGTGGCGCGCTGGATCTGGGTGCTGGGCATCGTGCTGCTGATCGGCGGGTTGAATTTGTGCAGCGTCAAAGTCTTCGGTGAAATGGAGTTCTGGCTGTCGCTGCTCAAAGTTGCCGCCATTGTGGCAATGATTCTGGGCGGTTTCGGCATCATGCTGTTTGGCATCGGAACCTCCAGCACGGACGCAGCCGCAACCGGGATCAGCAATCTCTGGGCCTATGGCGGCTTTATGCCCAACGGCATCGGCGGTTTGATCGCTTCGTTTGCAGTGGTGATGTTTGCGTTTGGCGGCATTGAAATTATCGGCATCACTGCCGGCGAAGCCAAAGATCCGCAGCGCGTCATTCCCAAGGCAATCAACGCGGTCCCGTTGCGGATTTTGCTGTTCTACGTGCTGACCCTGTTTGTGCTGATGGCCATTTACCCATGGACCCAGATTGGCAGCCAGGGCAGTCCGTTTGTGCAGATTTTCGACAGCCTGGGCATCAGCTCGGCGGCTACCATCCTCAACATCGTGGTGATTTCGGCAGCCGTGTCGGCAATCAACAGCGACATCTTCGGCGCAGGCCGCATGATGTTCGGTCTGGCCCAGCAGGGGCAGGCGCCTAAAGGCTTTGCCAAAATTTCCCGTCACGGTGTGCCGTGGATGACCGTTCTGGTCATGGGGGTCACACTTTTGGCCGGTGTGCTGCTTAACTACCTGATCCCGGAAAACATCTTCCTGGTTATCGCCTCGATTGCGACCTTCGCCACCGTGTGGGTATGGTTGATGATTCTGGTGACCCAGGTAGCCATGCGCCGCTCCATGACCCGTGAACAAGTGGCCGAGCTCAAGTTTCCGGTGCCGTTCTGGCCCTATGCACCCATTGCCGCCATCGTGTTCATGGTGTTTATCTTCGGCGTGCTGGGCTACTTCCCTGAAACTCAGGCGGCGTTGATGGTGGGTGCGGTCTGGATTGTGCTGTTGGTGGTGGCTTACCTGCTGTGGGTAAAACCGGCTGCCGGCGCTGCGGTTGAAGAAGCTCCCGAGCTTTCCTGAGTTTTTGATCATTGACGGAGTGAGCGAATGAAAACCCTGTGGCAACACTGCAATGTCGCGACCATGGCCAATGGCACGTACTCAATCATCGAGGATGCGGCCATCGTGACCCGTGAGGGCTTCATTGAGTGGATCGGCCCGCGTCTGCAATTGCCAGTGGGCGAGTACGCCCGGACCGAAGAACTGCAAGGCGCCTGGGTCACCCCGGGGCTGATTGATTGCCACACGCATACGGTCTTTGGCGGTAACCGCAGCGGCGAGTTCGAGCAGCGCCTGCAAGGTGTGAGCTATGCCGAAATCGCCGCCGCCGGTGGTGGCATTGCCAGTACCGTGCGGGCGACCCGTGCTGCCAGTGAAGATGAGTTGTTTGCCAGTGCCCGTCAGCGTCTGACCTGTCTGTTGCGAGACGGTGTGACCAGCGTCGAGATCAAGTCCGGTTACGGCTTGAGCCTTGAGAGCGAACGCAAAATCCTGCGGGTGATTCGTCGCCTCGGCCAGGAGTTGCCGGTGACGGTGCGCAGCACCTGTCTGGCGGCCCACGCCTTGCCGCCGGAATACAAAGACCGGGCCGATGACTACATCGAGCATATCTGCAGCGAAATGCTCCCGGCGCTGGCAGCTGAAGGGCTGGTGGATGCGGTGGATGCGTTCTGCGAATACCTGGCGTTTTCCCCTGAACAGGTGGAGCGGGTGTTCAAGGTGGCGCAGGCGCTGGAGTTGCCGGTCAAGCTGCATGCCGAGCAACTGTCGTCCTTGCACGGTTCCAGTCTGGCGGCGCGCTATCAGGCGCTGTCGGCGGATCATCTGGAGTTCATGACCGAAGACGACGCCATCGCCATGGCCAAATCGGGCACTGTGGCGGTGCTGTTGCCGGGTGCGTTCTATTTCCTGCGCGAAACTCAACTGCCGCCCATGGATGCCTTGCGCAAACACGGGGTTAAAATCGCCATCGCCAGCGACCTCAACCCCGGCACGTCGCCAGGTCTGTCGCTGCGCCTGATGCTGAACATGGCCTGCACCCTGTTCCGCATGACCCCTGAAGAAGCTCTGGCCGGGGTTACACAGCACGCTGCAACGGCATTGGGCATGGGCCAGACCCACGGTTCGCTGGAACCGGGCAAAGTGGCCGATTTTGTGGCCTGGAACATCGATCGGCCGGCAGACCTGGCCTATTGGCTGGGTGGTGATCTGGATAAACGCGTCGTGCGCAATGGCGCCGACGTTGAGCTTTAGGAGAAACGCTTGTGGATAAGGTTCTGACATTCAAACAGGGTCGCGTGCCATTGCTGATCAGCATGCCCCACGCCGGCCTGAAGCTGACCCCGGCCGTTAAAGCCGGTCTGATTCCCGAAGCACAAAGTCTGCCGGATACCGACTGGCATATCCCGCAGCTTTACGACTTTGCTGCCGATCTGGGGGCCAGCACCCTGGCGGCCGAGTATTCGCGCTTTGTGATTGACCTCAATCGCCCCGAAGACGATGCGCCGATGTACGTGGGGGCAACCACCGGTCTGTTCCCGGCCACACTGTTCGACGGAGTACCCTTGTTTCGCGAGGGGCAGGTGCCGTCGGCGGCAGAACGGGCGACCTATCTGGAGCACATCTGGAAGCCTTACCACCAGACCTTGCAGCAGGAGCTCAAGCGCCTCAAGGATGAGTTTGGCTATGCACTGCTGTTCGACGCGCACTCGATCCGCTCCCAGGTGCCGCACCTGTTTGACGGTCGGCTGCCGGACTTCAACCTGGGGACCTTCAATGGCGCCAGTTGCGACCCGGCCCTGGCCAGCGATCTGCAAGCGATCTGCGCCGAGCATCCGGCCTACAGTCACGTGCTGAACGGGCGCTTCAAGGGCGGCCACATCACCCGTCATTACGGTAGCCCTGTGGATAACATCCACGCCGTGCAGCTGGAGCTGGCGCAGAGCACCTACATGGAAGAGTTCGAGCCGTTCAAATATCGCCAGGATCTGGCAGCGCCGACTCAGGAAGTGCTCAAGCAATTGCTGGCGCGGATCATCCAGTGGGGCCAGCAGCGCTACGCTTGACCTGAACCCTGCAGGAGCGAGCTTGCCAATGGATGGAAAAGCTCGCTGCTGCGAGTTTTTCGGCGTATTCATCTGCGCATGCTCATTCCAGCAATCGGGTTTATGATGCCAGACGGCAACATTTTTTCAGCCCCACATGGAGTGCGTAATGCAGACCTTGTTCCCGCAGATCAAACCCTACGCCCGGCATGAACTGGCGGTGGACGAGCCGCATGTGCTCTACATTGATGAAAGTGGCTCCCCGGACGGCTTGCCGGTGCTGTTTGTCCACGGCGGGCCAGGGTCGGGCTGCGATGCCAATAGCCGCTCCTATTTCGATCCCAACCTGTACCGCATCATTACCTTCGACCAGCGCGGTTGCGGGCGTTCGACCCCTCACGCCAGCCTCGAAAACAACACCACCTGGGATCTGGTCACAGATATGGAGCGCATCCGTCTGTACCTGGGTATCGAGCAGTGGGTGGTGTTTGGCGGCTCATGGGGCTCGACCCTGTCGCTGGCGTACGCGCAGACCCATCCCGAACGCGTACAGGGCCTGATCCTGCGCGGAATATTTCTGGCCCGCCCACAAGAAATCGAATGGTTCTATCAGTCGGGTGCCAGCCGGATTTTCCCGGATTACTGGGAAGAGTATGTCGCGCCGATCCCCGAGGAAGAGCGTCATGACCTGCTGACGGCTTTCCACAAGCGCCTGACCGGTAATGATCAGATTGCCCAGATGCATGCGGCCAAGGCGTGGGCGGCCTGGGAGGGGCGTGCTGCTACCTTGCGCCCCAACCCGCAAGTGGTCGACCGCTTCTGCGATCCGCACCGGGCCCTGTCGATTGCCCGGATCGAGTGCCATTACTTCATGAACAATGCGTTTCTGGAGTCCAACCAGCTGATCCGCGACATGCACAAGATTGCCCACCTGCCGGGTGTAATAGTGCACGGTCGTTACGACATGATCTGCCCGCTGGACAATGCCTGGGAGCTGCACAAGAACTGGCCCGACAGCGAGCTGCAAGTGATTCGGGAGGCCGGGCATGTGGCCTCCGAACCCGGTATTACTGACGCGCTGGTGCGTGCCACCGAGCAAATGGCCCGCCGTCTGCTGCGCTTGCAGCCCGCCGAAGCATGAAGGGGCTGTTACAGCGGGTCAGCAGCGCACGGGTAGAGGTTGGCGGAGAAACTGTCGGTGCCATCGATCAGGGCTTGCTGGTGCTGGTCGCCGTCGAGCCGGATGACACCGAAGCCAATGCCGCCAAGTTGCTGCACAAATTGCTCAACTATCGGGTGTTCAGTGATGCCGAGGGCAAAATGAACCTGTCGCTGGCCGATATCGGCGGCGGTTTGCTGCTGGTTTCGCAGTTCACCCTGGCGGCCGATACCAAAAGCGGCCTGCGCCCGAGCTTCTCCACGGCAGCGCCCCCTGCGCAGGCCGAGGCGCTGTTCAATCACCTGTTAAACGATGCCAAACGTCTGCATCCAAATGTCGAATCGGGCCGCTTTGCAGCCGATATGCAGGTGCATTTGGTCAACGACGGCCCGGTTACATTTTTGTTACATACATAAAAACCCGAAAAACCTCGTTTTCGTCCGAAAACAGGGGGTTTTAGCGATAAATACTTGCTGAGACTAGATGCGTTGTAACGCGGCCTACTAGATAATCCTGCGCTACATAGAGTCTTGTCCTACTGTCTTGGGGAATCATTCATCCCTTTGGCTGTCGGAAGAGTGCTCGCCAACCTGGCATTTAGATCGCTGGCCGTTGGTTTCATCATCTGTTTTCGGCGAGGTTTGCTCGTGATTGTTAGTCCAATTAATGCACCAAAAATGTCTGCCAAGCGGTTACGCAACGCACTGGTGACGGGCTCTGCGCTCTTTTGCTTGTTCGGTGCGGGTCAACTGTGGGCATTCAGTCTGGATGACGTGGCGGCCGAGGCGAAGACCCTGGCTGAACAGAAATACCAAGCGCCACGCAGCAATTTGCCTAATGAGTTCCGTGACATGAAGTTCGCGGACTACCAAAAAATTCAGTTCAACCGCGACAAAGCCCAGTGGGCCGGGGATAAAACCCCGTTCAAGTTGTCCTTCTATCACCAGGGCATGCATTTCGACACGCCGGTGAAAATCAATGAAGTGACTGCCACCAAGGTCGAAGAGATCAAGTACGACCCGAGCCGTTTCTCCTTCGGTGACGTCAAGTTCGACCCCAAGGCCACCGAAAATCTCGGCTGGGCCGGTTTCCGCGTGCTGTATCCGATCAACAAGGCGGACAAGCAGGACGAAATCATGACCATGCTCGGCGCGAGCTACTTTCGCGTAGTGGGCAAAGACCAGATCTATGGTCTGTCGGCGCGTGGCATGGCAATCGACACTGCATTGCCATCGGGCGAAGAGTTCCCGCGTTTCACCGAATTCTGGATCGAGAAGCCCAAGCCGAACGACAAGCATCTGGTGATCTTCGCCTTGCTTGACTCGCCGCGTGCGACCGGTGCTTACCGCTTTACCCTGCGTCCGGGCATGGACACAGTGGTGGACGTCAAGGCGCAAATGTTCCTGCGTGACAAAGTGGGCAAGCTGGGCATCGCTCCGCTGACCAGCATGTACCTGTTCGGCGCCAACCAGCCGTCCAAGGTCCTCAACTATCGTCGCGAACTGCACGATTCGTCGGGCCTGGCGATCCATGCCGGCAATGGCGAGTGGATCTGGCGTCCACTGAACAACCCGAAACACCTGTCGGTGAGCAACTTCTCGGTTGAAAACCCGCTGGGCTTTGGCTTGCTGCAACGTGGTCGCGACTTCAGCCACTACGAAGACCTTGATGACCGCTACGACAAGCGCCCGAGCGCCTGGATCGAGCCACAGGGTGATTGGGGCAAGGGCACTGTAAACCTGGTGGAAATTCCGACTGCCGACGAAACCAACGACAACATCGTTGCGTTCTGGAGCCCGGAAACACAGCCAGAGCCGCTCAAGCCGTTTGATTTCGCCTACCGCATGCACTGGACCCTGGATGAGGCTGCCCTGCACCCGACGGACAGCGCTTGGGTCAAGCAGACCTTGCGTTCCACTGGTGACGTCAAGCAGTCCAACCTGATCCGTCAGCCGGACGGCAGCGTGGCGTACCTGGTCGATTTCGAAGGCCCGTCGCTTGCAAAACTGCCTGAAAATACCCCTGTGCGTAGCCAGGTCAGTGTCGGCGACAATGCCGACCTGGTTGAAAACAACGTACGTTACAACCCTGAGACCAAAGGCTGGCGCCTGACCCTGCGGATGAAAATCAAAGACCCGAGCAAGGCCACGGAAATGCGTGCGGCACTGGTCCAGGATGTAGAAACCCCGGCGGCCAAACCTGCAGCGCCTGTCACCAAAGCTGAAAAAGCTGCGGCCAAGGTCAAGGACAAGCAAGAGCACAACGCCAAGGCGCCTGAAGCCGAAGCTGCACCGGCCACGCCAGAACCGGTCAAGACTGAGAAAGTGTTGACCGAGACCTGGAGCTACCAGTTGCCCGCCGATGAGTAACGCTCAAGCCCGGCCAGACTCGCTCGGCGAGTATCTGGCGCACTTGCCACTGAACGATGAGCAGCGCGCCGAACTGGCGAGCTGCACCTCGTTCGCCGAGTTGCACGCGCGTTTGTCGGCGCAATCGGACATCGATGCTGCCGAGGCCGCTCAGGCTTCGGTGGGCACGCGGCTTAACCTGAGTTCGGCAGCTGAGCTCGAGGAAGCAGAAATGCTCGCCCTCGACGCCAGCGGCCGGGTGATGCTCAAGGCCACACCGCCGATTCGCCGTACCAAAGTGGTGCCCGAGCCGTGGCGGACCAATATTCTGGTGCGTGGCTGGCGTCGTTTGACCGGGCGCAGCAATCCGCCCAAGCCGGTAATCGACGAGCGGGTGCTGCCCAAGGCCCGCTGGCGTACGGTGGGTTCGATCCGCCGTTACATCCTGCTGGTCCTGATGCTGGGTCAGACCATCGTCGCCGGCTGGTACATGAAAGGGATCATGCCGTATCAGGGCTGGGCCTTCGTCGACCTTGATGAAGTGCTGCACCAGCCATTGATGCAGACCGCGCAGCAAGTGCTGCCGTATGCCTTGCAGACCAGCATCCTGATCTTGTTCGGGATTCTGTTCTGCTGGGTTTCGGCGGGTTTCTGGACGGCCTTGATGGGCTTTCTGGAATTGCTGACCGGGCATGACAAATACCGCATTTCCGGTAAAAGTGCCGGCAATGAGCCGATCCCGGAGCAGGCGCGTACGGCGCTGGTGATGCCGATCTGTAACGAAGACGTGACCCGCGTGTTTGCGGGCCTGCGGGCTACGTACGAGTCGGTCGCCGCCACCGGTGATCTGGATCGCTTCGACTTCTTCGTGCTCAGCGACAGTAACGATCCTGATATCTGTGTTGCCGAACAACAGGCCTGGCTGGATGTGTGCCGCGAAACAGAAGGCTTCGGGCGGATTTTCTATCGCCGTCGGCGCCGTCGTGTGAAACGTAAAAGCGGCAACCTCGACGACTTCTGCCGTCGCTGGGGCGGCGATTACAAGTACATGGTGGTGCTCGACGCCGACAGCGTCATGAGCGGCGAATGCCTGACCAGCCTGGTGCGCTTGATGGAAGCCACGCCAGACGCCGGCATCATCCAGACCGCGCCACGGGCGTCGGGTATGGATACCCTGTATGCACGCATGCAGCAATTTGCGACGCGGGTATACGGGCCGCTGTTTACCGCCGGTTTGCACTTCTGGCAGCTGGGTGAATCCCACTACTGGGGCCACAACGCAATCATCCGCATGAAACCTTTTATCGAGCACTGCGCCCTGGCGCCGCTGCCGGGTAAAGGGGCTTTTGCGGGGGCGATCCTGTCCCACGACTTCGTTGAAGCCGCGTTGATGCGTCGTGCCGGTTGGGGCGTATGGATTGCCTACGACTTGCCGGGCAGCTATGAAGAACTGCCGCCAAACCTGCTGGACGAACTCAAGCGTGACCGTCGCTGGTGCCACGGTAACCTGATGAACTTCCGCCTGTTCCTGGTCAAGGGTATGCACCCGGTGCATCGCGCGGTGTTCCTGACGGGTGTGATGTCGTATCTGTCAGCACCGTTGTGGTTCTTCTTCCTGTTGCTGTCGACGGCCTTGCTGGCGGTCAACACGCTGATGGAACCGCAGTACTTCATGGAACCGCGCCAGTTGTATCCGCTGTGGCCACAATGGCACCCGGACAAGGCTGTGGCGCTGTTTTCGACCACCATCGTGCTGCTGTTCCTGCCTAAATTGCTCAGCATCATTCTGATCTGGGCCAAGGGCGCCAAAGAGTTCGGTGGCAAGTTCAAGGTCACGTTGTCGATGTTGCTGGAAATGCTGTTCTCGATGCTGCTGGCACCGGTGCGCATGATCTTCCACACCCGCTTTGTACTGGCTGCGTTCCTTGGCTGGGCTGCGACCTGGAACTCGCCACAACGCGACGACGACTCCACCCCATGGAGCGAAGCCGTTCGCCGGCATGGCCCGCAAACTCTGCTGGGTGCGGCCTGGGCCGGGTTGGTACTGTGGTTGAATCCGAGCTTTCTGTGGTGGCTGGTGCCGATTGTCGGTTCGCTGATGCTGTCGATTCCGGTGTCGGTGATTTCCAGCCGGGTCAAGCTGGGCCTCAAGTCCCGTGACGAAAGCCTGTTCCTGATTCCTGAGGAATACGCGCCGCCCCGTGAGTTGTCGGCTACCGCCGAGTACACCCACGAGAACCGCTACCGCGCGCTGCATGACGGCTTTGTCCGGGCCGTGGTTGATCCGCAGCAGAACGCCCTGGCCTGTGGCCTGGCGACCTCGCGTCACCGTGCCGCCGAGCCGATTGAATGGCTGCGGGCCGAGCGCGTGCGGCATGCTCTCAAGGTCGGGCCTCAGGGTCTGAACAATAACGAGCGCATGGCGTTGTTGAGCGACCCGGTTGCACTGGGCCGCCTGCATGCGCTGGTATGGAGCGAAGGCCACGAAGACTGGCTGAACGCCTGGCGTGAATCGGTTGCGGCCGATCCTCACGCGCCGTTGCTGCCCCTGCAACCGGCAGCATGATCTAACGCGAGCAACCTGCTCCTGCTTTTGTGGGAGCAGGCTTGTCCGCGATAGCATCGCCAGCAAGCCGGCTGCCACACAGATCACCCGCTATAAATCACACCTGCCTGCACCCCCCCCCGCCTGTCGCGCTTTTCTATCGCAAAACTCGTCTCATAACCCTTCTGTGAGTTAGCATCCGTCTCCGAATGGGTGAGTGCCCGGCTTTATTGGCTTTTTGAATCGAGCCCGCCGCTGGCCAACACCTTTATAAGCAGGTCGAGGGGAGTTGATGATGAAGAAGTTTCTGTCAAAACTGCTGTGCGGTGTCACTGCACTGCTGGCGGTGAGCGCCGCTCATGCAGGCGCAATCGAGGACGCGGTCAAGCGCGGTACGTTGAAAGTGGGCATGGACCCGACCTACATGCCGTTCGAAATGACTAACAAACGCGGTCAGATCATTGGCTTCGAAGTCGATCTGCTCAAAGCCATGGCCAAGTCCATGGGCGTCAAACTGGAACTGGTGTCCACCGGCTATGACGGCATCATCCCGGCCCTGATGACCAACAAGTTCGACATGATCGGCAGCGGCATGACCCTGACCCAGGAGCGCAACCTGCGCCTCAATTTCAGCGAACCCTTCATTGTTGTGGGCCAGACCCTGCTGATTCGCAAAGAACTGGAAGACAAGGTCAAGTCCTACAAAGACCTCAACGACCCGCAATACCGCCTGACTTCGAAGATCGGCACCACGGGTGAAATCGTCGCCCGCAAACTGATGTCAAAAGCCCAGTACCACGGCTATGACAACGAACCGGAAGCGGTACTGGACGTGGTAAACGGCAAGGCCGATGCGTTTATCTATGACGCCCCGTACAACGTTGTGGCCGTCAACAAGTTCGGTAACGGCAAGCTGGTGTTCCTCGACAAGCCATTCACCTACGAGCCGCTGGCCTTCGGTCTGAAGAAAGGCGACTACGACAGCATCAACTACATCAACAACTTCCTGCACCAGATCCACGAAGACGGCACCTACGATCGCATCCATGACAAGTGGTTCAAAGACACTGCCTGGCTCAAAGACATGGAATAAGGCCGACTCTTCAATCGCGAGCATTTGCGTTAACTCCTGCAGGAGCGAGCCTGCCCGCGATTGACGGCCTCCCTAGCGACACAAAACGTGGAACCTGAAAGTGATCAAACAAAAAAAACCCCAGTGGCCCTGGCACGTATTGACCGTGCTGGTGCTCATCGGTCTGGCGGGCGGTCTGTACTACGCCACCTCGCTGATGTCCTACGAATGGCGCTGGAATCGAGTCCCGCAGTACTTCGCCTACCAGGCTGAAGAAGCCCAGCGGGCAGCCGAAACCTCCACCGTGATTGAGCTGGTGCGCAAGGGCGACAATACCGAAGTGGTGTTGAAAGGTGACGATGGCGCCGAACAGCGTCTGACCGTGGCCGACAACAGCCTGCAACTGGCCGAAGGTGACGATGTTGCCGAAGGCGATGTGGTGGGGGTCAATCGTCATTGGGCGGCAGGCCCGCTGCTCTGGGGCTTGTGGACCACCGTCTGGCTGTCACTGGTATCCGGTGTGCTGGGGTTGCTGATCGGCCTGGCCACCGGGCTCTGCCGGTTGTCGAAAAACCCGACCCTGCGCGATCTGTCGACCCTGTACGTGGAACTGGTTCGTGGCACGCCGCTGCTGGTACAGATTTTTATCTTTTACTTCTTTATCGGCACCGTGCTCAACCTGTCCCGCGAGTTTGCCGGTATTGCCGCGTTGTCGCTGTTTACCGGTGCCTATGTGGCCGAAATCATCCGCTCGGGCGTGCAATCCATAGCCCGCGGGCAAGACGAAGCGGCGCGCTCGCTGGGTCTCAATGCCAGCCAGTCGATGCGTCACGTGGTTCTGCCACAAGCCTTCAAGCGCGTGCTGCCACCCTTGGCCGGGCAATTTATCAGTCTGGTAAAAGACACCTCTTTGGTGTCGGTGATTGCGATTACCGAGTTGCTTAAAAGTGGCCGTGAAGTCATCACCACTTCGTTTTCGCCGTTCGAGATTCTGTTCTGCGTGGCGGGCCTGTACCTGTTGATCAACCTGCCGCTGTCGCATTTGGCCAGCCGGCTTGAGCGGAGGCTTGCGCAAAGTGATTGAAGTTCGCGAACTGGTAAAAGTCTTCGATACCCGCGGGCAAGTCGTCCGTGCGGTAGACAATGTCAGCACCACAGTGGCCAAAGGCGAAGTGCTGGTGGTGATTGGGCCTTCGGGCTCAGGTAAATCGACCTTTCTACGCTGCCTCAACGGCCTGGAAGAGTTCGACTCCGGTTCGGTCAGCATCGACGGCCTGGACCTGGCCGACCCGAAAACTGACGTCAACGCCTATCGCCGTGAAGTCGGCATGGTGTTCCAGCATTTCAACCTGTTCCCGCACATGACCGTGCTCGAAAACCTGTGTCTGGCACAGAAGGTCGTGCGCAAGCGCGGCAAGGCCGAGCGCGAGGCCAAGGCCCGGGCTCTGCTGGAGAAGGTCGGGATCGGGCAGAAGGCTGACGAGTATCCGTCGCGGCTATCGGGTGGCCAGCAGCAACGGGTGGCGATTGCCCGTGCCCTGGCGATGGAACCCAAGGTGATGCTGTTCGACGAGCCGACCTCGGCGCTTGACCCGGAAATGGTCGGCGAAGTGCTGGACGTGATGAAGACCCTGGCCCGTGAAGGCATGACCATGGTCTGTGTGACCCACGAGATGGGCTTTGCCCGTGAAGTGGCCAATCGCGTGCTGTTCTTTGATCACGGCAAGCTGCTGGAGGACTCCGCCCCGGAAGACTTCTTCAATTCGCCCAAAGACCTGCGGGCCCAGGCGTTCCTGCGTCAGGTGCTGTAAAACCCCAGCCCTGCAGGGGCTCGCTCCTGCAGGGTTATCAGACTTCAGACCTTGAAGCGTGCCACCAGCGCCTGCAGGTGCGCACCCAGGCGCGCCAGCTCAACGCTGGACGCCGCGGTCTCTTCGCTTGCCGCTGCCGTCTGCTCTGACACGTCACGCACATTCAGCACGCTGCGGTTGATCTCTTCAGCTACGGCGCTTTGTTGTTCGGCGGCCGCCGCAATCTGTTGGTTCATGCCCTGAATGGTCGACACCGTGCGGGTGATGCTGCCCAGCGCTTCGCCTGCACGACGGGTGAGTTCAACGCTGCTGTCGGTCAGGATACGGCTGCTGTCCATGCTGCTGGAGGCCTGCCGGGTACCGCTTTGCAGGCCTTCAATGAGCTCTTCGATCTCTTCGGTGGATTTTTGCGTGCGCTGCGCCAGGCTGCGTACCTCGTCGGCTACCACCGCAAAGCCACGGCCTGCCTCACCGGCCCGGGCGGCCTCGATGGCGGCATTGAGCGCCAGCAGGTTGGTTTGCTGGGCCACCGACTTGATCACATCGAGCACGCTGCCGATCTTGTCACTTTCGCGCTTGAGATGATCCATGGCTTCGGTGGAGTGGCCCACTTCAATCGCCAGTTTCTCGATCTGGGCAATGGCTTCACCGACCACTTTGTCGCCTTCACGGGACTGCTGGTCGGCAACAACAGCGGCTTCTGAGGCCTCTTCGGCATTGCGCGCCACTTCCTGCACCGTTGCCGCCATTTCGTGCATGGCGGTAGCGACTTGATCGGTTTCGACTTTCTGGCTGTTGACCCCGGCACTGGTCTGTTCGGTCACGGCTGAGAGTTCTTCGGCCGCGCTGGCAATCTGGGTCACGCCATCGCTGATGCCCCCGATCAGTTCGCGCAGACCTTCGGTCATCCTTTGCACGGCTTGCTGCAATTGCCCCAGCTCGTCGCGGCGAGCGGTGGGGTTGTCATGGCTCAGGTCGCCTGCGGCGATCCACTCAACGGTCTTGAGCGTGCGCTGCAGCGGGATGACGATCTGCCGGGTAATAACCCAGGCAGCAATGATGCCCAGTACCAGCGCCAGTAATGTACAACCTATGAGCAGGTTCTCGGCCTGCTGGCTGTCCTGGTCGCGTTTTTCGGTTTGCAGGGTCGAAAGCTTCTGGCTCAGATCGATCAGGGTGCTGCCTTGCTGCTGCATGCGCGTCAGCGCCCGGGCACTGGCGACTTGAGCATCGCGAAAGCCGGTCACGGCGGCCCGATAGTTTTGCATGGCCAGCGTGGCTTGCTGCAAGTGGCTCAGATGTTCGTCGGGGAGCCTGGCGGGCAGGCTGTCGAGTTCTTTGAGCGCATGGTCGATGGCATCCAGGGCGGGCTGCTCGGCCTCGGGGCTGGCGCTATAGGTGTAGCCACGCACCTGGAACCTGGCTTGCTGAAGCAGTTTTTGCAGTTCGATGACGCTCTTGTACTGCGCCAGGCTGTCGCTTTGCAGCAAGGTCTGCTCAATGTCTGCAACGCTGGCGACGGCGCTGTCGGCGGTACTGCCGAGCAGTACGCGGTTGGCTTCACGTGCTTGAGTGGCCAGCCCGGAGTCGGCGAATGCGCTTTTGTATTCGGCCACCGCGGCGAGCTGTTGCTCGACCAGGGCCAGCTCCGCAGGATCGGTGAGCTGGCGGCGCGACAGGTCCAGCGTCTGGTCCAGGGCGGTCAACTGGCCATTTACCTCGGCGTTGCCTTTTTCACCCTTGTCCCGCTCGTAGTCCAGACGTGCAATGCGCAAGTCTTTGGTCAGCTCGATGGTCTTTGATATGTTGGCCAGCTTGTCACCGCGGTCGATCACTGAAACCAGACCCTTCCAACCGATTGCGCTTATCAGCACTGTTAAAACCAGTACCAGGCCAAATCCCAGGCCCAGCTTGCGATTAACACCGATATTGCCCAGTAGTCTGGCCAGTTGACGGTACATGATGAAACTCCTTTTATGACGCGAGCAGCCTGACGGGAAGCCGTCCATTGCTTTGCGTTCTTCACGGGTATCAGGGCATCGGCGTGGCGCAGGGGAACTGAAGCGGGGGGTGTTGAATGTGTGACCGAGGCCTCAAACCCGCAGCGCAACTTCGTAGTCGCCGAGGAACGAGGCTGCGATGGCTGCGAAGCTGGCCCCGGGGGGCGCAGCCTCGCTCATAGTCAGCGACTAGGTGGCAGGGCTCAGAACAGCCGGGCGAGAAGGGCGGTGACGGCGGTTTCGACCCGCAGGATGCGCGCGCCGAGTTGCACCGGTTGCAGGCCGGCTTTGGCCAGCAGGTCGATTTCGTACGGAATCCAGCCGCCTTCCGGGCCGATAGCCAGGGTCACGGCTTGATCCAGGCCGCGTGGGCACGCGGGGTAATCACCGGGGTGGCCAACCAGGCCCAGTGTGCCTTCGACCACCTGTGGCAGGCGGTCTTCGACAAACGGCTTGAAACGTTTTTCGATGATGATTTCAGGCAGCACGCTGTCGCGGGACTGCTCCAGCCCCAGAATCAGCTGTTCGCGAATTGCTTCGGGCTCCAGAAACGGGGTCTGCCAAAAGCTTTTTTCGACCCGATAACTGTTGACCAGAACCACCCTGGGCACGCCCATCGAGGCAACTGTCTGCAGGACCCGGCGCAACATCTTCGGGCGCGGCAGGGCCAGTAACAGGGTCAGGGGCAGTTTGTCGGGCGGCGGCTGGTCGAGGTTGTGGATAACCAGTTCGGCTTCTTTGGCCTCCAGGCGCACCAGTTCGGCGCTGCCCATTAAACCGCCGATGCGTCCGACCCGCAGGTTGTCGCCCACTGCCGCACGGTGCACTTCCTGCATGTGAGTCAGGCGCCGATCGCGCAGGATCACGCGATCGGCGGCAATGAAATCAGCCTCTTCGAGGAGCAGCAGGTTCACGCTTGCGGTGCTGGCGGCTGGGCGTTGCTGTCGTTCTCGGGCTGTTCGTCCGGGTGATCGCCACGCTTGTTTTTGCTGATCAGGCTGCCGAACAGAATGCCGATTTCAAACAGCATCCACATCGGAATCGCCAGCAGGGTCTGGGAGAAGATGTCCGGCGGGGTCAGGATCATGCCGACTACAAAGCAGCCGATAATCACGTACGGCCGGATTTTGCGCAGGTATTTGACGTCGACAATACCGATCCATACCAGCAGCACCACTGCCACCGGGATTTCAAAGGCTACGCCAAAGGCAAAAAACAGGGTCATGACGAAATCAAGGTAGCTACTGATGTCGGTCATCATGGCCACGCCTTCCGGTGTCGCGGAGGCGAAGAACTTGAACACCAGCGGGAACACCAGGAAATAGGCGAACGCCATGCCGGCGTAGAACAGGAAGATGCTGGAGATCAGCAGCGGCACGGCAATGCGCTTTTCGTGCTTGTACAGGCCGGGGGCGATAAAGCCCCAGATCTGATGCAGGATCACCGGGATCGCTATAAACAGCGACACCATCATGGTCAGCTTGAGCGGTGTGAGGAACGGCGATGCCACGTCGGTGGCGATCATCGTGGCGCCCACCGGCAGGTATTCACGCAATGGCGTGGAAACCAGGGTGTAGATCTGCTGGGTGAAGGCGAACAACCCGATGAAGATCAGAAAAATCGCGGCGATGCAGCGCAGCAGGCGGGTGCGCAGCTCGGTCAGATGCGAAACCAGCGGCATTGGCTGGTCGTGTTCAGGCTTATCGCTCATGCGCTTAGGGGGCTCGCGGTGGCAGGGTAGGGTCGTGTGGCACTGCCGGTTGAGGTGCAGGCCCGGACTCGGTCTTGCTCAGGCTGACCGGAGCAGGGGCCGGCGGCTCTGCGGGCTCCGGCTGCGCAGGTGCGGCCAAAGGCTGGGTCGGCATCACAGGCGGCACAGGCGGCTGGAGCGGGGCCAGAATCTTCTTGGCTTCTTCTTCCATCGACATGATGTGCTCGTTGTGCAGTTGCCGACGAATTTCGTCGGCGCCGATTTCACGCTCAACTTCCTGTTTGATCGCATTGAAGCTGCGTTTCAAGCGGCCGATCCACAGCCCCGCCGTGCGTGCTGCTCCCGGCAGGCGCTCGGGGCCAAGCACCAACAGGGCCACCAGGCCGACGAGCAGCAGTTCACTGAAGCTGATACCGAACATTATTTTTGGCTCACACGTCTTTGCGGGTCGGCTCTTCGACTTTCTGGGCCTGCACGTCAATGGTGTGCGGCTCGTTGAGGGTCGAAGTGGTGTGTGGCTGCGGTGCGGCCGTTGGCTGTGCAGGCGGCACTACCGGTTCGGCAGGCTTCTCGTCGTCGTTCATGGCTTTGCGAAAGCCCTTGATCGATTCGCCCACGTCAGTGCCCAGGTTTTTCAGTTTTTTGGTGCCGAAGACCAGGACCACAACTACCAGAATGACGACCCAGTGTTTCCAGTCAAAAATGCCCATGATGAGTTCCTTGCAAAAAAGTTTAAGCGGATGGCCGTGAGGCTTTTTCCACGTGGCCGGAGGTACCGATGCGACGCTCCAGTTCATCCAGTACGGCCTGAGGATGCTGACCCAGCTGGGCGAGCATGATCATGCTGTGGAACCATAGATCGGCGGTTTCGTAGATGACATCGCTGCAATCTCCGCTGATGGCCGCATCTTTGGCTGCGATGATGGTTTCGACCGACTCTTCGCCGACCTTCTCCAGAATCTTGTTCAGACCCTTGTGGTACAGGCTGGCGACATACGAACTGTCCGGCGAGGCGCCTTTGCGCTCTTCGAGTACCCGGGCTACGCGGCTCAAGGTGTCAGTCATTGGAGTGTCCTGCGTGATAAATGGCGTGCGGGTCTTTAAGCACCGGATCGACGGTCTTCCATCCGGAGTTTTCGTACACGCGGTAGAAGCAGCTCTGACGACCTGTATGGCAGGCGATGCCACCGATTTGTTCGACCATCAGGATAATGACGTCAGCGTCGCAGTCCAGGCGCATTTCATGCAGCTTTTGTACGTGGCCCGACTCTTCACCCTTGCGCCACAGCTTGCCACGGGAACGTGACCAGTAAATGGCACGGTTCTCGGTGGCGGTCAGGCTCAGGGCTTCGCGGTTCATCCAGGCCATCATCAAAACGCGCCCGGTTTTATGGTCCTGGGCAATCGCCGGCACCAGGCCGTCGCTGTCCCATTTGATCTCGTCCAGCCAGTTGTTCATGTTCGACTCCGCGCGTAGCGATTTAACAGTTTGCCAGCCTCGCCAGAGAGTGGCTAGAACTCCTGCAGGACAGAGCTAGCTCCTGCAGGTTATCTGCGTACGATCAGATACAGGCCCACTGCCAGCAAGATACCGGCCGGCCAGTAGCTGAGGGTGTGCAGCGGCCCGACACTGGCCAGCAGGGCCCCGGCGGCCAGATGCCCGGCACCCAGCAGACGCAGGAACCAGCTGTCCCGGGGTTCGCTGACCACCAGCCGCTGATTTTTGCTATGGGGCTGCGACATGCGTTCCAGCAGGTCGCGGGTCATGCCCGCCAGATGCGGGATCTGCTCGACCTGGCTGTGCAGGTTGCGCAACAGGGTTTTCGGGCTCACCCGTTCACGCATCCAGCGTTCAAGGAACGGCTGCGCGGTGCTCCACAGGTCGAGGTCGGGGTACAGCTGACGCCCCAGCCCTTCAATGTTGAGCAGGGTTTTTTGCAGCAGCACCAGCTGTGGCTGGACTTCCATGTTGAAGCGCCGCGCGGTCTGGAACAGGCGCATCAGCACCTGGCCGAAGGAAATTTCTTTCAGCGGTTTTTCAAAAATCGGCTCGCATACGGTACGGATCGCTGCTTCAAACTCGTTGAGCTTGGTGTGCGCCGGTACCCAGCCCGAATCAATGTGCAACTGCGCCACCCGCCGGTAATCACGCTTGAAGAAGGCAAACAGGTTGCGCGCCAGGTAGTCCTGGTCCTCGGGGGTCAGGCTGCCGACAATGCCGCAGTCGATGGCGATGTATTGCGGGCTCCACGGGCTGACTGTGCTGACAAAAATGTTGCCGGGGTGCATGTCGGCGTGAAAGAAACTGTCACGAAAAACCTGGGTGAAGAAAATCTCGACCCCGCGTTCGGCCAGCATCTTCATGTCGGTGCGCTGATCGGCGAGGGTTTTCAGGTCAGTGACCTGAACCCCGTAGATGCGCTCCATGACCAGAACCTTGGGCCGGCACCAGTCCCAGTAGATCTGAGGCACGTAAAGCATCGGCGAGCCTTCGAAGTTGCGCTTGAGCTGGCTGGCGTTGGCCGCTTCACGTAACAGGTCGAGCTCGTCGTAAATGGTTTTTTCGTAATCGCTGACTACATCCACCGGGTGCAGCAGGCGGGCGTCAGCGCTCAGGCGTTCGGCAACCCTGGCCAGAATGAACAGCCAGGCCAGGTCTGAACCGATGATTGGCTTGAGGCCCGGGCGTACGACCTTGACCACAACTTCTTCGCCGGTCTTGAGCTTGGCCGAGTGCACCTGGGCCACCGAGGCCGAGGCCAGGGGTTCGATGTCGAAACGGCTGAACACTTCGCCGATGGTGGCGCCAAGTTGCTCTTCGATCAGCTTGACCGCTACCTGCGGGTCGAACGGCGGTACGCGATCCTGCAACAGCATCAGTTCGTCGGCGATGTCTTCGGGCAGCAAGTCGCGACGGGTCGAGAGAATTTGCCCGAACTTGATAAAGATCGGTCCCAGATCCTGCAGCGCCAGGCGCAGCGCAGCGCCCCGGCTCAGCTCCAGCTTCTTGCGCGGGAACCAGCGCCACGGCAGCGCGTAGCGCAGCGAGAGCATCCACCATGGCAAGGGCAGGGCGAACAGCAAGTCATCAAGGCGGTAGCGAATGACGACGCGCTGGATGCGGAACAAACGGCGTATGGCAAGCAGCTTCATGCGTTATCGCTGGAATTGAGGGATCGGCCAAGGCGCTCAAAGCGCGCCTCAAGGCGGTCCAGGTCGAGTTTGAGTTGGTCGAGTTCGTCAAAACGCGCTTGCGCTTCACGTTCTCCGACCAAGGTGCGGGCTTCTTCGCTGAGGTATTCGGCCAGATTCTGATTAAGGCTGGCGAACCCTTGCTGATACCAGTTGGCGCGGCTGCGCAAATGACCGCCGATCAGTGCCGTGGCAACCGGTCCGAGCCAGCGCGAGAGTTCATACTCCCAGTCCAGCTCCAGGTCTTGCAGCACCTGGGCAAGCGCCATCAACACGTGGCTGTCGCCCTCAAGGTCTACTTCAGGGCTGTGCAGCACGGCGGTCTTGTCTTTGCTCAGGACCAGACGCATCAAGCTGGCAGCAGGTGCACGCAGGGTGCAATCGGCATCGGCAGCCCATTGGGTGGCCAGCAGCAGGCCTTCATCGCTGGGCAGGATAAACAGCTGCAATGCCGGAGCCGCGCATTCGACAGCAATCACTTTGCCGGTCAAAGGCTGCAAGCGCGCCATGGCCGTGCTGTCCAGCCGCAAAATGCGATTGACGCCGTTTTCGACGCTGGCGAGAAGGCCGCGGAGCAACATCAGGGCTTGATGCCGCGGTGCAGCGCAACGATGCCTGAAGTCATGTTGTGATAGGTCACCCGGTCAAACCCGGCCTCGACCATCATCGACTTCAGTGTTTCCTGGTTCGGGTGCATGCGGATCGACTCGGCCAGGTAGCGATAGCTCTCCGGGTCATTGAGGATCAGCTTGCCCACCATCGGCATGAAGGCGAACGAATAAGCATCGTAAACCTTGGACATCAATGGGTTGGTCGGTTTGGAGAACTCCAGCACCAGCAAGCGCCCGCCCGGCTTGAGTACCCGCAGCATGGAGCGCAATGCGTCTTCCTTGTGGGTCACGTTGCGCAGGCCGAAGGCGATGGTCACGCAATCGAAGTGGTTGTCCGGGAACGGCAGCTTTTCAGCGTCGGCCTGAACGAACTCGATATTGCCGGCCACACCTTTGTCCAGCAGGCGGTCACGGCCAACCTTGAGCATGGAGGCGTTGATATCTGCCAGCACTACCTGGCCGGTCGGGCCAACCAGATGGGAAAACTTACGGGCCAGGTCACCGGTGCCGCCTGCGATGTCCAGCACCTTGTTGCCAGGGCGAACGCCGGACAGTTCGATGGTAAAACGCTTCCACAGGCGGTGCATGCCGCCCGACAGTACGTCGTTCATCAGGTCGTATTTAGCGGCTACAGAGTGAAAAACCTCGGCGACTTTTTCCGCCTTTTGGCTTTCCGGCACATTTTTGAAGCCGAAGTGGGTGGTGGGTTCGGCATCGCTGCCTTTGCGCTGATCAGTCATATCGCTGTCACCAAAAGAGAATGCTGGCCATTCTAATCCCGGTGGCCGGCTTTGTCTTGGCGAGGCTGAAGGTAAGTATAGTGTCGGCCTTATTTACTCGGAGTGAACCAATGGCTCGTATCAGCGTTGAACGGACCCATACCCTGGGCCTTGAGGCAGCACGTGAAAAAGCTCTACCCCTGGTTGAGAAGCTGGCGGGGCAGTATGGGCTGACCCCTGACTGGTCCGGAGATACAGTAAAGCTCAAGCGTTCGGGGGTTAACGGCACCCTGGCAATCGGCGAGAAAACCATTCGGGTCGACGTTGAGCTGGGCATGCTGATGTCTGCGATGAGCGGCATGATTCAATCGGAAATCGAGCGCTCGCTGGACAAGGCGTTGTCGTGAAGTAGCACT
Source organism: Pseudomonas sp. TMW22089 (assembly GCF_022496645.1). NCBI lineage: Bacteria > Pseudomonadati > Pseudomonadota > Gammaproteobacteria > Pseudomonadales > Pseudomonadaceae > Pseudomonas > Pseudomonas sp. TMW22089. Next base: position 222,537 of record NZ_SCFG01000001.1, read on the forward strand.
GTTGTGCCTGCCCCGATGGGCTTCTGACTGGCAGCAAGGCCACTTAGCGTCTAAACCTGATGCAGGTGAGCACTCTGTTCATCTTGATGATTCGACGATCTTGCTCACTGACGTCGCGACTTAACATTGAGGGGAACACGATGGCTGCTAAAAAACCGACTGCCAAAGACAGCAATTCATGGGTAGGCAAGGTCGAAGAGTACTCGCGCAAAATCTGGCTGGCAGGTTTGGGTGTGTACTCGAAGATCGATACAGACGGCAGCAAGCTATTTGATTCGTTAGTCAAAGATGGGGAGAAGGCCGAAAAACTGTCCAAGGCCGCAGTCGGTAAACTGGCTGACAGCGCCAAATCGACCACCTCTTCTGCCCGTACCCGGGTCGAGGATGTTAAAGACCTGGCCATGGGCAAGTGGAGCGAGTTCGAAGAGGCGTTTGATAAACGCCTGAACAGCGCGATTTCACGTTTGGGTGTTCCGAGCCGTGAAGAGGTCAAAACCTTACACACCAAGGTCGAGACCCTGACCAAACATATCGAGAAGCTCACCGCGGCGGCAGCCAAAGTTGCTGCCACCAAGGCTTCGTCTGCCAGCAAGCCAGCAGCTGCCAAAGCTGCAGCCAAACCCGCTGCCAAACCCGCAGCGGCCAAGCCAGTGGCAAAACCGGCTGTTAAAGCAGTCGCCAAGTCAGCCGCCAAGCCAAAGGCAAAACCAGCGGCCAAGCCGGCAACCAAGCCAGCAACTGCTGCGAGCAAGCCCGCAGCTAAACCTGCAGCAGCCAAACCGGCGGTTAAAAAACCGGCCGCAGCCAAAAAGCCGGCCGCCGCCAAGTCTTCTGTGGTTACTCCAGAGCCAAAATCTGACGCAGCGCTTTAGTCCATAGCAACTCTGGGCTTGCTTGCCAGCGATGCCAATGCCATCGCTGGCAAGCCGGCCCCCACCGGGGCTGGCGTTACAGCATCAACTTGACGATGGATTCTGACGGGTCGCGGGACTTGCCGGCTTCCTTCAGTTGCTGCAGATAATCAGCCCACAGCTCTTCCTGGCGAACCCCGAGCTGATAGAGGTATTCCCAGGTGAACAGGCCGCTGTCGTGGCCATCATCAAAGGTTATTTTCAGCGCATATTGCCCCGCCGGTTCTACCTTGCTCAGACCTACGTTGATTTTCCCGAATTGCAGAATGGGGTTGCCATGGCCCTGAACTTCGGCGGACGGGGAGTGCACGCGCAGAAATTCCGCAGGCAGGTGGTATTGCTCGCCAGAGGGATATTTGAGGGTGAGGGTTTTTGAGGCTTTGTGCAGGTTGATGGCGCTGGGGATTGGCGCTGGAGTAGAGCTCATGGGACAAAACCTTTTTCTCATCACACACACCGTAGCCGCTGCCACGGGCAGCGATCGGCAACGGAGTCGGCGATCGCTGCCTGCGCCAGCGGCTACAGGTTGTGTGAGGGTTTACAAGATATAGCGCGAGAGGTCTTCGTTCTCGGCCAGTTCGCCCAGGTGGCTGTTCACGTATTCAGCATCAATCCGGATAGGCTCGTCTTTTTGTGCGCTGGCGATATCGCCGGCGCTGAAAGACACCTCTTCCAGCAAGCGCTCAAGCAGTGTGTGCAGGCGGCGAGCACCGATGTTCTCGGTTTTTTCGTTCACCTGCCAGGCAATTTCGGCCAGGCGTTTGATGCCTTCGGGCATGAACTCGATGTTCAGGCCTTCGGTTTTCAGCAACTCGCGATATTGCTCGGTCAGGGACGCATGCGGCTCGCTGAGGATGCGCTCGAAGTCTTGCGGCGTCAGTGCCTTGAGCTCGACCCGGATTGGCAGGCGGCCTTGTAGCTCCGGCACCAGATCGCTTGGCTTGCTCAGGTGGAATGCCCCCGAAGCGATAAACAGGATGTGGTCTGTTTTGACCATGCCCAGCTTGGTGTTCACGGTGCAGCCTTCGATCAGCGGCAGCAGGTCACGCTGTACACCTTCACGGGACACATCGGCGCCGCCGACATTGCCGCGCTTGGCAACCTTGTCGATTTCGTCGATGAACACGATGCCGTGTTGCTCAACGGCTTCAAGGGCTTTGGCCTTGAGTTCTTCGTCATTGACCAGGCGACCGGCTTCTTCGTCACGCACCATTTTCAGTGCTTCTTTGACTTTCAGCTTGCGGTTCTTGCGCTTGCCTTTGCCCATGTTGGCAAACAGGCTTTGCAGCTGGTTGGTCATTTCTTCCATGCCTGGCGGCGCGGAAATATCGACGCCGGCAATGTCTGCGACTTCGATTTCGATTTCCTTGTCGTCCAGCTGGCCTTCACGCAGGCGCTTGCGGAACAGCTGACGGGTGTTGGAGTCCTGCGGCGTGGCGGCTTCTTCGCCAAACGTACGGGCAGGCGGCAACAGGGCGTCGAGGATGCGCTCTTCGGCTGCATCTTCGGCGCGATGGCGAACCTTGACGATTTCCTGCTCGCGCAGCAGCTTGATCGCCGCATCAGCCAGATCACGAATGATCGATTCAACGTCGCGGCCGACATAGCCCACTTCGGTGAACTTGGTCGCTTCAACCTTGATGAACGGCGCGTTGGCCAGTTTGGCCAGGCGGCGGGCGATTTCGGTTTTACCGACGCCGGTCGGACCGATCATCAGAATGTTTTTCGGGGTGACTTCAACTCGCAGTTCTTCAGGCAGTTGCATCCGGCGCCAGCGGTTACGCAGGGCGATGGCAACGGCGCGCTTGGCGTCGTCCTGGCCGATGATGTGGCGATTGAGTTCGTGGACAATTTCGCGGGGAGTCATGGACATAGTAATTGGCGTTCCTCTAGCAGAATCAAGCAAACGGGCCGGTGAGCCGGCCCGGCAGTTGGCTTATTCAGCGAGGTCCTGCTCCTCAATAGTGATGTTGTGGTTGGTGAATACGCAGATGTCGCCGGCGATACCGAGCGCGGTTTCGGCGATTTCGCGGGCCGACAGATCGGTTTTCATCAGCAAGGCGCGGGCTGCAGCCTGGGCGAATGCACCACCGGAGCCCATGGCGATCAAGCCGTCTTCCGGCTCAACCACGTCACCGTTACCGGTGATGATCAGGGACGCGTCTTTGTTGGCGACAGCCAGCATTGCCTCAAGGCGGCTCAGCGAGCGGTCGGTACGCCATTCTTTGGCCAACTCGACAGCTGCACGAACCAGATGGCCCTGGTGTTTTTCCAGCTGGCCTTCGAAGCGTTCAAACAGGGTAAATGCATCAGCGGTAGCACCGGCAAAACCGGCAATGACCTGGCCGTGATAGAGACGGCGGACTTTTTTCGCGTTGCCTTTCATCACGGTATTGCCAAGAGAAACCTGGCCGTCGCCAGCCATAACGACTTTGCCGTGACGGCGTACTGAAACGATGGTGGTCAAGGGAGAGTCTCCACGCAGCGGGGCGAAAATGCCTGATGGAAATACATATGGGGGTTGTAGACGGTTTTTCAACAGCGCAGAGGGAATGCAGATGAATGGAACGCGGATACGAGGGGGAATTGGGCGGGCGCCGGCTTGCCAGCGAATTGGATGATGGGGGGCTGCCATCGCCGGCAAGCCGGCTCCCACAGATTGTTTGCAGTTTCTGTGGGAGCCGCCTTTGGTCAGCGGCGTTGTTGCAACAACAGGTTGTTGAAGCCGCTACCGGCCAGCTGTTTCTGGGCGACGGTCAGCTGTTCGCGGTTGCTGAACGGGCCGACCAGTACCCGATACCAGGTTTCATCTTTCACCGTGCCGGCTTCAACCGTGGCGGTCTGGCCCAGCAAAATGATTTGCGCGCGCACCCGTTCAGCATCGGCCTGTTTGCGGAACGAACCGGCCTGCAGGAAAAATCTGGTAACAGGTGCAGCTTTGGCGACGGGTGGCGCAGGAGGCGGGGTAATGCCGCTCAAGGCCGCCTGGGCGCGGGCAGTATCGATTTTTGCAGCTTCGGCAGGCGTCACCGGTGCCAGTGGCGCCGTTTGCGGCGTAGGCGGAGTTTTCTCCGGTACGGCCTCCGGCGGCACTATCACTTCCGACTCCGGCAGCAAGGTGTAGAAGTCGTACTTGGGCTTGACCGGCTGGGTCGGGCTAGGCGCAGTTTTGTTGGCCTCGGCGACTTGCGCCGCTTTCTGCTGCTCCTGCTTGACCCGTTTTACATCGTCGCCCTTGCCGGGCTCGAGTTTCATCAGAAACACGATAAACGCACCCACGGTGAGGCCGATGGCCATCCATAGCCAGCCCGGAATCGGCTTCTTTGCAGGCGCCTGATAGCGGCTGGCGCCTCGCTTGGGTGCAGGTTTTTTCTTGGCGGCCAACTTACATGCGCTCCAGAGTTTCCAGGCCCAGCAGTTCCAGGCCTTGCTTGAGGGTACGACCCGCCAGAGCTGCCAGGCGCAGACGGCTGTGTTTTTGCGCTTCGTCTTCGGCCGTCAGGATCGGGCAGTTTTCGTAGAAGCTGGAGAACAACCCGGCCACTTCGTACAGATAGGTACACAGGGTATGCGGGGTGCCTTTTTCGGCAACGTTGTTCAGTACTTCACCGAACTGTGCCAATTTGGCGGCCAGGTCTTGTTCTTGCGGTGCCTCCAGGACGATTTGACCTTCAACTTCGTCGAAGTTCTTGCCCAGTTTGCGGAACACGCCCGCAACTCGGGTGTAGGCATACAGCAGATAAGGTGCGGTATTGCCTTCAAAGTTCAGCATCAGGTCGAAGTTGAAGCTGTAGTCGCTGGTGCGGTGTTTGGACAGATCCGCGTATTTCACCGCGCCAATGCCGACGACCTTGGCGATTGCGCGCAGCTCGTCTTCCGCCAGTTCCGGGTTTTTCTCTTTGACCAGGGTGTAGGCGCGTTCCTTGGCTTCGGTCAGCAGGTCGACCAGCTTCACCGTACCGCCATCACGGGTCTTGAACGGACGACCGTCGGCCCCGTTCATGGTGCCGAAGCCCATGTGCTCCATTTCCATCGGATGGGTTACAAAGCCGGCCTTGCGGGCAACTGCAAACACTTGCTGGAAGTGCAATGCCTGGCGCTGATCGACGAAGTACAAGGCCCGATCGGCTTTCAACACGCCGCTGCGATAGCGAATGGCTGCCAAGTCAGTGGTGGCATACAGATAGCCGCCATCGGCTTTGACGATGATCACCGGCAGCGGTTCGCCTTCAGCGTTCTTGAACTCGTCGAGGAACACGCACTGGGCGCCGTTGCTCTCCACCAGCATGCCCTTGGCCTTGAGGTCGTTGACCACGTTGATCAGGTCGTCGTTGTAGGCGCTTTCGCCCATAACGTCAGCCATGGTCAGTTTGACGTTCAACTGCTCGTAAATTTTCTGGCAGTGGGACAGCGAGATATCTTTGAACTTGGTCCACAGCGCCAGGCAATCCGGGTCGCCGGCTTGCAGCTTGACCACCAGGCCGCGGGCGCGGTCGGCAAATTCAGGAGACTCGTCGAAGCGTTTTTTAGCGGCGCGGTAGAAGTTCTCGAGATCGGACAGCTCGTCGCTGGTGATCGGGTTTTCTTCCAGGTACGCCATCAACATGCCGAACTGGGTGCCCCAGTCGCCCACGTGGTTCTGGCGAATCACCTCGTCGCCGAGGAATTCCAGGACCCGTGCAACGCCGTCGCCGATGATGGTTGAGCGCAAGTGGCCCACATGCATCTCTTTGGCCAGGTTGGGGGCGGACATGTCCACGACGGTGCGCATTGGCCTGGTGGCCTTGTGCACGCCGATTTTCGGGTCAGCCAGGGCTGCGTCCAGGCGCGAAGCCAGGGCCTGGGTGTTCTGAAAGAAGTTCAGGAAGCCGGGGCCGGCGATCTCGGTCTTGCTGATTTGCTCATCGGCAGGCAGGGCCGCGATGATTTTTTCAGCCAGATCCCGGGGCTTCATGCCGGCAGGTTTGGCCAGCATCATGGCGATGTTGCTGGCGAAGTCGCCGTGGGTCTTGTCACGGGCGTTTTCCACCTGAATCGCTGGCGTCAGGCCTTCAGGCAACACACCTTCTGTGACGAGTTGAGCTAGGGCTTTTTGAATCAGCTGGCGAATGGTGTCTTTCATGGTCTTCTCTGTCGACCGCAAGCGCGGTAGCGCCTCAGTGCGCAGGTGGAAAAACTGGGTATTATCCGTTGCGAAAGCAGCCTTGCCAACCTTGGCGGCCGGGTAGTTCAGGGTTTATGCAAATTGCCGGTGGCTCAATACAAATCCACCGGGTCTACATCCAGCGACCAGCGCACCTGACGGCCGCTGGGCATTTGCTCCAGCACCAGCAGCCATTGGCTGAGCAGTCGATGCAAGGGGCCGCGGGCATTGGCTTGCAATAATAGCTGAGCACGATAGCGCCCGGCACGGCGCTCCATGGGTGCCGGTACCGGGCCGAGCAGTTCGATGCCGCCCAGGTTCAGCTCGGCCAGTAAACGTTCGGCCTCGCTGCACGCCTCATCCAGGAAACCTTCGGCCTGTCCCGGCTTGTGGGCCTCGGCACGCAGCAGGGCCAGGTGGGCGAAGGGCGGCAGCCCGGCGGCCCGACGCTCGCTCAGGGCCTGTTCGGCGAAGGCGAAGTAACCCTGCTCGGTCAGTTGGATCAGCAGCGGATGGTCGGCCAGGTGAGTCTGGATGATCACCTTGCCCGGCTCTTCGGCGCGCCCGGCCCGACCCGCGACCTGAACGATAAGCTGGGCCATGCGCTCACTGGCGCGGAAGTCACCGGAGAACAAACCGCCATCGGCGTCGAGGATCGAGACCAGCGTCACCCGGGGAAAGTGATGGCCTTTGGCAAGCATCTGGGTGCCGATCAAAATACACGGCTGGCCCTTTTGAATCGTGGCAAACAGCTGGTTCATCGCGTCTTTGCGCGAGGTGCTGTCGCGATCGACCCTGAGCACCGGGTAGTCCGGAAACAGAATCCCCAGCCGCTCTTCGGCGCGCTCGGTGCCGGCGCCCACGGGCCGTAAATCGACTTTGCCGCATTGCGGGCAATTGCGCGGTACAGGTTCGACGTAGCCGCAGTGATGGCAGCGCAGTTCGCCGGATCGCTGATGAACGGTCATGCGTGCATCACAGCGCTGGCATTCCGACATCCAGCCGCAGTCATGGCACAACAGGGTCGGCGCGAAGCCCCGGCGGTTGAGAAACACCAGCACTTGCTGGCCTGCGGCGAGCGTCTGGCCGATGGCCTGTTGCATCGGCCCGGAAATGCCGCTGTCCAGTGGACGGCTTTTCACATCCAGGCGCAGGAAGCGTGGCTGTTTGGCCCCGCCGGCGCGTTCATTCAGGCGCAGCAGGCCGTAGCGACCGGTATAGGCGTTGTGCAGGCTTTCGAGGGACGGGGTGGCAGAGCCCAGCACAATCGGGATGTTTTCCTGGCGGGCGCGTACCAGTGCCAAATCCCGGGCGTGATAGCGCAAACCTTCCTGCTGTTTATAAGAGCCGTCGTGCTCTTCGTCGATGATGATCAGCCCGGGGTTTTTCATCGGGGTGAACAATGCCGAGCGGGTGCCAATAATAATGTCGGCTTCGCCATCCCGGGCTGCCAGCCAGCTTTCGAGGCGTTCCCGATCGTTGACCGCCGAGTGCACCAGAGCGATGCGCGCGTTGAAGCGCTGCTCGAAACGGGCCAGGGTTTGCGGGCCCAGGTTGATCTCGGGGATCAGCACCAGCGCCTGTTTACCTGCCTGGAGCGTCTCGCGGATCAGTTGCAAATACACTTCGGTCTTGCCGCTGCCCGTCACCCCAGCCAGCAAAAAGGCATGAAAGTGGTCGAATCCTGCCCGGATCGCCTCGTAGGCGGCCCGTTGTTCGCTGTTGAGTGGCAGTTCGGGCTGGGCCAGCCAGTGTTCGTGGCGCTCACTCGGCGCGTGACGGCGGATTTCCACGGTGACCAGTTCTTTGGCCAGCAGCAGGTCGAGACTGTCTTTGCTCAACATCAATTTACTGAGCAGTTGATGGGCCACGCCGTGGGGGTGCTGGGCGAGGGTGGCCAGCGCCTCGCGCTGGCGCGGGGCCCGGGCGACACGCGGGTCGTCAAGCCTGGCCCCGGGGGCGATCTGCCAGAACCGCTCCTGGCGGGTTTCGGCCAGCTCGCCCTGACGCAACAACACCGGCAGCGCCCAGCTAAGGGTGTCGCCCAGGCTGTGCTGGTAATACTGCGAGGTCCATAAACAGAGCTTGAACAGGGAGGCCGGCAGCGGCGGTGTGGCATCGAGCAGTGCGATTGCCGGTTTCAGCTTGTCGGCCGGCACTTCGCTGTGGTCGACCACTTCCACCAGAATCCCGATCATTTCCCGCCGCCCGAACGGTACCCGCAGGCGCATCCCGGGCTGTAATTGACTGCGCAGCACGCCCGCAGGCGCCCGGTAATCAAACAGGCGGCGCAAGGGGGAAGGCAGGGCAAGGCGCAAAATGGCGTCGGGCACGCGGGGCTCTCAAGTGATGAACGGCAAAGATGGCCCGGAGCCTAGCAGACAACGCGGTCCGGGACTAAAAGGCAGGTCAATGAATGGTGAAAGAATTTGGGGGGAGCATGATTGGTCACTTGCGTCAATGCAAAGGTCTGGTATTATCGGCGCCCTAAATTTACGTGCGGTATTCAACAATGGTGTTGAGTGGCGGCACGCTAGCCTGAGGAATACCCCATGAAAGCCGATATCCATCCAGCGTACGAAACAATCCTGGTAACTTGCAGCTGCGGCAACAAGTTCGAAACCCGTTCGAACCTGTGCAAGCCACTGGGCACTGACGTATGCAACGAGTGCCACCCGTTCTACACCGGTAAGCAGAAAACTCTGGACATTGGCGGTCGTGTTGATCGCTTCAAGACTCGTTTTGGTGCTTTCGGCGCTAAAGCAGCTCCAGCAGCAGAAGCAGACAAAGCAGCCGAGTAAGGCTGATGACCTTGGGCAGGCTTTCTGGTCTGGCCGGGTTATTGAAAAAGGCGTCCCTTGCGGGCGCCTTTTTTGTGTCCGGGATTTGGCTGGCTGACGTTTCTGCCGCGCCTCTGTGCCCTGCACCGGCAGCCTTGTCATACGCACAGGTGCAGCGGGTGGTCGATGGCGACACCCTGCGCCTCAAGGATGGCCGCAGCGTGCGCATGATCGGCCTCAATGCCCCGGAGACGGGGAAGCAAGGCCAGTCCGCCGAGCCTTTTGCCGACGCTGCGCGCAAGCGCCTGCAAGACTTGGTGGCGCAAAGCGATGGCCGGGTCGGATTGCTCGCGGGCAAGCAGGCTCAGGACCGTTACGGGCGCACCCTTGCCCATGTGTTTGGCGCCGATGGCAGTAATCTTGAAGCCCGGTTGCTGGCCGATGGCCTGGCCTATCAGGTGGCAATCGCCCCGAATACCCGGTTACTCGATTGCCAGCAAGCGGCCGAGCAAAGCGCCCGGGCATCCGGGCTGGGGCTATGGCGGCAGTCGCCGGTGCTGACGCCGCAGCAAATCACCCGCTCGGGTTTCGTTCTGGTCAGCGCAACGGTCAGTAAGGTGCAGCGCAATCGCGGTGGACTCTGGATCGATCTGCAGGGCGGTCTGGTATTGCATATTGCACCCAATCAGCTGGGCGGCTTTGATCACAAGGCCCTCCTCAGGCTGCAGGGCGCGCAGATTGAGGCCCGTGGCTGGGTTCTGGATCGCGCCAGGCGGGGCGGTTTGCAAGGTGGGCAGGCGCGCTGGATGCTGCCTTTGACTGATCCGGGGATGTTTAAAGTCATTGCGCATTAAAAATTGTAGACAATTTTTAATGGTGATTGTGAACACTCTAACCCTTGCAGGGCGCGGCTCTTGGCCCAAAGTCTTAAGGTAAAGCCCTTGACACTGCTGACTGGTCAGTCTTGTCGGGACTTTGCGACACGCGTATGCTCGGCGATCCGTCTGTCCAACAGCATAAAAGCGGATTGCCCACATGTCTGATTTGAAAACCGCCGCTCTCGAATACCATACCCAGCCCCGTCCAGGGAAACTGAGTGTCGAGCTCACCAAACCTACCGCTACTGCCCGCGATCTAGCGCTGGCTTACAGCCCGGGTGTAGCCGAACCAGTGCGCGAAATCGCCCGCGACCCTGAACTTGCCTACAAGTACACCGGCAAGGGCAACCTGGTAGCCGTAATTTCTGACGGTACCGCGATTCTGGGCCTGGGTAACCTCGGCCCATTGGCCTCCAAACCTGTTATGGAAGGCAAAGGCGTGTTGTTCAAGCGCTTTGCCGGTATCGATGTTTTTGACATCGAAGTTGACTCCGAAAGCCCGCAAGCCTTCATCGACACCGTTAAACGCATTTCCATCACCTTCGGCGGCATCAACCTCGAAGACATCAAGGCACCTGAGTGCTTTGAGATCGAACGTGCCCTGATCGAGCAGTGCGATATTCCGGTATTCCACGATGACCAGCACGGTACCGCCATCGTGACCGCGGCCGGCATGATCAACGCCCTGGAAATCGCCGGTAAAACCCTGGCCGATGCCAAAATCGTTTGCCTGGGCGCCGGCGCTGCAGCCATCTCCTGCATGAAATTGCTGGTGAGCATGGGCGCGGCCATCGAGAACATCTACATGATCGACCGTACCGGGGTGATTCACTCCGGCCGTGACGACCTGAACCAGTACAAGGCGGTATTTGCCCACGCCACCGAGAAGCGCACCCTGGCTGACGCCATGGAAGGCGCAGACGTGTTCGTTGGCCTGTCGGGTCCGAACCTGCTGAGCGCTGAAAACCTGCTGCGCATGGCGCCTAACCCGATCGTGTTCGCGTGCTCCAACCCGGATCCGGAAATTTCTCCGGAGCTGGCCCACGCCACTCGTAACGACGTGATCATGGCCACAGGTCGTTCGGACTACCCGAACCAGGTCAACAACGTACTGGGTTTCCCTTTCATCTTCCGTGGTGCTCTGGACGTCCGTGCCAAGCGTATCAACGAAGAGATGAAAATCGCAGCGGCCAACGCCTTGCGTGAACTGGCCAAACTGCCAGTGCCACAGGAAGTGTGCGACGCCTACGGCGGTATCAAGCTGGAGTTCGGTCGTGAGTACATCATCCCGAAACCAATGGATGCCCGCCTGATCACCCTGATCTCCGATGCCGTGGCCAAAGCTGCGATCGAGACCGGTGTTGCTACCCTGCCATACCCGAAAAACTACCCGCTCAAAAGCGTGGATGACGTGTTTAACGGCTAATTTCGTTTAGCGTCAAACCTGAAGCCCCGATGCTGCGAAGCATCGGGGCTTTTTGGTTTTCGGGGTGCTTGGGGGCGTTGTGTCCGATGCGCTCAGGCAGCCCGCAATCTTGCGCACTGGACCACTATCAGCTGGCGACGTTGGGCAATTGCCCGTTTGACCTGGCTTCAGGCAAGCAGCCATGCAGGTTTATGACTTTTTGAACGCTGGCCTGGATCAATGCCACTCTGGGCTGGCCGCAAGCGCCTGTTAGGGGCGCTTGCGGCTGGCGACCTCGTTAGAAGAGATCGATCGGCGCGCCATCATCTGCCGGCAGTGGACTGCCCGGCGCTACGCCATTGCCCAGTTCGCTGTTGGTAGGTGGTGTGTCTTCGCTCTTGAACAGCTCAAAGTAGGCGCCAGGGGTGCCGGGGGAAGCGATACGGCCGCTTGCCGGGTCTATGCGCAGGCTGAGGATGCCTTCGGGTTCGGCCTGGCTGTGAGCAGGCTTGCCTTTGAGTGCGCCGCCCATATAGGTGATCCAGATCGGCAGGGCGACGGTGCCACCGTACTCGCGACGTCCGAGGCTTTCCGGCTGGTCGAAACCGGTCCACACGGTCGTCACGTAATCGGCGTTGTACCCGGAGAACCACGCATCCTTGGATTCGTTGGTAGTACCGGTTTTGCCCGACAGATCGGTACGGCCCAGCGCCAGGGCGCGGCGCCCGGTGCCGAGCTTGATCACGTCCTGCAGCATGCTGGTGAGGATGTAAGTGGTACGCCCGTCAACGATGCGCTCGGCGACCGCCTGGGTTTCAGTCGTCGGCAAGCCCGGTGCGGCGTTGATGGTGTCGATGGTCAGCGCTGCGGCTTCTTTCGGCACATCTTTGCTGGCGTCTTTCGGCACGCTTGGCGGGTTGGCCACGAACAGGGTTTCGCTGTTGCGGCTTTCGATCTTGTCGATCAGGTACGGCGTGATCTTGTATCCGCCGTTGGCGAAGGTGCTCCAGCCGGTGGCAATCTCCATCGGGGTCAGGGTTGCCGTGCCCAGGGCCAGCGACAGGTTGCGCGGCAGGTCCTGTTTGTTGAAGCCGAACTTGCTGATGTAGTCGATGGTGCGGTCGATGCCCAGGCTTTGCAGCAAGCGGATCGAGACCAGGTTGCGCGACTTGTACAGCGCCTCACGCACACGGATCGGGCCGAGGAAGGTATTGGTGTCGTTCTTCGGGCGCCAGACTTTGTCCAGGTACTCGTCGACAAACACGATCGGCGCGTCGTTGACCAGGGTGGCGGCGGTGTAGCCGTTATCCAGCGCGGCGCTATAGATGAAAGGTTTGAAGCTTGAACCCGGTTGGCGCTTGGCCTGCATCGCGCGGTTGTAGTTGCTCTGCTCGAACGCAAAACCACCGACCAGGGCACGAATGGCGCCGTTGTCCGGATCAAGGGAAACCAGAGCGCCTTGTACGTTTGGCACCTGGCTGAACTTGAGGCTGCCATCGGCTTGTGGCTGTACGCGAATCAGGTCGCCGACTTGCGCCACATCGGAAGGCTGCTTGGGCATGGGGCCCATGCTGTTGGTATTGAGGAACTTGCGCGCCCATTTCATGCTGTCCCAGGCCACGTGGCCTTCTCCGGTGCGGGTCAGCACTTGCAGGCCGTTTTTGTCGACCTGGGTCACGATGGCCGGCTCCAGACCGCTGAACGGGCGTTGCTTGGCCAGCTCTTGAGCCCAGGCCGCCGGGGTTTTGCCCGGCAAGCGGGATTCCGGACCGCGATAGCCGTGGCGCTGGTCATAGGCGATCAGGCCTTCATGTACGGCGGTGTTGGCCAGTTCCTGAAGATTGCTCGGCACGGTGGTGGTGACGCGGTAGCCCTCGGTGTAGGCAGCGCTGCCATAGCGCCCGACCATTTCGGCGCGGGCCATCTCGGCGATATACGGTGCGCTGACTTCCGGAGTGGGTACGTGGTAGCTGGCGTTGACCGGCTCGGCAATTGCGGCTTCGTAGCTGGCCTGGTCGATTTTCCCGAGCTTGTACATGCGGCCCAGAATCCAGTCGCGTCGCTCTTTACTGCGCACCGGGTTGGCCAGCGGGTTAAAGCGCGAAGGGGCTTTGGGCAGACCGGCAATCATGGCCATCTGCGCCAGGCTCAGGTCGCGGATCGACTTGCCGTAGTACACCTGCGCCGCGGCCTCGATGCCGTAAGCGCGGTTGCCCAGGTAGATTTTGTTCACGTACAGCTCAAGGATTTCGTCCTTGGTCAGTTCGCGCTCGATCTCCAGAGCCAACAGGATTTCATTGGTTTTGCGCGAAAAGCTGCGCTCGCTGGAGAGGAAATAGTTCTTCGCCACCTGCATCGTGATGGTGCTGCCACCCGATTGAATGTGTCCGCTTTTTACCAGCTGGGTGGCGGCACGCATCAGGCTGCTGGGATCAACCCCGTAATGATTGGCGAAGTTGTCATCTTCTGCAGACAACAAGGCATTGATGAAATTGGGTGGAATGTCGGCGAACTTGATCGGGGAGCGGCGCATTTCGCCGAACTCTGCGATTAATTTGCCGTCGCTGGTGAAGACCCGCAAAGGAATCTGCAACTGGATGCTTCTCAACGACTCTACGGACGGCAAGCCAGGACTAAGATAGAGAAACGCGCCGCTCAGCACGAGCAGGAGCCCGCAGAACACAGCAACGAAAGACCACCCGAAAAACTTCAGCAGACGAATCAAGGCTTTTGGATTTCCAGATTGAGAAATGGGTTTGCACGTCAGGGTAATGCGCAAGTGCGCCGGGTCGACGATACGGAAAAAAACGCCCGGCATTATAAGCATTTTTCGCTCATGGGCGTCATGGGCCACATGTCAGAACGGGTTTTGAGCGGATCTCATTTTTTACCCCTCCGTAAGTCACGGATTGCATTAGGGAAAACATCAGTGAGCGGATTATTCAACAAGTCCGGCCAGCGATATGTGGGAATCGACATCGGTTCGCACGGGATAAAAATCGTCGAACTGAGCCGTGCGCACGGCAGGTTCAGGTTGCAGGCATATGCCGTTCAACCGCTGGCGATCCCGGGTGCAGATGATCAGACCGGCGCGGATCCGAAAAGTGTCGCACAAGCGCTGCTCGGGGCATTGGGCAGGGCGGGGGTAGAGGCCCGTGATGCTGTCGTGGCGGTGCCTGACGCGCTGGTCATAGGTAAAACCTTTGAGGTGCAAGCGGGGCTGAGCCGGGAAGATCTGGAGCTTCATGTCTGGTTGGAGGCCGAGCAATATCTGCCCTATGCCCTTGAAGATGCGGCACTGGACTTCGAGGTTCAAGAGCATGTATCCAGCAGCCCGGGTCAGGTCAGCGTATTGCTGGTGGCCTGCCGGCAAGAAACCCTGGCCTGGTACCAGGCACTGTTGAGCGGTGCCGGACTGAAGGCGCGAGTGGTTGATGTTCAGGCCCATGCCCTGGCCCGTGGAGCGGTCTGGGCCCCTGGTCCGCCTCAGCCCTTGGACGTGACGGGCACAGTGGCCGTGCTGGACTTCGCCGCGGCAACGACGGGGTTAAGCATCGTCCGGCAAGGCCTTGTGATCCACTGCGCAGAGCTGCCGTTTGGCTCCGCTGATTTTTGCAATGAAGCCTTGAGCACCGCTGGGGCTGAGCATCTGCAGCGCGGGTTTGCGCAGTTTGCCGAGTCCGGCAGTGGCCCTGGGGTGGTCGCGATCCTGTTGGCGGGTGCTGGGGCGTCGCGCCCGGGGCTGGATCAGCGGGTTGAGGCGCAAACGGGTATACCGACGCGGGTGGCCAACCCGTTTGCGCTCATGGATCTCAATCCTGCACTCGCGCCTGAAGCCTTGTTCTGCGATGCTCCGCTGTTGTTGACTGCCTGTGGTCTGGCCTTGAGGGGGTTTGATTAATGGCGAGAATCAACTTGCTGCCCTGGCGCGCATTGCTGCGTGAAAAGCGCAGCCGGGTTTTTTTGATTGTACTGCTCGCCCTGGCTGTGGCAGCAGCAGGTGGCCTGCTGGTGATCGATCGCTTCATCGACCGCGCCGTAGAGCGGCAGCTGGCGCGCAATGACTTGATCCGCAGCGCCACGGTGCAGCTGGACGGGCGAGCCCGGCAAATCGATCAGTTGAAGGTGCGCCGCGAGCAATTGCTTGAGCGCATGCAAACGATCGAGACGCTTCAGGGCAACCGCTCGGACAGCGGGATTATCCTCGAGCAACTGGCCCGCAGCTTGCCGGTGGGGGTGTATTTCACCGACGTAAAAATGACCGAGCGCACCATCGTCATCACGGGGGTTGCCCTGTCCAATAAACTGGTCGCCGAGTTGATGCGCAACCTGGATGCGTCGCACTGGCTGGAAACCCCCGTACTGATCGATGTGAAAGCGGGGCCGGTGCACACCGGGGGCAATGAGCGGTTATTTCAGATGACCGTACGCAGCCGGCATGCGCCCGCCGGTGGGGTGCTCTGATGGCCGCGCACTGGCTGCAGAGCCTGCGCGTCCTTGAGCTGCACGAGTTGAACCCGGCTCAGTCGGGTGACTGGTCACTGCGGCGAAAATCGCTGGTGGCGCTGGCGTTGGTGGGGTTTGTGTTGCTGGCGGGGTATCTGCTGCAGATTCATTCTGCGCTCACCAGGCTCGAGCAGGAACGTGCGACAGAGACTGTGCTCAAGGCCGGTTTTGAGTCCATGGCCGCGCATGTTTCGGGGCTTGATGCTCACCTGCAGCAAGTGCAGGTGCTGGAAAGCTCTTTCAGGCACTTGATGGCGCAACTGCCCCGCAAGGCAGAAGTCCCCGCGCTGCTTGACCAGATCTCACTACTGGGCCTGACCAGCGGCCTGATGATCGAACGCATCCAGTGGTTGCCCGAAGTTCTTCAACCTTTTTATAGCGAGCTGCCATTGCAGTTGTCGCTGGTCGGGGCTTATCACGACTTTGGTCTTTTCGTCAGCGGCCTTGCTGGCTTGCCGCGCATTGTGACGGTGCAGGATTTTACCCTTGCCCCGCTCAGTGATGCGGGTAACGGCCAATTGCGCATGACCCTGCTGGCCAGTACTTACCGCACCCACGATCAGGAATCTGCCCCGTGAGTGTTCTGGCCCGGTTATGGGTCATGGGGTGGGCGGTGGCCCTGGCGGGATGCGACAACGGGCAAAGCCCTGTGCAGTTGCAGGCCTGGCTTCAGGAAGTCCGGACGCATGGGGGGGATGCGGTTGTAACGGTTGCGCAGGCTGGTGACCGGCCGCCGTTTGTCTACACGGCCCAGGCTCTGCGCAGCCCTTTTCAGGCTGCAGGAGAAGCTGGCGCCGGTAGTTGGCAAACAAGTCTTCTGCGCGATGATGAACTTGACGGCAACCGGCCCCGGCAGTTTCTGGAAGGCATTGACCTTGAACAATTCGAAATGGTCGGCACGCTTTCCAGTGCTCTGCAAATCAATGCCTTGTTGCGAGCCAAGGGTGTTGTCCATCGGTTGAAAATCGGCGATTACCTGGGTCGCAACAACGGTCAGATTGCCTCGATCAATAACGCCCGGGTTGAGGTGTTTGAGGTTATTTCCGATGGTCGGGGCGGTTGGCTGGAGCGGTCCCTGACGATCCCTTTAAAACAGCAGTCTTGACGGAACTACGCCATGAAAAGGACTTTCCCGGTGTGTGTACTGGCGCTATGCAGCGCGCTGAATTCGCAGCAGTTACTGGCGGTCGTGCCAGCCGGCCCTCTTGAGTCCCCAGGCTCAAAAGCGCCCGGGGCGGTCTATGTGGGCGAAACAATATCCCTTAACTTCCAGGGCGTCGAAGTGCGCACGGTGCTGCAGTTGCTGGCAGATTTTACCGGGTTCAATCTGGTGGTCAGTGATGCCGTGCAAGGCAGTGTGACCCTCAATTTGCAGGACGTACCCTGGGACCAGGCACTGGACCTGGTGCTTAAAAGCAAGGATCTCGACAAACGCCTTGAAGGCAATGTGCTGTTGGTAGCGCCTGCCGAAGAAATGGCTGCCCGCCAGCAGTATGAGCAGGATCTGCGCAATCAACTGGCCGAACATGCACCGTTGCGTCGGGAGCTGGTGCAGATCAAGCATGCCCGGGCGGCAGACATTGCCAGCCTGTTTCAGTCAGTGACCGCTGCTCAGCCCGGCGCCCAGGGGCGAGGCTCGCTCACGGTTGATGAGCGCACCAATCACATCATTGCCTTGCAGACCGGCGAGCAACTGCAAGAGTTGCGGCGCATCGTGGCTCAGCTGGATGTGCCGGTGCGCCAGGTCATGATCGAGGCCCGTATTGTTGAGGCCGGGGTGGACTTTGAAAAGAATCTTGGGGTGCGCTGGGGCGGGGCGGTCAATCAGGGTGGCAGGTTGAGCGCAGGAGGTATTGATGCAGCAGGCGGGGCTGCAGACTTGAATTCACCCTTCGTCGATCTCGGTGTCAGGGGCAATACCTCGGGGTTGGGTGTCGCCTTCATCAGCAACAACCTGTTGCTTGATCTGGAACTCAGTGCCATGGAAAAGACCGGAAACGGTGAAATCATCTCTCAACCCAAGGTCGTTACCTCAGACAAGGAAACCGCCAAAATCCTCAAGGGCTCCGAAATTCCCTATCAGCAGACCAGCGGCAGCGGGGCAACCTCGGTGTCATTCAAGGAGGCCTCCTTGTCTCTCCAGGTGACGCCGCAAATCACCCCGGACAACAGCGTCCTGATGGACGTTGTGGTGACCAAGGACGAGCCTGACTACATCAATATGGTCAACGATGTGCCGCCGATCAAAAAGAACGAGGTCAAGGCCAAGGTGCTGGTTAGAGACGGAGAAACCATTGTGATTGGGGGCGTGTTCTCAAATACTCAAAGCAAAGTAATAGATAAAGTGCCATTTTTTGGCGATCTGCCGTATGTTGGCCGACTTTTCCGGAGAGACGTTGTCCAGGAAAAAAAATCCGAACTGCTGGTGTTCCTGACTCCGCGTATCATGAACAACCAGGCGATTGCTGTGAGTCATTGATTCTGTGCGAAATTTGATTCTTGTTGGGCCAATGGGGGCTGGAAAAAGCACCATCGGACGTTTGCTGGCCAAAGAGCTGCACCTGCCGTTCAAAGATTCCGACAAGGAAATTGAATTGCGCACCGGTGCCAATATCCCGTGGATCTTCGATAAAGAAGGCGAACCGGGCTTTCGTGATCGTGAAGCGGCGATGATTGCCGAGCTTTGCGAAGCCGATGGCGTGGTACTGGCAACCGGTGGTGGCGCGGTCATGCGCCCGGAAAACCGGCTTGCGCTGCGTAATGGCGGGCGGGTGGTGTACTTGCATGCCTCCATCGAGCAGCAGGTTGCACGTACCGCGCGTGACCGCAACCGACCCCTGCTGCGCAATGCCAACCCGGAGAAAATTCTGCGGGACCTGCTGGCTGTTCGCGACCCGCTCTATCGGGAAATCGCCGATCTGGTGGTCGAAACCGATGAGCGACCGCCGCGGATGGTGGTTCTGAATATTCTCGAACGTCTGGCTCAACTTGCCCCACGGTAGTCGCTGCTTCGACAGCGGTTACAAAAAACCATCGCACCCTTGACGGTGTATCCATGTCCGGGCCATTAAAGTGCGTTGCGAAATGCGCTATCCTCGGCGCCGGCCATGGCGTGCTGTCAGGCAGTCAAAGGTATTGAGGGAACTGGCTTGCCAGCGATGCAGGTGCCGCGGTCACAAGGTTTGACCAGGTTCATGCAGCCGCCGCCAGGCCCGCTCCGACAAAGCTTGTTTTGCTTCAGCGGTATGGCCAAAGGCTATAGAGTTGTGTCACTTCCCGGCGCGACCCACACTTGATAATTGTGAGACAGGGCGCCGGCTGTCCTTTTTCAATGCGGGGATTCATGCAAACACTGAAGGTTGATCTAGGCGAGCGTAGCTACCCGATTCACATTGGCGAAGGTTTGTTGGATCAGCCGCTGCTGCTGGCTCCGCACATCGCCGGTCGCCAGGTGGCGATTGTGACCAACACCACCGTGGCTCCCCTCTATCTTGAGCGCCTGACCCGCAGCCTGGCGGGGTATTCGGTGCTGCCGATCATCCTGCCCGATGGCGAATCGTTCAAAAACTGGGAAACCCTGCAGCTGATTTTCGATGGCCTGCTCACAGCCCGCCATGACCGGCGCACCACGGTGATTGCCCTTGGTGGTGGCGTGATTGGTGACATGGCCGGGTTTGCCGCCGCTTGCTATCAGCGCGGTGTCGACTTTATCCAGGTGCCAACCACCTTGCTCTCGCAGGTTGATTCGTCCGTGGGCGGCAAAACCGGGATCAACCATCCGCTGGGCAAGAACATGGTCGGTGCCTTCTATCAGCCCAATCTGGTGCTGATCGATACGCAAACCCTCAATACCCTTGCGCCCCGCGAATTGTCCGCAGGGCTGGCGGAAGTCATCAAGTACGGGCTGATTTGCGACGAGCCTTTCCTGACCTGGCTGGAAGACAACATGGACGCCCTGCGTGGCCTCGATCAGGTTGCCCTGACTGCCGCCATTCAGCGTTCGTGCTCGGCCAAGGCCGAAGTGGTCGGCGCCGATGAACGCGAGTCGGGTGTGCGTGCCACCCTCAACCTTGGACACACCTTTGGCCACGCCATCGAAACCCATATGGGCTATGGCGTGTGGCTACATGGCGAGGCGGTTGCGACAGGTACGGTGATGGCGCTGGAAATGTCTTTCCGTTTAGGCTGGATCGACCAGGCCGAGCGTGATCGCGGTATCCGTTTGTTCCAGCGTGCAGGTTTGCCGGTTGTGCCGCCTGCCGACATGAGCGAAGCCGACTTCATGCAACACATGGCAGTTGATAAAAAAGTGATCGACGGTCGTATGCGACTGGTGCTGTTGCGCCGTCTTGGCGAAGCCACAGTGACTGACGATTATCCACAAGAGGTTCTACAAGCCACGCTGGGTGCGGATTACCGCGCACTGGCTCAGCTTAAAGGTTAATAAGATCCTGATGACTAGTTTGCATGCCGACGAGGCGTTCCTCGGTCACTTCCAGCTGAACCATGACCCCTTTGCACCGCGGGTGCCGGGGTTCAAGTTTTTCCCTGCCCAGCGCAAGCCGGTGCTGGGGCAATTGCACCACCTAGCCCGCTATAGCCAGTTGCTGTTGGTGGTGACCGGGCCTGAGGGCAGCGGCAAGACCTTGCTGCGTCAGGCACTGGTCGCCAGCACCAACAAACAGTCAGTACAGAGCGTGGTGGTGTCGGCACGGGGTGCCGGTGACGCTGCTGGCATCTTGCGCCAGGTGGCGCAGACCCTGAACGCTGCCCGGGCCGATGTGGGCGCGATTCTGGCGCAAGTGGTACAGCTGGCGCTGACCGGGCAGGAAGTCTACCTGCTGGTCGATGACGCCGAGCAGCTCGACGAGTCTGCTCTTGAGGCCCTGCTGGCCCTGGCGGCGGGTGCGCCGGAAGGCCGGCCGCATGTCTTCCTGTTTGGCGAGCCGTCAATGATTGACGGGCTTGAGCAGTTGAGCGCTGATGAAGAGCGCTTCCATGTGATCGAGCTGCAGCCCTATACCGAGGAAGAAACCCGCGAGTACCTGGCGCAACGCCTTGAAGGTGCCGGGCGTGGAATCGAACTCTTTAGCGCACAACAGATCTCAGATATACACGAGAGCTCCGAAGGCTGGCCTGGCATCATCAATCAGGTCGCCCGCGATGCAATGATCGAAGCCATGATTGCTAGCCGTTCTGCGGTCAAACGTCCAAGTATGGGGTTCAACATGCCTAAG
This sequence comes from Pseudomonas sp. TMW22089, assembly GCF_022496645.1. Classification (NCBI taxonomy): domain Bacteria; kingdom Pseudomonadati; phylum Pseudomonadota; class Gammaproteobacteria; order Pseudomonadales; family Pseudomonadaceae; genus Pseudomonas; species Pseudomonas sp. TMW22089. Next base: position 243,397 of record NZ_SCFG01000001.1, read on the forward strand.
AAACACGTATTGGCCATTGGTGCCGTAGTGGTGGTGGCAGTAGCCGCTGCCATTCTGATTCCGGGTCGCAGCAAAGCACCAACCGCACCCGCTGCTGAGCAGACACAATTGGGCCAGGCCACGCCGAATGGCGGCGCCAATCCGTCGATAGATTTCGCCGGTTCTTCGCAGCCAATGCCATTGCCGCTGGTGGGTCAATCGCAGCCGGTCATGCGCGGGCCTCTGGCTGAAGCCGCTGGCGGCATTGCTGAAGGCGATGACGGCGGCGTACCTGCAGTCGACGGTGGCGTGGCCCAGCCGCCAACCGTAACCACCACTGCGCCGCCTCCAGGCGTGGCATCGGGCCCGGCACCAGTGGCAGCACCACGTCCTGCGCCGGCACCGGCACCGGCCGTGGCAGCAGCCAAACCTGCACCTGCTCCGGTTGCCAAACCTGCTCCGGCCCCGGCTCCAAAGCCTGTGGTGAAACCGGCCGAGAAGCCGGTCACACTGGCCAAGGCGGCACCGGGCGGTAGCTGGTATTCCAGCCAGCCAGCAACTAACTACGTGGTGCAGATTGTTGGCACCAGCTCCGAAGCCTCTGCACAAAACGTCGTCAAAGAAGTAGGTGGCCAAGCCCGCTACTTCAAGAAATCGCTCAACGGCAAGCCCCTGTTTGTCGTCACCTACGGCAATTTCCCGAACCATGCCGCAGCAACTGCGGCAATCAAGAACTTGCCAGCGAAGATTCAGGCTGGTAAACCTTGGCCTCGCACTGTCGCCAGCGTCCAACAAGAACTGGCAGCAGCTCGCTGATGCTCCGGCGGCCTTACCCAGGCCGCCGTTCTCGTACATCAAAATTCCAGCTTGAGCATGCGGCTAAATAGGCCGTATGCCTTGTGGTGTCTGCGCCGTGTGGCGGTCAACATCAAAAATGTTTTGACTAGCACAGGTAATCGCTTTAAACCTTCATAAATGCGACATGAATTTACGGCAATTCGCCGCTTAATTTGTGAGCTCTTACGTCGGTGTGTAGAATGACCACCCTTTTGCCCTGCCAAGCTGGCGTACGTTCAGCGCGGGGACCAAGTGGTTGAATTAAAAGAAATTTGCCCCTTTATGGGGCAGCCTGGTGAGAAAGTGTCTATGAAAGCAGGTCTGTACCACCCCGATGAATTCAAGGATAACTGTGGTTTCGGCCTGATTGCCCATATGCAGGGCGAGCCCAGTCATACCCTTCTGCAAACCGCCATTGAGGCCCTGACCTGCATGACCCACCGCGGTGGGATCAACGCAGACGGCAAGACCGGTGACGGTTGTGGCCTGCTGATTCAAAAACCTGATCTGTTCTTGCGTGCCGTGGCCAAAGAACAGTTCGGCAGTGATTTGCCCAAGCAGTACGCGGTCGGCATGGTGTTTTTCAACCAGGACCCGATCAAGGCTGAAGCGGCCCGTAACAACATGAACCGCGAAATCCTCGCGGCGGGCCTGCAACTGGTGGGCTGGCGCAAAGTGCCGATCGATACCAGCGTGCTGGGCCGTCTGGCCCTGGATCGTCTGCCGCAGATCGAGCAAGTGTTCATTGCCGGTGCCGGCCTGAGCGATCAGGACATGGCGATCAAGCTGTTCAGCGCCCGTCGTCGATCGTCGGTGGCCAACGCCGCTGATACCGACCATTACATCTGCAGCTTTTCCCACAAGACCATCATTTATAAAGGCCTGATGATGCCGGCGGATCTCACCGCCTTCTATCCGGACCTGAGCGATGAGCGCCTGCAAACCGCGATCTGCGTGTTCCACCAGCGCTTTTCGACCAACACCCTGCCGAAATGGCCACTGGCCCAGCCATTCCGCTTTCTCGCCCACAACGGCGAGATCAACACCATCACCGGCAACCGCAACTGGGCCCTGGCCCGTCGCACCAAGTTCGCCAACGACCTGATCGGCGACCTCGACGAGCTCGGCCCGCTGGTCAACCGCGTGGGTTCTGACTCCTCCAGCATGGACAACATGCTGGAGCTGATGGTCACCGGTGGCATTGACCTGTTCCGTGGCGTGCGCATGTTGATTCCACCGGCGTGGCAGAACGTTGAAACCATGGACCCCGACCTGCGGGCGTTCTATGAGTACAACTCGATGCACATGGAACCGTGGGACGGCCCGGCGGGCGTGGTAATGACCGATGGTCGTTACGCTGTCTGCCTGCTCGACCGCAACGGCCTGCGCCCGGCGCGCTGGGTCACCACCACCAACGGCTATATCACCATCGCCTCGGAAATCGGCGTGTGGAACTACCAGCCACAGGACGTGATTGCCAAAGGCCGTGTGGGCCCTGGACAGATCCTCGCCGTTGACACCGAAACTGGCCAGGTGCTGGACACCGACTCCATCGACAACCGCTTGAAGTCGCGCCACCCGTACAAGCAGTGGCTGCGCAAGAATGCCCTGCGCATTCAGGCCACCATCGACGACAATGACCATGGTTCGGCGTTTTACGACGTTGACCAGCTCAAGCAATACATGAAGATGTACCAGGTCACGTTCGAAGAGCGCGATCAGGTGCTGCGTCCATTGGGCGAACAGGGCTACGAAGCCGTGGGCTCGATGGGGGACGACACGCCAATGGCGGTGCTGTCCCAACGAGTGCGCACGCCATACGACTACTTCCGTCAGCAGTTCGCGCAGGTCACCAACCCGCCGATCGATCCGCTGCGTGAAGCCATCGTCATGTCGCTGGAAATCTGCCTCGGTGCCGAGCGCAACATCTTCCAGGAATCGCCAGAGCACGCTTCGCGCGTGATCCTCAGTTCACCGGTTATCTCGCCTGCCAAATGGCGCTCGCTGATGAACCTCGACCTGCCGGGCTTTGAGCGTCAGATCATCGACCTCAACTACGACCAGTCGGTTGGCCTGGAAGCGGCGGTGCGCAACATTGCCGATCAGGCTGAAGAAGCCGCCCGTGCCGGCCGTACGCAAATTGTCCTGACCGACCGCCATATCGCGCCGGGCAAGCTGCCGGTTCACGCCTCGCTGGCTGTGGGCGCGGTGCACCACCGCCTGACCGAAAAAGGTCTGCGCTGCGACAGCAACATCCTGGTAGAAACCGCTACTGCCCGTGACCCGCATCACTTCGCGGTGCTGATCGGCTTCGGCGCTTCGGCGGTCTACCCGTTCCTGGCCTACGAAGTGCTGGGTGATCTGATCCGCACCGGCGAAGTGCTGGGCGACCTTTACGAAGTCTTCAAAAACTACCGTAAGGGCATCACCAAGGGCCTGCTCAAGATCCTCTCGAAGATGGGCATCTCGACCATTGCCTCGTACCGCGGAGCGCAGCTGTTCGAGGCCATTGGCTTGTCTGAAGAAATCTGCGACCTGAGCTTCCGCGGCGTACCAAGCCGGATCAAGGGCGCACGTTTCGTTGACCTTGAAGCCGAGCAAAAATTGCTGGCTGCCGAAGCCTGGAGCGCGCGCAAGCCGATTCAGCAAGGCGGTTTGCTCAAGTACGTGCACGGTGGCGAATACCACGCCTACAACCCGGACGTGGTTGCCACCCTGCAGGCGGCTGTACAGCAGGGCGACTACAGCAAGTTCAAGGAATACACGGCACTGGTCGACAAACGCCCGGTGTCGATGATCCGCGATCTGTTCAAGGTCAAAACCCTCGACACGCCGCTGTCCATTGACCAGATCGAACCCCTGGAGTCGATCCTCAAGCGTTTCGACTCGGCGGGCATCTCCCTTGGCGCACTGTCGCCGGAGGCCCACGAAGCCCTGGCCGAAGCCATGAACCGTTTGGGCGCACGCTCCAACTCCGGTGAAGGCGGCGAAGACCCGGCGCGTTACGGCACCATCAAAAGCTCGAAAATCAAACAGGTGGCCACCGGCCGTTTCGGTGTGACCCCGGAATACCTGGTCAACGCCGAAGTGCTGCAGATCAAGGTGGCCCAGGGCGCCAAGCCGGGCGAGGGCGGGCAACTGCCGGGCGGCAAGGTCAACGGTCTGATCGCCAAACTGCGTTACGCAGTACCCGGCGTGACCCTGATCTCGCCACCGCCGCACCACGACATCTACTCCATCGAAGACTTGTCGCAGCTGATTTTTGACCTCAAACAGGTCAATCCCAAGGCGCTGGTTTCGGTCAAGCTGGTGGCGGAAGCGGGCGTAGGCACCATCGCCGCAGGCGTGGCCAAGGCCTATGCCGACCTGATTACGATCTCCGGTTATGACGGCGGCACCGGTGCATCGCCCCTGACTTCGATCAAATACGCGGGCGCGCCGTGGGAGCTGGGCCTGGCTGAAACCCACCAGACCCTGCGCGGCAACGACCTGCGCGGCAAGGTGCGGGTACAAACCGACGGCGGCCTGAAAACCGGCCTCGACGTGATCAAGGCCGCGATCCTCGGCGCTGAAAGCTTCGGCTTCGGCACCGCGCCAATGATCGCCCTGGGCTGCAAATACCTGCGTATTTGCCACCTCAACAACTGCGCCACCGGCGTGGCGACCCAGAACGAATCGCTGCGTAAAAACCACTACATCGGCACGGTCGACATGGTGGTCAACTTCTTCACCTACGTGGCTGAAGAAACCCGCGAGTGGCTGGCCAGACTCGGTGTGCGCACCCTCGAAGAGCTGATCGGGCGTACTGACCTGCTGGAAATCCTGCAGGGCGAAACCGCCAAGCAGCACCACCTCGACCTGACGCCACTGCTGGGCAGCGACCATATCCCGGCCGACAAGCCGCAGTTCTGTCAGGTAGAGCGCAACCCGCCGTTCGACAAAGGCCTGCTGGCCGAGAAGATGGTCGACATGGCCACTTCTGCCATCAACGACCTGAGTGGCGCGGAGTTCGCCCTGGACATCTGTAACTGTGACCGCTCGATCGGTGCCCGGATCTCGGGTGAAATCGCCCGTGCCCACGGCAACCAGGGCATGGCCAAGGCGCCGATCACGTTCCGCTTCAAAGGCACTGCAGGCCAGAGCTTTGGTGTGTGGAACGCCGGCGGCCTGAACCTGTACCTCGAAGGCGATGCCAACGACTACGTGGGCAAGGGCATGACCGGCGGCAAGCTGGTGATAGTGCCGCCTGCGGGCAGCGTCTACAAAACCCAGGACAGCGCGATTATCGGCAACACCTGCCTGTACGGCGCCACCGGCGGCAAGCTGTTTGCGGCGGGCACGGCGGGCGAGCGTTTCGCCGTGCGTAACTCCGGGGCCCACACCGTGGTTGAAGGCACGGGCGATCACTGCTGCGAATACATGACTGGCGGTTTCGTCTGCGTACTGGGCAAAACCGGTTACAACTTCGGCTCGGGCATGACCGGCGGTTTCGCCTACGTGCTGGATCAGGACAACAGCTTTGTCGACCGGGTTAACCACGAACTGGTGGAAATCCAGCGTATCAGTGGCGAAGCGATGGAGGCCTACCGCAACCATCTGCAACACGTGCTGGACGAATACGTTCAGGAAACCAACAGCGAGTGGGGCCGCAACCTCTCGGAAAACCTCGATGATTACCTGCGTCGTTTCTGGCTCGTCAAACCCAAGGCGGCGAGCCTGAAGTCTCTGCTGGCCAGTACTTTGGGTAGTCCGCAGTGACGACGCAGCGGCAGGCGGCAAGCTTCAGGCCGCAAGCTCGAAGCAGTCAGGGGTGTTCCGGTAAACGTGTTCTTGCAGCTGTAAGCTTGAAGCTTGCAGCTGTCGTAAAGAGGTTTTGAAGATGGCTGAACGTCTGAGTAACGACTTCCAATTTATCGATGTCGGGCGCAAAGATCCGAAGAAGAAACTGTTACGTCAACGCAAAAAAGAGTTTGTGGAAATCTACGAACCTTTCAAACCCCAGCAGTCGGCCGAGCAGGCCCACCGCTGCCTGGGTTGCGGTAACCCGTACTGTGAATGGAAATGCCCGGTGCATAACTTCATTCCCAACTGGCTCAAGCTGGTGGCCGAGGGCAACATCCTCGCCGCCGCCGAGCTGTCGCACCAGACCAACACCCTGCCCGAAGTGTGCGGCCGGGTGTGCCCGCAAGACCGTCTGTGCGAGGGTGCCTGCACCCTCAACGACGGTTTTGGCGCGGTCACCATCGGCTCGGTGGAGAAGTACATCACCGATACCGCCTTTGCCATGGGCTGGCGCCCGGACATGTCGCGGGTGGTGCCGACCGGCAAGCGTGTGGCGATCATCGGTGCCGGGCCTGCGGGCCTGGGCTGTGCCGACGTGCTGGTGCGTGGTGGCGTGACCCCGGTGGTCTTCGATAAAAACCCGGAAATCGGCGGTCTGCTGACCTTCGGCATCCCGGAGTTCAAGCTCGAAAAAACCGTGCTGAGCCACCGTCGCGAAGTTTTCACCGGCATGGGTATCGAGTTCCGTCTCAATACCGAAATCGGCAAGGACATCAGCATGGAGCAGCTGCTGGCCGAGTACGACGCGGTATTCATGGGCATGGGCACTTACACCTACATGAAGGGCGGCTTTGCCGGTGAGGACTTGCCGGGTGTGCATGACGCGCTGGACTTCCTGATTGCCAACGTCAACCGCAACCTGGGCTTTGAAAAGTCGCCGGAAGACTTCGTCGACATGAAAGGCAAAAAGATTGTGGTGCTTGGTGGTGGCGACACGGCCATGGACTGCAACCGTACCTCGATCCGTCAGGGTGCCAAGTCGGTGACCTGTGCTTATCGTCGTGACGAAGCCAACATGCCCGGCTCGCGCAAAGAGGTGAAGAACGCCAAGGAAGAAGGCGTGAAATTCCTCTACAACCGCCAGCCGATTGCCATTGTCGGCGAAGGCCGGGTTGAAGGCGTGAAGGTGGTCGAGACCCGTCTCGGCGAACCCGATGCCCGCGGCCGTCGCAGCCCGGAGCCGATCCCGGGTTCTGAAGAGATCATCCCGGCGGACGCCGTGATCATCGCCTTTGGTTTCCGTCCGAGCCCGGCGTCATGGTTTGAGCAGTTCGAGATCCAGACCGACAGCCAGGGCCGTGTCATTGCGCCCGAGCAGTCGCAGTTCAAGCACCAGACCAGCCACCCGAAGATCTTTGCCGGTGGTGACATGGTGCGCGGCTCCGACCTGGTGGTCACCGCGATCTTCGAAGGCCGCACCGCGGCTGAAGGGATCATGGATTACCTGGGCGTGTGATGCGGTTGTAATTTTTGAAACATGATCAAAATGTAGGAGCTGGCTTGCCAGCGATAGCATCACCTCGGTCTTGATCAAAGACCGCGTTGTCAGCATCGCTGGCAAGCCAGCTCCCACACAAACCTCATTCCAGAATGAGGTTTGTGGGCTGCGCCAAATCAAAATCCCCGCGACAAATCGCCCCGATAGATAAAAGGCACGGCTCTTGCCGTGCCTTTTGCGTCCGTCTCTGAGAAAATGCCCCCACTTTTTTTCCGGATGCAGACATGACTGATCTCAAGAATGACCGTTTCCTTCGCGCTTTGCTCAAGCAACCCGTAGATGTCACGCCTGTCTGGATGATGCGTCAGGCCGGTCGCTATCTGCCGGAGTACCGCGCGAGCCGTGCCAAGGCCGGCGATTTCATGAGCCTGTGCAAGAACGCCGAGTTCGCCTGTGAAGTCACCATGCAGCCTCTGGACCGCTTCCCTCAGCTGGATGCGGCCATCCTTTTCTCCGATATCCTGACCATCCCTGACGCCATGGGCCAGGGCCTGTACTTTGAAACCGGCGAAGGCCCGCGCTTCAAAAAGGTGGTCAGCACCCTGGCTGACATCGAAGCCCTGCCGATCCCGGACCCGCAAAAAGACCTCGGCTACGTGATGAACGCGGTCAGCACCATCCGCCGCGAGCTTAACGGTCGTGTGCCGCTGATCGGCTTCTCCGGCAGCCCGTGGACCCTGGCCACCTACATGGTAGAAGGCGGTTCGTCGAAAGACTTCCGCAAAACCAAGGCCATGCTCTACGACACCCCCCAGGCCATGCACCTGTTGCTCGACAAGCTCGCGCAGTCGGTTACGTCCTACCTCAACGGCCAGATTCTGGCCGGCGCACAGGCCGTACAAATCTTCGATACCTGGGGCGGTAACCTGTCGTCTGCGGCTTATCAGGAATTTTCCCTGGCCTACATGCGCAAAATCGTCAGCGGTCTTATCCGCGAGCATGAAGGGCGCAAAGTACCGGTGATCCTGTTCACCAAAAATGGCGGCCTGTGGCTCGAAAGCATTGCCGATGCCGGCGCTGATGCCCTGGGCCTGGACTGGACCTGCGACCTGGGTGAAGCCCGTCAGCGCGTCGGTAACAAGGTTGCGCTGCAAGGCAACATGGACCCGACTGTGCTTTACGCCAACCCCGAGGCAATCCGCACCGAGGTCAAGCGCATCCTGGCCAGCTACGGCAAGAGTTCGGGCCATGTATTCAACCTGGGGCATGGCATTACCCCGGAAGTGAAACCGGAACATGCGGGTGCCTTTATCAGCGCCGTGCACGAGTTCTCGGGCCAGTATCACGAGTAAGCTCAAGCCTTATAAAAAAACCCGGCCAGTGCCGGGTTTTTTTTGGCTTGCGCGAGGCCCTGGATCAAATGCTCTTCACGTTCCTCGGCAGCACCGGCAATCGGGCCAGGTGCAACGCCACCAACAATGCAATCACCAGCAGCGCGACGATAAACGAACCAATGCCGTTCCACCCGGCGTAATGCCAGAAGAAACCGCCGGCGGTCCCGGCGATGCTCGATCCGGCGTAGTAACTGAACAGGTACAACGACGACGCCTGGCCCTTGGCTTTGGTGGCGCGCCGGCCGATCCAGCTGCTGGCCACCGAATGCGCGCCGAAGAAGCCGAAGGTGAACAGCAACATGCCGATGATCACCAGCGCCACAGGCTCGAACATGGTCAGTGCGATCCCGGCCAGCATCAGCACGATCACGGCCCACAACACCCTGCGCCGCCCCAGCTTGTCGGCCAGCGCGCCAATTTGCGCCGAGCTGTAAATACCGGACAGGTACACCACTGACAGCAAGCCCACCAGCGCCTGATTCATGTTGTACGGCTCTGCCAGCAAGCGATAACCGATGTAGTTGAACAGCGTCACGAAGCTGCCCATCAGCAAGAACGCCTCAAGAAACAGCCATGGCAGGCCGGCATCGCGAAAGTGCATGGTGAACCCGTCCAGCAGGCTGCGCGGGTTCATGGTGCGGGGGCGGAAGTTTCGCGACTCGGGCAGGATCTTCACAAACACCAGGGCGGCCACCAGTGCCAGGCCGCCAATCACCAGCATCGCCGTATGCCAGCTCACAAAGTCGATCAACACGCCGCTGATCAGGCGTCCGCTCATGCCACCAATGGCATTGCCGCCAATGTACAGACCCATCGCCAGACCGATGTGCTGCGGGTGAATTTCTTCACTCAAATAGGTCATGGCCACGGCGGCCAGTCCGCTCAGTGACAAACCCACCAGCGCCCGGGTGATCAGCACACCTTCCCAGGTGGGCATCAGCGCGCTGAGGAGGGTAAACGCAGCCGCCGAAAACAATGCAAACACCATCACCGGTTTACGCCCGAACGTATCGGAAATGGGCCCGGTGATCAGCAAACCTATGGCCAGCATCCCTGTGGCTACCGACAGGATCAGACTGCTCTGCGCCGCGTTGATCCCGTATTCATGGGACAGCACCGGCATCATCGGCTGCACGCAATACAGCAAGGCAAAGGTGGCGAAGCCCCCGGAGAACAGTGCCAGCACCGTGCGCATAAACAGCGGTGTGCCTTTCTCGATGAAAATGTCATTCAGTTGCGTGCCCATATCATCCTGCGCGGGCGGCGGGATTTCGTGGGCGAGAGGGGCGACAGCAGTTTTCACGGGGACCTCAGACAAACATAAAGCCGAGCGGCAATGGCAAAAGAATATAGGTGGCTAACGATTCTTTCCAATATATTGTTCGACCTGTTTGATAGGTTTTACGACTCAATGGGGCTCCTATGGAATTGCGTCATTTACGTTACTTCATCGCTGTTGCCGAAGAACTGCACTTTGGTCGCGCGGCCCAGTTGCTGGGTATTTCCCAGCCGCCCCTGAGCCAGCAAATACAGGCCCTGGAGCAAGAGCTGGGGGCTCGCCTGTTCGACCGGACCAACCGTCGGGTCGAGCTCAGTGAAGCGGGCCGGTTGTTTCTGGAGGAGGCGCGACTGGTGCTGGCCCAGGTCGACAAGGCAGCCGACGTGGCCCGGCGCGCACAGCTGGGGGAGCTGGGGGAACTGAAGATCGGCTTTACCTCATCGGCGCCATTCAGCTCGAGCATTCCCCAGGCCATATTTGCCTTTCGCCAGGCGTTCCCGGCGGTGCATTTAAACCTCAAGGAAATGAGCAGCCGCGAAGTGGCCGAAGGGTTGGTGGACGAGTCCATCGAGGTCGGGATGATCCGCCCGCTGGCGTTGCCGGAGTCATTGACGGTGGTGGAACTGTTCAGCGAGCCTCTGGTGGCTGTGATCCAGGCCGATCACCCGCTGGCTGCAGGCAGCGAAGAAGGTTTGCAGCTGGCGGCCCTGGCCGAAGAGCCTTTTGTATTTTTCCCGCGCAGTTACGGCAGCGGATTGTATGCACAGCTGATGAGCCTGGCCCGCCAGGCGGGTTTCAGCCCGCATTTTTCCCAGGAAGCGGGTGAGGCCATGACCATCATTGGCCTGGTCTCGGCAGGGCTGGGCGTATCGGTGCTACCTGCGTCGTTCCAGCACATGCGGATCAAGGGGGTGGTGTATCGACCGCTGCTGGATGCCTACGCCCATACAGCCGTGTGGCTGGTGCAGCGCAAGGGCCAAAGCTCGCCGATGGCCACGGCATTTGCCGAACTGCTGACGCGTAAAACCGTTAACCAACCCCTGTAGGAGCGAGCTCCTACAGGGGGGTTGATTGTCACTTTGCAGCCGCTTCCGACAGCTGTTGCGCCGTACGCTCGTTCTGCTTGTCCTTGAGATCGCGCACGATGTCGCGGTCCAGCAGGCGCACCCAGCGGATGTAGTTTTTGTGGATCTTGCCGTCCTTGTAGTCCAGACCGCTGCTGTTGCGGTAAATGATCTGGTAGTGGCTGGCGCTGTAGGGGATGTCGATTTCGGCGTGGTATTGCTCGCGCACGGTGATTTGCGCCTGCACCAGGTCAGGGGTGATTTTTTGCACTGTCCAGCCACGGCCCACCAGGGATTTGACGATCGCCTGCTGCATCTGCGCCCGGTCGGCATGAATCGAAGCGTGCAGTGTGCGGTCGGGGGTCTGCATGGGTTTGCTGCTGCACGACACGGTGCTCAGCAGGGCGAGGGCGATCAGGGTTACGCGTAGCAGGTAAGACATTCCATTGGCTCCAGAAGCGTTACGACCAGCGGCGCAAGATCAACGATGTGTTGACCCCGCCAAAGGCAAAGTTGTTGTTCATCACGTAATCGTTGTGCATCTCGCGAAACCCGCCCCGCAGATAATCCAGCTCGCCGCAGCGCGGGTCGACCTGGTCCAGGTTGAGCGTCGGTACATAGCGGTCGCGGTTCATCATTTCGATACAGAACCACGATTCCAGCGCCCCGCAGGCACCCAGGGTGTGGCCCAGAAAACTCTTCTGCGAGCTGATGGGCATGTGCTTGCCGAACAATTCACTGGTGGCCAGGGTTTCGGCAATGTCGCCCTGTTCGGTGGCGGTGCCGTGTCCGTTGACATAGCCGATGGCCTGCGCGGCGATGCCTGCGTCTTCCAGCGCCAGCTCCATGGCCCGGCGCATGGTGCTGACTTCCGGGCGGGTGGTGTGCTGGCCGTCGGCATTGCTGCCGAAACCGACGATCTCGGCATGGATATGGGCACCACGGGCCAGGGCGTGTTCCAGCTCTTCGAGCACCAGCATGCCGCCGCCTTCGCCTATCACCAGGCCGTCCCGGTCCTGGTCGTAGGGGCGCGGGCTGGTGTGCGGTGCGTCGTTTTTCAGGCTGGTGGCGTACAGCGCGTCAAACACCATGGCTTCGGTGGGGCAGAGTTCTTCGGCACCGCCGGCGAGCATCAGGGGCAAGCGTCCGAACTTGATCGATTCGTAGGCATAGCCGATGCCCTGGCTGCCACTGGTGCAGGCGCTGGAGGTGGGGATCAGGCGCCCGGTCAGACCAAAAAAGATGCTGATATTGGCCGCGGTGGTGTGGGGCATCATGCGCACGTAGCTGTTGGCGTTCAGACCGTCGGCCACCGAGTTGAGCAGCATGTTGCCAAAGGCCTTGATCTCGTCGGTGCTGCCGGTGGACGAGCCGCAGGCCACGCCCATGCGTCCGTCACGAATGATCGGGTTGCCCAGCAAGCCGGCGTCCTGCAAGGCCAGTTCGGCGGCGCCAACCGCCAGGCGCGAGACCCGGCCCATGCTGCGCAGTTGTTTGCGGGTCCAGTGCTTTGGCACCACAAAGTCATCGATGGGGCCGGCCAGACGGGTGTTGAGCTCGGTGAACCGGTCCCACTCGTCCATACGCCGGATGCCGCTGCGACCGGCTAAAAAATTGGCTTCGATACTGGCCCAGTCACTGCCCAGCGAGGTGATGCCGGCCATGCCGGTGACGACAACGCGCTTCATCAGCACAGGCCTCCATTGACCGCCAGGACCTGGCGGGTGATGTAGCCGGCTTCGCCGGACATCAAAAAGTTGACCGCGCCCGCCACTTCTTCCGGGGTGCCCATGCGTTGTGCGGGGATCATTTTCATCAGTTCTTCCACGGGGACGTTTTCGTCGAGCATGGCGGTGTCGATCAGGCCCGGAGCGACGCAGTTAACGGTGATCTTGCGTTTGCCCAGTTCGATGGCCAGCGCTTTGGCGGCACCGATCAGACCGGCCTTGGAGGCGCTGTAGTTGACCTGCCCGCGATTGCCGATCAGGCCCGACACCGAGGTAATGCACACAATGCGCCCGGCCTTGCGGCGGCGAATCATCGGCATCATCACCGGGTGCAGCACGTTGTAAAAACCGTCCAGGTTGGTGCGCATCACCTCGTCCCAGTCGTCTTCACTCAACGCCGGGAAGGCGCCATCGCGGGTCAGGCCGGCATTGAGCACCACGCCGTAATAGGCGCCAAAGGCTTCTACGTCGGCTTCAAGAATTTCCCGGCAGCGGGCGCGATCCGAGACGTCAAATTGCAGTACCCGGGCAGTGCGCCCCAGGGCCTGGACCTCGGCCATCACGGCGTCGGCTTCGCTGCGGCCACTGCGGCAGTGCAGCACCAGATCGAAACCGGCCCGGGCCAGGCGCAGGGCGATGGCGCGGCCGATGCCACGGCTGGAACCGGTAACCAGAATGGACTCAGTCATGGCGGGTCTCCCGGGAGGCTTGAGCAAGATAGTTTTGTGCCTGGGGTGGACGGAACACGTTCAGGCGGGCGCTGGCATGAATGCCGGGGGCGGTGAGATGACACTCGAAAACCCCCATGCCGTTGTCGTCTTCCAGTGAGCGCAGGGCGTGAATCTGCAACTCGGCGCCCGCCGGAAAGTGTTCGACATTGCATTCAAATTTGCGCGTGCCGAGCAAAAAGCCCAGCTCGACGGGGTTGCCTTCACTGCGTGCGCGGCAACCGGCATAGGCCGCCACGCTTTGCGCCATCAACTCGATGCCCACCCATGCCGGGAGGCTGCCGTCTTCACGGTTGAACAAGCCGCCGGGGCGCACGGTGAGACGGGTATGAATCTGTTCCTGGTCAAACTCCAGCACCTGATCGATCAGGATCATGTCGCCGGCGTGGGGCAGCAATTCGGCGAGCGGCCAAGCAATCATGGGGCGTCTCCGATAATCAGGCTGACGTTATTGCCACCGAAAGCAAACGAGTTGCTCATCAGGCAGCGCTGTTGTGTAGATGCCAGGGTCTGGCCGGGCGTCACCCAATTCAGTACCGGAAGTTGCGGATCGCCCTGGCCGTCCCAGACATGGGGTGGCAGCAGGTTGCCGCGGGTCAGGCTCAACCAGCAAAACGCAGCTTCCAGTGCGCCTGCTGCACCCAGCGTATGGCCGGTCATGGGCTTGGTCGACGAGCATGGCACCGCCTGGGGGAACACCTGGGCCACGGCGTGGCTTTCCATGGCGTCATTGTGCCGGGTGGCAGTGCCATGCAGGTTCAGGTAACCGATCTGGCCGGCTTGCAGACTGGCCCGGTGCAAAGCCTTGTGCATGGCCTGCACCGCACCCCGGCCAGTGGGCTCGGGGGCCGAGATATGGTGCGCGTCCGAACTGGCGCCGGCGCCGAGCAGGGCAATCGAATGTTCTGCGGCGGGCTGACGGCTCATCAAGAACAGTACGCCGGCTTCGCCAATATTGATTCCGCAGCGGTTTGCCGAGAACGGGTTGCAGCGTTCATCGGACACCGCTTCAAGGGCCGAAAAACCATTGAGGGTCAGCTTGCACAAACTGTCCACACCGCCGCACAGCACCGCGTCACACAGGTTCATGTCCAGCAGGCGCTGGGCGCTCATCAGGGCCCGGGCGCTGGAGGTGCAGGCGGTAGAAATGACATAGGCCGGGCCGCTGACATTCAGCCAGTCAGCCAGGAAACTGGCCGGCGCCCCCAGTTCTTGTTGCTGATAGTCGTAATTTTCGGGGAACTGCTGATGCTGCAAGTAGTGGGCAATACCCTGGCTGGCTTCATCGATCCCCGAGGTGCTGGTGCCCAGCACAATGGCGATGCGGTCACGGCCCCAGGTGCGGATTGCCTGTTCAATGGGCTCGCGAATCTGCAATGCCGCTTCGAGCAGCAACTGGTTATTGCGGCTGGCGTGCGCACTCAATTGCGCCGGGATCGCCGCCAGTTCGCCCTGCACACCGGCCACCGACACCTTGCGTCCGGGTACCAGGCCGCTGGCGCGCTGTATGCCCGAGCAGTCACCGGCAAACAGCCGGCGCGCCACTTCATCGGGGCTGCGGCCCAGGGAGCAGATGATGCCCAAGGCATTCAGATACGCGGTCATGGTGGCGCCTCCAGCGGGCTGATGGCGTAATGCACATCGCCCTTGATATCAATGCGCAATACCTGTGGCTGTCGATAATGGACTTGCCAGCGTGGTTTCAGAAACCGCGCGTCGGCCGCCGATTCTGCCTGTGGATAATTGGCCGCCAGTTCGGCCTGGGGCGTAAGTGCAAACAGCAGGGCGGCAAACAGCTCCCGGGCCTCGGGGTTGGGAGGCAGCAAACCGTCGGCATGCCAGCTTCCGTCCTGCAACACCTGACGCGCCAGGGGAATCCCCAGCGGGTCCATCAACGACCAGCGCAAGCCTGCGCCTTGCTGTTGAATCACCAGCAGCCAGTCCTGGCGCTGGTCGGCCTGTTCGCGCTGAATATGCAATTGCATCGGCAGCGCCAGGGTCGGGGTCTGTTCGGGCAGTGGCAGGCTCGCGCAGCCGCCCAATAGCAGGCACGCCAGCAAACCTGCAGGAGCGAGCTGTTTGATCTTTTTAAAAATCTCGCGAGCAAGCTCGCTCCTGCAGGTTTTGTGCATCGCCAGGCTCACTGCGCAGGTCCCGCAGGTTTACGGGCCACCAGGTTGACCAGGGTTTCCTCGCGCTCGCCCACCGGTTTCGCGCGACGCAGGCCCAGGCGTTCCAGCAGCCCGAAGTCTTTGGAGCGGCTCCACCACAGATACGGGTATGACACGTTCTGCTCTGTAAACTCGAAGCCCTGATCGCGGATCATCTCCAGATATTGCGCGGCACTTTTCTGCACGTGCATCGGGTGGCGGAACAGCCAGCGAATCACCCAGGTATCGATGTAAGCCTCGGTAGATTCGGCAAACAGCAAATAGCCGCCGGGCTTGAGCACCCGATAAAACTCGGCCAGTGCGCGGTCCTGTTGCACCAGGTGATGGAAAGTCTGATGGCAAAACAGGATGTCGACGCTGGCGTCCGCGATTTCAAGTTCGGCGCAGTCGCTGCCGATCAGTTCAATGTCGATGCCCTGACGCCGCGCTTCTTCGCGGCTCAGGGTCAGGCTCAGCGGGTCGGCGTCGAGGCCGATCAGGCGCCTGGGGGCGAAGGTTTGTTGCAGGTACTGGAACGACTTGCCCTGCCCGCAACCGGCATCGAGGATGACCGGCGCCGTTGGCAGCTCAGCGCTGAACAGACTGCGCAGGTCGTTGATGGCCACGCGCAGTACGTGATGCTGCCAGGTGTGACTGCGTAAAAACCAGAACCCGAAACGGGTTTCTTCGACGTAGGTATCGCTCAGAGGTTTCATGGGGTCTCCGTGGCGCAGATGTCCGACAGCATGCGCAGGCGGCGCCGGGGTTCGCTGACAAAGGGGTTGCTTTCATCCCAGGCATAGCCGGCCAGAATCGCGCTGATCATGCGCCGTATTTGTGGCGAGCTGTCGGGGTGGAAGATCACGTCCTGGAAAGTGCCGGCGTACCAGCCTTCGACGTAGCAGCGGAAGGTGTCGACTCCACGTTTGAGCGGTTCGGCAAACTCGATTTGCCAGTCTACGGCTTCGCCTTGTAGCTGGCGGTGCAGCACTGCGGCGGCCATGCTGGCCGAGCGCATGGCAATGGTCACGCCCGAAGAGAACACCGGGTCGAGGAACTCGGCGGCATTGCCCAGCAAGGCAAAACCCGGCCCGTGCAGGGTTTTGACGTTGGCCGAGTAACCGCCGAGGGTGCGTGCCGGGGTGTCCCACACGGCATTGGCCAGTACCCGGCCCAGGCTTGGGGTTTGCTCGATAAAACTGCGCAGGCACTGGTCGGGGTTCTGGCTGCGTCCCACAAAGTGTTCCGCCGCCGCCACCACGCCCACCGAACTTCGGCCATTGCTGAAGGGGATGGTCCAGAACCAGATATCGCGCTGGGTCGGGTGGGTGGTGATGAGGATTTTTTCGCGCTCGAAACCCGTGCAGTCAATCCGGTCCTCGACATGGGTGAACACCGCCTGGCGCACCGGGAAACCGGAGGGCGCTTCGAGATCGAGCAGGCGCGGCAGAACTCGTCCGTAACCGCTGGCGTCGAGGATAAAGTCGGCCTCGATCCGGTAGCTGCTGGCGTCTTCGCGCACCACATCCAGCAGCGGCTTGCTGCGCTCGATATCCACTGCGGTCACGGTTTCGCCATAGCGGATTTCGACGCCTTGCAGTGCAGCCTGGTCAGCCAGCAGCTTGTCGAAATCGGCCCGCTGGACCTGGAACGTGGTCGGCTTGCCGTTGCTGAAGGTGTCGCCAAAATCGAAGGCGCTGTACTGCTCGCCCCAGGCGAAGGCGGCGCCGTTCTTCAGTTGAAAACCGGCGGCTTGCACCGCCTCGAGCATGCCGGCTTCCTCGATGAAATCCAGGCAGTGCGACAGTAGGCTTTCACCAATGGAAAAGCGCGGGAAGTGCTGGCGCTCGACGATCAATACATCGTGCCCTTTGCGTTTGAGCAAGGCCGCCGCGATTGCACCGGACGGCCCGGCACCAATCACCACGACCTGACGACGTTCCATATCTATTACTGACACACGGGCTCCTTGCCGGGGGGGACGGCAGACTTCACAGGGGTTTTGTTGATGCCCGCCAGCGCCGGTAACAGCGTGGCGATCAGGCCCATCAGCATCAGCGCGAAGTACAGTGCGGGGCTGATGAGCTGTTGTTGCAGCAGCAGGTTGAGAAAGACGATTTCACTCAAGCCGCGAATATTCAGCAGCAGGCTTTCACGCCACTTGCTGGCGCCGGTAAACGAAGGCGTGGCCCAGCTCAACCCCAGCCAGTTGCCCAGCAGCTTGCTGGCCATCGGCAGCAGCAACAGTGCCGCTATCTGCAAGGCGCTGATGCTGTTCAGGGCGCTGTGCAGGTTGATCTGCACAATGCCGAAGGTGAGGATCAACGGCACCGCCAGGCGGGTTTGCAGGCTTTCCAGCCAGGCGGCTTTCAACGGCATCACCAGCGGGACTTTGAGCCACGCCATGCACAACAGGTAACCGACGCCGAAAACCAGCGCATTGAGCCGGTAATGCTCGGCTACCACCAGCAGGGCGAGAAAACCCAGGCTGTAACACAGGGGTTGGCGAATCCGCAGTCCGCGCAGCAACAACGGCAGCAGGGCGCCCGCCAGCGGCAGGAGCAGGCTGCTGAGATTGAGGCTGCCCTGGGCCAGGCCGAACAGGCTCCAGCAGGTCAGGTCGATCAGGATCGCGCTTTGTACCAGGCGGCGGGCAGCGGCGGGCGGGTAGTCGATATGGCGCAGATACAGATACAGCACCGGGATCGCGGTGATCGCAAACACCAGGCCCACCGCCAGCGAGCTCAGCCAGGGTTGTGCGGGCAGCAGCCACACCGCGCAGGCCAGCCCGCAGACAAAGGGAATGGCAAAACTGGGCAGGGCGATTTTCAGGCTCTGGCGGTCGATGCGCAGGTCAATCACATCACTCAGGATATGCCCCAGCAACAGGGCGAAACTCAGGCTGTACAGGGTTTTCAGCCACCCTGGCGTGACCAGCTGCGCGCCGCTTAGCTGCCAGTGGGGTTCGACCCACAGCAGCATCAGCAGCGGCAAACCGATGGACGCCAACAATAACTGGCTGACAATCGGGATCACCCCGAAGTGGCGGCCCAGCCGGGTGGCCCCGGCAAACAGGGCCAGGGCCATCAGCCAGAACAGCAGGGTCAGCATGGCTTGTGCTCCTGCTTCCCGGCCCATGGCGCGAGGATGAAGCTGAACGCCAGCCCCAGGCTCACCGACAGCCCGAAGTTGCTCACCGCCGGGGTGCTGGATACGGCCAGCAGGCCGAATGACAGCCAGGTAGTCAGTGCCGCCAGCAAGGTGCCAAGCAGACTGACTGCAGCGCCACCAATCTGTTCGCGCATCAGAATGGCGTAATCGACGCTGATGGCCGTCACCAGCAATAAGCCGAACAGGCTGAACAGGGTCAGCGGCTGACCCAGCCAGCCAAGGCTGGCCAGGCTGCACAGCGCGGCCAGCAACGGCAGGGCGACGATGCGCAGCGCGCCGCGAAAACCGAATGGCGCGATCAACAGCAGCACGATCAGGACGCAGGACAGCAGTTTCAATTCGGCGGCGCTGATTTGGGTGGCGGCGAACACCCGGTTCAAATCACCCAGCCGGTCCACCAGTTGCACACCGGGCAGGTCCTGCGCCTGCACCCGCAGCAGACTGGCATTGTTCAGCCCTTGCAGGCTGACCATCGCGGCCACGCCCTCGGGGGTGTTACCCAGCCACAGCGGGCGCCACGGTTCGGCCAGCGGCCCGCTCAAGGCATCGTCAATCTGCTGCTCGGGCAAGGCCTGGAGTTGGGCCAGCTCATTTTGCAGGGCGGCCTCGCTGACGCCGAGTTCCAGCAGCGGCTGCCAGTGGTGTGGCAGTTGATCCAGGGCGGCCCGCAGTTGATGTTGCGCGCCAGGCTGGTTGACCAGTTGGTTGAGCGCCAGATAGCCCTGCAGTTTGCCCATGTTGACCAACTGATCGAGGCGCTCACTGAGGGCGGCCTGGCGCTCCAGCAACTGCTGTTGATTGTCGGCGCGCACCAGAAAAAACTGACTGGTGGGCTGGTAGCCGGTGATTCGCGCAATGGCCTGGGCTTCGGCCATTAACTGCGGCGGTGCGCCGACCCATTGGCGGATGTCGTTCTTGCTGGTCAGTTGCCACAACCCGGCGGCGCAAAACGCCAGCAACAGGGCCAGCAATGCCGGGGTGGGAATCTTTCTGAGCAAGGCTTCACGGATATCCAGCAGGGTTTGCGCAATGCTCAGCGGCCATTGCGCCGGGCGCAGCTCGACACCCTTGAGCAAGGCGGGCAGCAAGCACACGGCGCTCAGATAAGCCCCGACCAGGCCGGCGGCGGAGAAAATGGCGATTTGGGTGAGGGCCGGGAACGGGGTAAAGGCCAGGGCCAGATAACCGATGCAGCTGGTGGCCAGGCTCAGGCTCAACCCGGGCAAGGTCAGGCGCAAGGCGGGCCAGCTGCGCCAGGGTTTCAGGCTCCAGCTTTTGGACAGGTAGTGCAGCGGGTAATCCACTGCCACCCCGATCAGGCTGGAGCCCAGCACCAGCGTCATCACGTGCATGCTGCCAAACCAGGCGACGCAGGCCACGGCGCCAAACAGCATGCCCACCAACACCGGGACAAAGGCCAGCAATACTCGCCAGCGGCGAAAGGCCAACAGCAACAGCAGAAGAATGCCCAGGGTGGCACCGCCGCCGACCCAGGTGATTTCGCGGCTCGCTTGCTGTTGCCCGCTGGCCGCATACAGCAGGCCGCTGGCGGCCAGCAATTGCACATCGTGGCTGGCCGCTTGCTGGCGGCTTTGTTCGAGCAGCCCGGCCACTTGCAGCGGCAGCTGCATGTCAAAGGCATTGCCCAGGGTGCGCGCCCGCAGCAGCACCCAGCTTTTACCGTCGGCATCGGCGATCAGGGCTCCGCTACCGATATCCAGCTGCACGCTGCCACGGGCCGGCTGACTGTTCTGAATGCGTCCGGTCAGGCCCAGCCAGTCGTCCTGGCTCGGCACCAGGCTGAACCCGGTAAAGGGGTCGAACAGCGACTGCACCCGCTGCTGGATGAACGCATCGGGATGCTGGATCAGTTGCGTACGATCAGCTTCGGCCAGCATCGCCAGACGTCCGCGCAGCAGTTGTTGGCGCAGGGCCGGCAGGTCGGCTTGCAGGTTCCACTGCACCTTCTCGAACAGGCCGCTGGCTTGCCAGGCTTCGCCCAGTTGCCGGGCAGTGGCGATTGCCTGCTGGCGATCGGCGCTGCCCACCAGTACCAGCATCTCTCGGTTCAGCGGTTCTTGCATGCGCTGTTCGGCGCTCAGTTCCAGGGCGTCCGGCGATTCACCGGGCACCAGTTCCATCAGGTTGGCCGACAGCGGAGCGCCGTGACGCCATTGCCAGGCGGCCAGTGCGAGCACGGCCAGCAGCAGGATCAGAAAGCCACGGGGCAACCAGCGTTCACTGGGCAAAGTCGTGCTGCTCCGCATCGCTCAAGGGTTGATTGCTGACGCTGTTTTGCAGCTTGAGCAAGGTGCTGTCGCCCTGGGTTTCTTGCAGCTCGATGCGTTGCACCAGTTCGCCGCCGTCGATATTGATCCGGGTGAAAATCTGTTTGAGCAGCATTGAACGCGGGGTCAGGGTCAGTTGCCAGTGGCTGGCTTCGCCTTGCAGTTGCAGCTCGAAGTCGCGCTGCAGGTCGCTGCTGTCGCCCTGCAGGACGGCGAGGAACAGCCGGTTCTGCTCGGCTCCGGCGCTCTTGCCGGGGAGCATTTGCCATTCAGAAGCGTTGCGCCGGGCTATGCCCTGGGCGGTGATGCGGTAGTCCTGTTGCAACGGGGTCTTGAGTTGCCAGAGCAGGCCGTGGTCCTTGGCCAGTACAAAAGTACCGGTGCTGATCAGTGGTTTGGGCAGGGCGCGCAGGTGTTTTTCCTGGATGAAATCGCCGTGGATAACCTGTGGCCTGGCCAGCTGTGTGCTGAGTTGTTGCAGGTCGAAGGCCTGGGCTGATGAACATAAAAACATCAGCACAAACCCTGTAGCAGCGAGCTTTTTAAAGCGGCCAGACATCTCGCGAGCCAGCTCGCTGCTACAGGATTTCGGGCTCATGGCAGCACCCTGGCGACGGCTTCGGTAAAGCAGGCGGGCGACGCCAGTTGCATTTCGCGGCTGGCAATTTCCACCGCCACTTGCACGGTGCTGGCGCGGGTCAGGCGTTCGCCGCTGGCCAGGTCGCTGATCAGATAGTTGATCTTCAAGCGGTTCTCCCACTCCACCAGGCTGGCGCGTACATTGATCCGCTGGCCAAAGGTGGCGCCGCGCACATAACGCAGCTGCATGTCGATCACCGGCCAGGCGTAGCCCGCGGCGAGCATGTGGGTGTAGTTGTGGCCGATGTGGTCCAGCAGCGCGCAGCGCGCCACTTCCAGGTATTTGACGTAATGCCCGTGCCACACCACGTGCATGGTATCGATGTCGAAAAACGGCACCAGAATTTCAGTGTCAACGTGCAGAACGCCTTTGCTACGCATGCAGCCTCCAGTGTTGTTGGGCGATCCGGGCCAGGCACAGGCGCAGTTCGGCTTCGAGGGCGCGGTCTTCAACCACGGGCGGGAAGTCTTTGCTCAGTTCGGTGTGCATCGCGGCCAGCGCAGGCGGCAGCGGGCGGGCATCTTCGGCACGACTGCGCAGCCACACGCCCTGATTGGCGGCGAGCAAGGTTGCGGCGGCCACTTGTTCGGTCAGCTCCAGCACGCGGATCGCATCGCGGGCGGCGATGGTGCCCATGCTCACTTTGTCCTGGTTGTGGCACTCGGTGGAGCGTGAGAACACGCTGGCCGGCATGGTGTTTTTCAAGGCCTCGGCGGTCCAGGCGCTGGTGCCGATCTGTACGGCCTTGAAACCATGGTTGAGCATCGCCCGTTGCGCTGTCGCACCCGACAGGTTGCTCGGCAGGCCGTGGTTGTAGCGCACGTCCACCAGCAGCGCGAGCTGGCGGTCCAGCAGGTCGGCGACGTTGGCGACCAGGGTCTTGAGGCTGTCCATGGCGAAGGCGATATGGCCGCCGTAGAAGTGACCGCCGTGGAGCACGCGCTCTTCTTCGGCGTCGATGATGGGGTTGTCGTTGGCACTGTTGAGTTCGATCTCGATAAACCCGCGCAGCCAGTTCAGGCTATCGGCCAGCACCCCCAGGACGTGGGGCGCACAACGCAGCGAGTAGCGGTCTTGCAGACGATGCAATGGAGCGGTCGGGGCGTCGATGGCCAGGTCCTGGCGAATCCATGCGGCGACCTGCATTTGCCCCGGATGCGGCTTGGCAGCGAACAGGCGTTCGTCGAAATGCTCGGGGTTGCCCTGCAGCGCGACCACGTTGAGAGCGGTGATGCGGGTCGCCAGTTTGAGCAGGTAATCGGCGCGGGCATAGGCCAGGCACGCCAGGCCGGTCATCACCGCGGTGCCGTTCATCAGCGCCAGCGCTTCCTTGGGTCGCAGTACCAGCGGGGTCCAGCCCAGTTCGCGGTGGACGTCAGCGGCCAGGCGGCGTTCACCGTTGAACAGCACTTCGCGCTCGCCGGACAGGGTCGCGGCGACGTAGGACAGCGGGGTCAGATCACCGCTGGCGCCGACCGAGCCCTCTTCCGGGATCAGCGGCAGGATGTCGTGGGCGATGAAGGCCTGCAGCCGCTCCAGCAGCTCGATCCGTACCCCGGAGACCCCATGGCACAGCGACTGCAAACGCGCCGCCAGCACGGCGCGGGTGGCCTGGGCATCGAGCAGTTTGCCCAGCCCGCAGCCATGGAAGGTATAGAGATGACGGGGCAGCGCTTCGACATGCTCCAGCGGCACCGCCACCACGCATGAGTCGCCGTAACCGGTGGTCACGCCGTAGATCACGCCTTCCTTGTCCAGCAACGAATCGAGAAAACGCGCGCCTTTGGCGATGCGCTCGCGATACTCGGCGTCGTCTTGCAGGCGGGTCGGCACCTGACGATTGGCCAGCGCCAGCACGTCTTCAATGCGCAACGGGGTTTGGCCGAAGGTTACTGGCTCATGGGGTTGCGTCGTCATCGGTTTTCCAGAAAGGGTAAAAGTTGAACCACTGTTGTGGCGCTTCCAGGCAGTAATGGCCCAGGCGTTCGGCGTAGCGTGTCGTCCATTCGGCGATGACCTGCTCGCGGTCGCTGCGCCGCCACTGCACGGCGTCGGCGAAGGGTTCGAGGATGACCCGGTAACGGCCTTCGCGTTTCAGGCAAAACAGTAAATTGACCGGGCACTTGAGCAGTCCGGCCAGTAGCCACGGGCCCTGGGGGAAGGGCGCCGGGTGGCCGAGAAAATCGACCCGCACATTGCGCCCGCCATGCAGCGGTACGCGGTCACCGGCGATCGCCAGCCACTCGCCGTTTTCCAGACGCTGACTCAGTTGCAGCATGACCGCCGGGTTGAGTTCGCTGACCTGGATCAGTCGCAGGTTGGTGGCCCCGGCTTCCCCCAGCAGGCGGTTGAATTGCTCGGCATGCTTGGTGTGCACCAGCACGTTCATGGTGACCTTTTCGCCCAGCTCGGCGAGCGCGCGGCAGACCTCAAGGTTGCCCAGATGCGCCCCCACCAGCATTTGCCCGCGTTCGCCGCGCAGTTGATCGCGCAGGCCGGCCGGGTCGACGATTTCGATGTCGGCAATCTTCAGGCGGCCATTCCACATGTCGAGCTTGTCCAGCAGGGCGTCGGCGAAGGCCATGAATTGCCCGAATACCCGCCTGTGGGAAGGGCCCGGGGCGGTCTGGCCGCTCCAGTCGGCCAGCCGCTGCTGGTAGCACCAGATGCTGCGGCGGGCGCTGCGGCCGAAGACAAAGAAGTACAGCACGATGCCGTACAGCACCGGGGCCAGCAGGCGGCGGCCGAGCAATTTGATGCCGAAGGCGGTGAGTTTCATCAGCCAGAAACTGCCGCGCTCCTTGTGCTCGGCCCAATGCTGTTGTGCTTCGCTCATGCCTGCCAGCGCCTCCAGAGAATGACCGGAAAACGCAGGAGCATGCCGAAGAACAGCCGGGTGTGCATGGCGCTGATCAATGCGTTGTCATGGAACAGGCGAAAGTGCGACAGGCCGTCTTGCGGGTAATGGACCTTGGTCGGCAGCCAGCGCATCGGTTGATTGCGCCACGCCAGACGCACCAGGATTTCTGGGTCGAAGTCCATGCGCCTGCCCAGTCTGGCCGAGTTGATCAGGGCCAGGGTCGGGGTCAGCGGGTAGACCCGGAAACCGCACATCGAGTCGGGAATTTGCAGCGACAGGCTGTTGATCCACACCCAGACGTGGGTCAGGTAACGCGCGTACAAACGGCCTTTGGGCACGCTGGCGTCATATTGCGGATACCCGCAAATCAGCGCTTCGGGATTGAGTTGCGAAACCTGGATAAAAGTCGCCACATCACGCAGGTCGTGCTGGCCATCGGCGTCCACCTGCAGGGCGTGGCTAAAGCCCAGGCGCTCGGCTTCGCGCAGGCCGGCCATGACTGCGCCGCCCTTGCCCTGGTTGATCGCCAGGCGGATCAGATGGATGCCTGGGCCTTGCGCCAGTTGTTCCAGGACGGCACTGCACGCGGGGCTGCTGGCATCGTCCACCAGTACGCAGGGCAAGCCGGCAGCGAGCAGCGCTTCGACCACGTCAGGCACGGCAGTTTCGTGGTTGTAAACCGGGATCACGGCGCAGGGGTTATGCATGGGGAGGCTCCTTGATGTCGCTGCTCCCACCGAGGTTGTCATTGGCGGCCCAGACAATGCGCCCGCTGGAGCAGGCGGCGTCGCCATGGCGATAGGCAAAGTGCAATTTGCTGCGCTGCGGGTCGAAACCCAGGGTCAGCTCAATCTCGTCGCCGGGGCGCACCAGTTGCTGGAATTTGAGGACTTCCATCCCGCCAAACCGCGGTGGCAGGTCGAGCAATTGCTGGCCCAGACTGATGGCCCAGTCTATTTGCACCACGCCCGGCAGCACCGGGGTTGTGGGGAAGTGACCGCTAAAGAATGCCAGGTCCGGGGGCACCGCCAGTCTCAGGGTCCAAACACCATCGCGCTGGTTCTGACTCAGGACTTCAGGCTGTTTGGGCCGTGGTGCCAATAACAGTGCATCGACCTGCGCCTGGGGCAGTTTGCCCTGGCTGGTGAGCGGCAACTGGCGCAGCAAGCGCCAGCGGCGCGGCAAGGCCAGGGCTTCGCAGTGCTGGCTCAGGTGCTGGCGCAGGGTCTGGGTCAGCGTGCGCCGGCCATGTTCACGCAAGGCAAACAGGCCGCTGTCGCTCAGGACCAGCAAGGCGCCGAGTGACGCCCGGTTTTCCCGCACTACACCCAAGCGAGCTTCAAGCACCCAGTCGTGTGCCTCCAGTGCCTGTTCCAGCATTGGCAGGGAGATACGTTTTTCTTCGAGTTTGACGATGCGGTCCAGGCGTGCGAGCAATTCAAAGCGCCCGTCGGCTTCGATGCGTGCCGCATCGGCGCTATGTTCGACATGGCCTGGGGGCAAGTAAGCCGAGGCAATGCACAGGGCCCCGTCTTCGCCCTGGCTGAGTTGTACATCGGCAAAGGGTTGCCACAGGCCCGGGCCCTGACGCCAGGCAATGCCGCCGGTTTCGGAGCTGCCGAAAATTTCCGTAGGCCATTGGCCCAGGCGCTGGTGCAAGGCTTGGGCGGCTTCGGCCGGCAAGGCACCGCCAGAGGAAAATACCCGGCGCACCGGGCTCAGCGCCGGCCAGTCGAGGTTGTCGCCCATGCGCTTGAGCAGCGCAGGGCTGGCAATCCAGGCAAATGCCGGGTGCTCGCGGCTGACGCGCTGCATGTCTTCGGGGAACGCCAGTTGCTGGCGCACAAAGCTGCGGCCCGCACACAGCGGCCAGAGCACCCGGAACAACAGGCCATAGATATGCTGGGCAGCGACGCTGGCGATGATACAGGCCTCGCCCAGCTCGTTGCCCCACAGTTGCTCCAGGGCCTCAACTTCATTGGCCATCTGGCGCAGGGTTTTGTCGATGCGCTTGGGTTCACCGCTGGAGCCCGAAGTACACAGGCTCAGCCGGCAGGCATCGAGATCGAGCCCGGCGCCGGGCAGGGGGTTTGCATAAAGGGCCTGCAGTTCGCTGCTTTGGGTTATCCACAGGTCAACCTGCGGGTCCCAGCGTTGCCGGGTTTGCGCTTGCAGGTCGGCGGGCAGCAATACGCTGACGCCGGCCCGCCAGGCACCGAGCAGGGCGACCGCCAGCTCGGCGGCATCTTCCAGGTGCAGCGCAATACGTTGCACGCCGCGCTGTTGCAGCCCGCCTGCCAGGCTCAATGCCTGCCCGCGCAGGGTGTCGTGATCCAGTGCCGGGTCGAAACTGACCGCTCGGCCGCTGTGCCCCTTGAGCAATAGCTGCTCAAGTTTTATCCAGTTCATGCCCTGCCTCTTACTTTTTGTCGTACCAGCCATTCAATGGCAAACAACAGGCCCATCAACCCGTAGGCGATCAGGCCGTTGTACAACGTCCACCAGCTCAGCGGTGCCCACAGGGTCAGGCCGGCTGCGACTAACCCGTTGAACAGAAAAAACAGGCACCAGACTTTGGTCACCTGTCGTGTGTAATGAATTGCGATGGCGGGCAGTTCCGGTTCGCGCAGTCGCGCCAGACGCTCGATCACCGGCGGGCCGAACTTCAGGCTCAGGCCGAACAGGCTGAGCATGAACGTGCTGATCAGTACCGGGTACCAGCGCAGCAGAAGCGGGCTGTTGAACAGCGCCAGCAACCCGCAGAACACCAGTGCCAGACCGGCCATCCACAGATCGGCCGGGCGTCGTCCACCGGTCAGTGCGCGTGCCAGCCACAGGCCGCCGAGCAGCAGCGCAAACTGCCACGGGGCGAAACGGGCCATGCCGAAATACACCGCAAAGGGGTACAGCAGGCCGGCCAGCAGCAGTGCCGGGGCAATCAGTCGCCTCATGCGTCCGGGTGAACCAGACGGTAAACCGCTTCAACCACGTCGTTGACGGTACGCACCGATTTGAATTCATCGGCCGCGATCTTTTTGCCGGTTTTGCGCTTGATATGGTCGATCAGGTCAACGGCGTCGATGCTGTCGATTTCCAGGTCCTGGTACAGGTTGGCGTCCAGGGTGACGCGCTCGGGCTCGAGTTCAAAGAGTTCGACCAGGGAGTCGCGCAGGGTATTGAAAATGTCTTCACGGGTTTGCATGGTTCGGTCTCAGGCAGCCTGTTTGGCGGTGACAAAAGCCGCAAGGCTGGCCACGTTGGAAAAGTGATTGCGCGTGTCTTTGGCGTCGGCGTCTATTTTGATGCCGTAGGTTTTTTGAATCGCCAGGCCCAGTTCCAGGGCGTCGACCGAGTCCAGCCCCAGGCCTTCGCCAAACAGGGTTTGCTCGTCGCCAATATCGCTGACGCTGATGTCTTCCAGACCCAGGGCGTCAATGATCAGCTGTTTGATGTCACGGTTCAGATCGCTCATCTATGGCGAGCTCCTTAATGAAATAGTTATGCACGAAGTCGTTTAGCAGGCGCGACGCTTTGGGCGGCGGGCCAAGTGCGGCAAAGGTTTGTGGATCTATATCGGCCCCGACCCGAAAGCTGAAGTGCATGCGTCGCTTGGGGATCCGATACCAGGGTTCAGCCTTGGTCAGCGAGGTTGGATTGACCGTTATCACCACCGGGGTGAGGATCTTCGCACCCCGCAGCGCAATGGCGGCGGCGCCGCGATGAAAGGCAGGTGCGTGGCCGGGCCGGGTGCGCGTCCCTTCCGGGAAAATAATCAGGGTCTGGCCTTCTTTGAGCGCCCCGGCAGCGTTGTCGAGCATGTCGACACTGCCGTCATTGCTGATGTATTGCGTGGCCCGCACCGGGCTGCGGGTGAACGGGTTTTGCCACAGGCTTTGTTTGACCACGCAGTTGGTGTCGCGCATAAGGCCGATCAAAAACACCACGTCAATAAGCGACGGATGGTTGGCAATGATCATCTGCCCGGGCCGGCCCAGGCGCTCTGCGCCATGGACTTCATAGCTCAGCACGCCGGTGCGCGTCATAAAGCGGATAAACAGCCAGAACAGTCGGCTGACGGTGTAACGCGCACGTTGCCGGTGGCGCACGGCATCGCCGGGCAGGCAACTCAGAAGCGGGAATACCACCAGGCGCAGGCTCAGGCCGCCGAGCCCGAACAGCGTGAAGCTCACCGCGGTGGCAAACAGGCGCCAGTAATATCCGTCGCTGCGCGGGCTCACGGAGTGCGTTGCCAGTTCCAGACACGGCTTTTCCAGGCGTGTTGGAACGGGGTGTGCCCGGCGAGCAGGTGACGCAGCAGTTCCAGGGCGTGGGGCCAGCGGGTTCGGGGGGCGCCGGGAGGGGCGGCGCTGAGTGACACCTGCCATTGTTCGCCCGGCGTCAGCAGCAGGCCCACGGCATAGGGAAAGGGTACATCGTCGATCCAGCGGGCATAGGCCTCGGGAGGCTGCTCTTCGGTGATCACCAGCAATACGGCGGGGGCGCCCTCATGCAGCAGTGCGCAGGCTTCGATCAGGCCGTGTTCCAGGCCGTCGCCGGCAGCGGCGACGGCTGTCATTTCGCTGGTCTCGCCACGCATGATCGACCACAGGCCAATCACGGCGTTGTGCACCGAGAGGCTGAACTGAGTGGGCGACAGCGGCTGCCCCGCGCCAAGGTCGCTGAGAATGTCGAAGGTGCGCGGGGTTTCGCCGTGACGCGAGACAAACACCAGTGGCAAGGCTTCGAGACCTTCTGCCAGGGGCCAGCCGACGCTGAACGCCATGCGTGCCAGACGGCTGAGGCGACGGCGCTGCATGGCGGGTAGAAACGAGACGTCGGGGGCGCTATCGCTGGCGTCGAGCAGGCGGGGTTGCTGGCTCCAGGCCTGCCAATCGGCCACGCTGTCGAGGCCCGGAGACCAGGCGCGCCATGCGGCAATATTGAAATTAATCACTGGAGGTCTATCCCGCCCTTGCGGGCTTCCTTGATGCGAAGGTAGGCAGCGATCAATGCGGCACCTATTACAGAGTGGCAGCATTATCCCGGTGCAGTTGGCTCGTAGCAAACATCCCTTGCAGTTTGGGCAGGGTTTTTTCCGCAGTTCGGGAGAGAAGCTGTCTTTTTGCCATTATTGAGCCAGGGATAGTGTTTATGACTTCCAAAACAGAGATATGTTCGCTGGAGTCGTAGCTCATTTCGCTGCAAGGTAGCGAAGCGTCACAAATGACATCTACACTCGGGCACTTATTGATACACGGAGGTTTTGAAATGCGTCGCGTGGTGTTCAATCAAAAGGGTGGTGTGGGCAAGTCCAGCATCGCCTGCAACCTGGCTGCAGTCAGCGCCAGTGAGGGCTATCGCACACTATTGGTGGACCTGGATGCTCAGGCCAACTCCACTCAATACCTTACCGGGCTCACGGGCGAGGACATCCCCATGGGGATCGCCGACTTCTTTAAGCACAGTTTGTCAGCCGGTGTGGGCAGCAAGAAAAACCGGGTCGATATTTACGAAACCCCGTTCGACAACTTGCATGTCATTACCGCCACTTGCGAACTGGCTGACCTGCAACCAAAGCTGGAAGCCAAGCACAAGATCAACAAGTTGCGAAAGTTGCTCGATGAACTGGCCGAAGACTATGACCGGATTTATGTCGATACTCCGCCAGCCTTGAATTTCTATGCCGTATCGGCGCTGATCGCCTGCGATCGGGTACTGATCCCTTTCGACTGTGACAGCTTTTCGCGTCAAGCCCTGTACGGCCTGCTGGCGGAAATCGAAGAGTTGAAAGAAGACCACAATCCAGACTTGCTGGTCGAAGGCATAGTGGTCAACCAGTTCCAGGCCCGTGCCAGCCTGCCCCAGCAAATGCTCGATGAGCTGATTGCTGAAGGCCTGCCCGTGCTGCCGGTGTACCTGAGCAACTCAGTGCGTATGCGCGAATCCCATCAGGCCAGTCAACCGCTGGTCTACTTTGATCCGCGACACAAGCTGACCCAGCAATTTGTCGAGTTGCATGACTACCTGGACCAGAACGCTTAAGCGCTGATGCCGTGGCTTTGCAGCCAAGCCTTGAGTTGCTGCAAGGGGAAGGCGCCGCTTTGACGGGCAACCTCCTGGCCGTTTTTGTACAGGATCAGACTGGGGATCGAGCGAATCCCCAGTTGCGTGGCCAATTGCTGATTGGCTTCGCTGTCGAGTTTGGCCAGACGGCATTTCCCCAGCAACTGGCTGGCGGCCTGTTCAAATACGGGCGCAAACGCCTTGCACGGCCCGCACCACTCAGCCCACACATCCACCAATAACGGCAGATCGCCCTTGATCTGACTGCTGTAGTCGGCTTGCTTCAAGTCGAAAGGCCGGGTGAGCAGAATCTCGTTTTTGCAGCGTCCGCACTTTGGCTGTTCGCCCACGCGCGCAGCGGGAATGCGGTTCAGGCCGTTGCAGTGGGGGCAGGGGATGAGTAGCGGGTCAGTCATTTCAAATACTCCGGAATCGGGATGGTTGCAGGTGCCAACCAATCGCTGGCAAGCCAGCTGCCACAGGTCATGTGCATGTCTTTGGAAGGTGCAGTTCAGCAGATGATGGTCTGGCACGCCACTGGCCATGATCTATCTGCACACAATCCGGGGGCAGGGGCATTCCCATGGATTTCATGACGAACAACTGATCTCCAGATGCTTGCCCCATTCGGGTGGGCGTTCGGCATAACCCTGCATGCCCGGTTGTTCGGTGAACGGTTGGGTCAGCACCTGGTGCAGGCGCCGTACTTCGCTGTAGTCCCCCGCTTCAGCCGCATCGATGGCCTTTTGCGCCAGATAGTTGCGCAGGATGTACAGCGGATTCACCCCGTGCATGCGCTCACGCCGGGCGTGTTGATCGTTCACGCCGTCACGCGCCACCCGATCAACATACTGCGCCGCCCACTCGTCAAAGCCCTTGAGGTCGACAAACTCGTCACGCAGCCGGGCTACGGCCTGTGCAGCGGGCTCATCGCCCAGACGACGGAAGAACAAGCTGTAGTCGATGGCGCTGCCTTGCATGCGCTGCAGCAGGGTTTCGATCAGTTTTTGATCACCCTCTTCAGCGCTGGTCAGACCCAGGCGGCGGCGCATCAGGTCGGTGTAATGGGCCTGGTACAGCGGCAGGAACAGGCCCAGGGTTTCTCGCAGTGCTTCGACACTGATGAACGGCGTCAGCGCCTGGGCCAGTGCACTGAGGTTCCATTGGCCGATGGGCACCTGGTTGCTGAAGGAGTAACGCCCTTCATGGTCGGAATGGTTGCAGATGAAGTTGGCGTCGAAGTCGTCGAGGAAGGCGAACGGGCCGAAGTCGAAGGTGATGCCCAGAATCGACATGTTGTCGGTGTTCATCACCCCGTGGCAAAAGCCGTAGGCCTGCCATTTGGCAATCAGTTCGGCGTTGCGCTCGACAATCTCGCGGAACATCGCCAGATACGGCTCCGGCTGCTCCAGGCACTCGGGGAAGTGCAGCGCCAGGACGTGTTCGCCTAGCTGCTTCTGCTGCTCGGGTTGCTTGGTGTAGTAGAAATACTCGAAATGCCCGAAGCGTATGTGGCTCTGCGCCAGACGCAGGACCATGGCCGCGCGCTCCTGTTTCTCGCGCCACACCGGGGTGTCGGAACCGATCACGCACAGGGCACGGCTGCTCGGGATGCCCAGTGCATGCAGCGCTTCGCTGGCGAGGAATTCGCGGATCGATGAACGCAGCACGGCGCGGCCATCGCCCATACGCGACCAGGGTGTCATGCCGGCGCCTTTGAGGTGCAAGTCCCAATGCTCGCCGGCCTGGTTGTATACCTCGCCCAGCAGCAGCCCGCGACCGTCACCCAGGCGCGGGTTGTAGGAACCGAACTGGTGGCCGGAATAGACCATGGCGCGGGGTTCGGCGTCGGCCCACAGGGTGTGGCCGCCAAACAGCCGGGCGAATACCGGGTCCTGGGCGACAGCCGGATCAAGGTCGAGCAGGGCCATGGCCGCATCGCTGGCAACTACCAGGCGTGGCGCGTCGATGGGTTCTGGCAGCACATGGGTCGAAAAGGCGTCACCCAGGCGGGCGAAACGGTTATCGAAGGTCAGTTCGTCGAGGGCTTTCAATGACCGTCTCCAGTGAGAAATGGGGGGCGTGTCGTCTGTAGGAGCGAGCTCTGTGCGGCTATATGGAAAAGCTCGCTCCTGCAGGGGGCAGTGATCAGTCCAGCTTGCCCAGTTGCGGCTTTTGCGGCGGTGGCGGCTCGGGCGGTGCTTCCGGCCCGACCGGTACCAGTTTGTACTCCTGGCCCTGGAGGTTTTTCAGGTACACCTCCATCTGCTGGAACGAGATGTTGATGTGATGGTTCTTGAACTCGCGGTTGATAAAGCGGTTCACTTCGTCGATTACCGGGTTGCGGTCACCCAGGTCCCGCACGTGCATGCGCAGTTCGTGGTCCAGGGTGCTGGCGCCGAAATTGAGGAAGTACACGTGAGGCTCCGGCTCTTTGAGCACTCGCGGGTTTTCCTGGGCGGCCTTGAGCAGCAGGTGTTTCACCAGATCCAGGTCTGAGCCGTAGTCGACACCGAGCTTGAGGGTGACGCGGGTGATGGTGTCGGTCAGCGACCAGTTGATCAGTTGCCCGGTGATGAAGGTCTTGTTCGGGACGATGATGTCCTTGCGGTCGAAGTCGGTGATGGTGGTCGCACGGATGCGGATCTTGCTCACGGTGCCCGACAGGTTGCCGATGGTGATGGTGTCGCCAATGCGCACCGGGCGCTCGAACAGGATCATGATGCCGGAGATAAAGTTGGCGAAGATTTCCTGCATGCCGAACCCCAGGCCCACCGAGAGTGCGGCCACCAGCCATTGCAACTTGTCCCAGCTCACGCCGAGGGTCGACAGGGTCGACACAAAGCCGATGCCGATGATCACGTAGGTCAGCAAGGTGGTGGTGGCATAGGCGCTACCCTGGCCCAGATCGAGCCGCGACAGCACCAGTACTTCAAGCAGGCCGGGCAGGTTGCGCGCCAGTGCAATGCTGATGCCGATGATGATCAGCGCACCGACCATATCGCCAATACTGATGGGCACCATGCTCATGTTGGCACCGGTGCCGCTGGTGTACTCGTAGAGGGTGATGTTGTCGAGGTAGGAAAAGACCGAGATCAGGTCGGCCCACACCCAATACAGCACGCCGATAAAGGCCGCGAGCAAGGCCAGGCGAATCAGGCGTAGCGACTGCTGATTGACCTGTTCGATGTCCAGGGTCGGTTCTTCAATGATGATGTCATTGCCTTCGCCGGCTTCCTTGGCGGCCTGGCGTTTTGCCAGCGCACGCTGATAGGCCAGGCGTCGCGCCGCCACGGCCAGACCGCGAACGAAGGCGGCCTCGACCACCATCCACAGCATCAGCAGGTACAGGGTGTTGATCAGGCGGTCGCTGAGTTTGAGGGCGGTGTAGTAATAGCCAAAGCACACGGCCACAAACAGGGCGATGGGCAGGATGGCAAACAGAAAACCGAGGAATTTGCGCAGCCGATAGGCTTTTTTCTCGGTCTTGTCGTTGAGTAGCAGGCGCATCAGCAGCCAGGCCATGGCGGCGTAGCAGCTCAGGACCACGAGAATGCCCAGCACGTCTTCGGCCAGTGCGGCCGGTTGTTGTTCGGCAAAGGCGACCACGGCCACCAGTGCCAGCACCACAAAGCCGAGCTTGCGGATCCAGTTCTGGAGGAATTCAACCAGCGGTTTGTCCCAGCGGAAATGCAGCTCGGCCACGCCGCCGGGGGCCAGGATGCGGTACGCGGTGTAGAACACCAACCAGGCTTCGGCCATTTGAATCAGGGCCGCGCCGGTGTTGCTGTTCATTCCCCGGGCATCAATCTGCAGGGCATAACCGCACAGGGCCAGCGCCAGGGAGACCGGCATTGCCAGCAGGATGTTGATCAGGATCGCCAGTGGCGTGTGCCATTGACTGTCGCGTTTGAAGTGACCGATGTCCTGGTGGATTTTATTCAGCTTGCCGTACAGGTACCTGCGCTTCCACAGCAAGGCCACCATCAGCAGCAAAAATGGCAGGAACAGCAGCGGGCGCTTGGACAAACCCTCGGCGACTTCGCTGAAGCTTGAAGTCCAGGGCAGGGTAATGACCTGCCGCTCCAGTTGCCGTGGCGCACCTTGCAGCCATTCCAGGTCCAGCGGTTTATTGCTGGGGATCCAGAACATCTGCTCATCGAGTGTGGCGCGCAGGCTCTGGGAGGTGCTGAGCAGTTGTTTCTGGTTGAGTTGCAGGGTGATCGACTCGTTGAGCAGCGAGCTCAATTCGCGGTTCAGGCGGTCCAGCAGGTCGCCGCGGGTGTTGACCAGCTCCAGCAGGGTTTTACGCAGTTGCGGGGTTACCTGATCGGCAGGTTGAGTCGACAGCAGGTTGTCGACGTAGGTCGTCGGGTTGCTGATCATCTCGCGCTGCTGATTGATCTCGAACTGATACAGGCGAATATCGGCAATTTCATCCGCCAGGTTTTTGTCCATTTTCTGCAGGCGGGGCAGGGCCTGCTTTTGTTTGTAGAGAATCTTGGACAGCAACAGGCTGCCTTTGAGCACGCTGATCTGTTCATCCAGCGCCTGATCGCTCTGGGTGACGCTATCGAGCAGTTGCTTGGTTTCGAGGTTCTGTTGGGTGACTTCGTTGAGACGGTCGGTGCTGCGTAACAGGTAGTCCGAGAGCTTGAGGTTGATCGCGCTTTCGGTCGCCAGCAGGCTGCTGCTGCCTGATTTTTGCGCTTCGATGGACTGTTCGGTCACGGTCTGCTGGGAGTAGGCCAGACGCTTCTGGTTGATCAGGGTTTGCAGCTCCTGGATTTCCTGATCCTGACGCGTGGTTTTTTCCAGCAACAGATCATGCTGGCTACCGCTCAGGTCTTGCAGCTGGCTGTTGCCCGCCAGTTCCTGACGGCGCAGGGCAATCAATGCGGTGAGCGAAGCGGATTCGGCGTTGAGCTGGTTGCGCTGGTCGGCGTTGAGCAATTTGCCATTGTCGCGACCGAGTTTAAGGATGTTACTGATTTCCTGGATGCGGGTCTGACTGTTGCTGATTTCAGCCTGGGCCCGCTCCGGCCGGGTTTGCGCCGCGATGCTCTGGCTGTTGGCGCTGGCTAGGGCCTTTTGCAGCTCGCCCTGTTGTGTGGTGCGGTCCGCCAGCATCTGCTCCAGCTGCGGCACGCTCAGGCCACTGTAGCGCTGGGCTACCGGCAGGGGTTTGGTGGCCTTGAGCCGCGCCAGTTCCCGCTGGTTTTCAGTGGTTTGGCGCGGTGCATTGGCCAGCAGTTCTTTGACATCGTTCAGGCGCTGTTCGTAATCGGCTTTGTTGGCCAGCAGACTGAGGGTCTGCTGCAGCACCGTCTGCAAGGCTTTCTGGTCGGCCTCTGGCAGTTTGCGATCAGCTATTTTGTCCAGGCTTTGCTGTACCGCCTCGGCGGAGGGCGGCTCGGCGGCCTGGAGCATCCCGACACTAAGGCTCAGGCCGAGCAGGACTGTTGCGAAAAACGTGCGCAGAGTTGGCATAGATACCGGTCAGACAAGGGGCGAAAAGTTGGAGTTTAGAGGAACAACCCCGGTCCCGGGGCACTTCCTTCGGGGAATCTGACGCCTACTTTGCCTATCTTGTTCCCGTCCATGACGGCCACTGTCCAAATGGTGTTGTTCCACTCCACCTGGTCGCCGACCACCGGAGCGCCGCCGACTTTCTGGGCAATGAAGCTGCTGAGGGGCAGGTCGGGATCGATGCCGTCGAGTTTGAGACCGTACAGCGCCGACACCGCACCCAGCCGGGCGTCGCCTTCGAGCACAAAGTCGCCGAAGAAACGCAGATCCAGGCCTCGGGTCGGCGGCAGGCTGAACAGCTTGCCCAGGGCCGGCAAGTTGTGTTCGTGACCGATCACACAGAGCAGATCGCCGATTTCGAGGGTGGTACTGCCCGACGGATGGAGCAATTTTTGATCGCGGAACAGGGCAGCGATACGGGTGCCCTCCGGCATTTTCAGTTCCCGCAGGGCGGCACCGATGCACCAGTTTTGTGCGTCGAGCCGGTAAACGAACAGTTCCCACTCACTGGTGGGGTGGACCTCAAGCGCTGCGCGGGACACGGGAGCCAGATCCGGCGGAACCGTTACCTTCAGCAGTTTGGCGACCCAGGGCAGGCTGGTGCCTTGCACCAGAAGGGACACCAGTACGATAAAGAACGCCAGGTTGAAATACAGCTGTGCATTGGGCAAGCCGGCCATCAGCGGGAACACCGCCAGAATGATGGGTACCGCGCCGCGCAGGCCAACCCAGGAGATAAAGGCTTTTTCGCGTCCGTGGAAGGCCTTGAAGGGCAGCAGGCCGACCATCACCGACAGCGGGCGTGCGAACAGAATCATCCACAATGCCAGAGCCAGGGCCGGTACCGCGATGGGCAGCAAGTCGTGGGGGGTGACCAGCAAACCCAGTACCAGGAACATGCCGATCTGGGCCAGCCAGGCCATGCCGTCGAGCATGTGCAAAATGCCGTGGCGGCTGCGAATCGGGCTGTTGCCGATCACCAGACCGCACAGGTAAACCGCGAGGAAGCCGCTGCCATGCAGGGCGTTGGTCAGGGCGAAGACCACCAGCCCGCCCGCTACCACCAGAATCGGGTACAGGCCGTTGGCCAGATGGATGCGGTTGACCATTTGCAGCAGCAGCCAGCCACCCGCCAGGCCCACCGCGCCGCCGATGGCGAATTCGCGCAGCAAGTTGAGCAGCAGGCTCCAGTGCAGGCTGGTTTCGCCGCTGGCGAGCATGTCGATCAGGGTCACGGTGAGGAACACCGCCATTGGGTCGTTGCTGCCGGACTCGATTTCGAGACTGGCCGAGACCCGTTCGTTCAGGCCTTTGCCGCCCAGTAGCGAGAACACTGCAGCCGCATCGGTGGAGCCGACAATGGCGCCGATCAACAGGCCTTGAATCATGTTCAGGTTGAACAGCCAGGCCGCCATCATGCCGGTCAGGCCGGTGGTGATCATTACCCCGACCGTGGCCAGCGAGAGTGCGGGCCATAACGCCACCCGGAAACTCGAGACCCGGGTGCGCAGGCCGCCGTCGAGCAGGATCACCGCCAGGGCGAGGTTGCCTACCAGATACGCTGTGGGGTAATTGTCGAAAATAATCCCGCCGCCATCGACCCCCGCTGTCATGCCCACCGCAAGGATGATGACCAGAATCGGGATGCCCAGACGCGAGGACAGTGAGCTCACCAGAATGCTTGCACCTACCAGCAACGCGCCGATCAAGAACAGGCTGTTGATGGTCGTCGCATTCAAAGGCAGTACTCCAGGAAACCTACAAGACAGGGCGCAAACGGCTTATGCAGTCTGCGTGCCAGCGATTCTAACCTGCGTTCTTGGCGGGCTGTCAAAAAGGTTTTGCCGGGCATGATTGCGCCAGGGGTTGAGGCGGGCAGGAGCTGATAAATCTTTTACATCCGGCTCAGAGGAACTTGCATACGGAAGAAATGGAAAAGTCCTGCATTTTTTTGGCTGGGCGGGTTGTATCTGTACATCTCTTTTTTATTAAGGAGTGGCACAGTCATGAAACCCACCACTGCGCATAACACGTGTGCGCCGGATGGAAAGCGGGCACTGTTTGACGGCCCGTACCCGCTGTACGTCGTGTCAGTTACCAAGTTTGTACTGTTATATCTTCTGACCGGTGGCGGGTACATTTTCTATTGGTCTTACCGCAACTGGGCGTGCTTCAAAGGTATTGGCGGGGCCCCTATCATGCCGCTCATGCGCGGCCTGTTCTGGCCCTTTTTCATTCTCGAGCTGTTTGACAACATCCAGCGAAGCCTGGATATCAGGGGGCGGGGGTATTTCTGGTATTGCGAGGCCAGAGGGTTACTGATCATGCTGGTGGTCATGATTTGCATTCTGCTGTCTTTATTCTTTGATCGTCCTTCGGACACGGTTTTTGTGTTGGTGGTGGATGCCGTGCTGATGGAAGGTAGCCTGTTCCTGTTCATCGGCGCCCAGCGCGCAATCAATATATTGGCCGATGACCCGCAGGGCCTGGGTAATCACGGTTTCAG
Organism: Pseudomonas sp. TMW22089; assembly: GCF_022496645.1. Classification (NCBI taxonomy): domain Bacteria; kingdom Pseudomonadati; phylum Pseudomonadota; class Gammaproteobacteria; order Pseudomonadales; family Pseudomonadaceae; genus Pseudomonas; species Pseudomonas sp. TMW22089. Next base: position 281,892 of record NZ_SCFG01000001.1, read on the forward strand.
CAGCGGCGATGTGCTGTGGACGCTCTTGGGCGGGATGTGCATGGCGCTGGTGGTTTATATCGTGTTCGCCGTCCGGGCCTGAACGGCCACCCGCAGGTTTATGCAGACATAAAAAAACCGGACCCCTGTGAGGGCGTCCGGTTTTCGCGTTTCAGCCTGCTATCAGCCGATTGTCATCAAGCTTGCGTTACCGCCAGCGGCAGCGGTGTTGACGCTCAGTGCGCGCTCGATCACCAGGCGTTCCAGGGCGATGCTGGTTTCGCCTTGGGACAGACCCTGTACGCCGACGATGGCGCCCGGACGTTTTGCCACTTGCTGGCAGACGTCACGCAGCTGATCGCAGTCGCCGTGATGGACAACGGCGTCGAAGATGACGTCGTCCTTGGTCCAGTCAGGCACCAGGGTAATGCGCGCCTTCACTTCTTTTGGCAGGCGTGCAACCAGTGCTTTGGCCAGTTCGCTTTCCGGCAGGACTGCCGAGCTGCCTACGGCCAGGACCGCAGCCAGCTGGGTCAGCAAGTCAGTTTCAACTTCGGCCAGGCACAGTACGTGTTCGCGCGGCAGGATGGCGTAGCTGTTGCGTTCGCCGGTCGGGCCGTTGAGCAGGCGGGTGATGCCGCTTTGCGAGTGAGCCTCGTACTCGGCGCACAGTTCAGCCAGCGCCGCTTGCTGGTTGCTGCTGGCCCAGGCTTGCAGGGCGTGCAGCGGTTTGCTCAGCGCTTCGCGGGCCTGGGTGTCCGGTACGGTGATGGCGTCGACTTTGGCGAACGATTGTTCGATCGCGTTGGCCGGACGAGTCGACAGCAGGCGGTACAGGTACAGCGGGCCGCCGGCTTTCGGGCCGGTGCCGGACAGGCCTTCACCGCCAAAGGGTTGCACGCCGACCACGGCGCCTACGATGTTGCGGTTGACGTAGACGTTACCGGCATTGACGTTGTTGACCACCTTGGCGATGGTTTCGTCGATACGGGTGTGCACGCCCAGCGTCAGGCCGTAACCCGAAGCGTTGATCTGTGCGATCAGCTGGTCGATGTCTTTGCGCTTGTAGCGCACCACGTGCAGGACCGGGCCGAAGATTTCGCGTTCCAGCTCGTCAAAGCTTTCCAGCTCAATCAGGGTCGGCATCACGAAGGTGCCGCGTTTGCACTCTTCGATGTCGGCAATGGCCATCTGGTAGACATTGCGCCCTTTATCACGCATGCCCTGGATGTGCTGTTCGATTCCGGCCTTGGCTTCGGCGTCGATCACCGGGCCAATGTCCACGTTCAGACGTTCCGGGTTGCCCATGCGCGATTCGGCCATGGCACCTTTGAGCATTTCAATGACGCGGTCTGCCGAGTCTTCCTGCAGGCACAGTACGCGCAGGGCAGAGCAACGCTGACCGGCGCTGTCGAAGGCCGAGGACACCACGTCGATGACCACTTGTTCGGTGAGTGCCGAGGAGTCGACGATCATGGCGTTCTGGCCGCCGGTTTCGGCGATCAGCGGGATTGGACGGCCCTGGGCATCCAGGCGGCCGGCCACGTTGCGTTGCAGCAAGCGTGCGACTTCGGTGGAGCCGGTGAACATCACACCCTTGACCCGATCGTCACCGACCAGACGGGCACCTACGGTTTCGCCACGGCCCGGCAGCAATTGCAGCACGCCCTCGGGAATACCGGCTTCGAGCAGAATGCGTACCGCCTGGGCAGCCACCAGCGGCGTTTGTTCCGCAGGCTTGGCCAGTACCGGGTTGCCGGCAGCCAGCGCTGCAGCCACCTGGCCGCTGAAGATGGCCAGCGGGAAGTTCCACGGGCTGATGCAGACCACCGGGCCCAGCGGGCGGTGGGCGTCGTTGGTCAGATCGTTGCGTGCCTGCACTGCGTAGTAACGCAGGAAGTCGACCGCTTCACGGACTTCGGCGATGGCGTTGGCGAAGGTCTTGCCGGCTTCACGGGCCAGCAGGCCCATCAGTGGCTGGATCTCGGCTTCCATCAGGTCGGCAGCACGCTCCAGAATCGCCGCGCGCTCGGCGGGCGGGGTGGCCTGCCAGATCGGGGCTGTGCTCAGGGCACACTGGATGGCGTTGTCGGCGTCTTCAATCGTGGCTTCTTGCACGTAACCGACGATGTCACGCAGGTCGGACGGGTTGAGTACCGCTGCAGCCACTTCGTTGCTCGACGGGCAGCCGAGCATTGGCGCGGCTTTCCAGTCGTTATGGGCCGAGGCCAGCAGGGCGCAGGACAGCGACGCCAGACGGTGTTCGTTGGCCATGTCGATGCCGCTGGAGTTGGCGCGTTCGCTACCGTACAGGTCACGCGGCAGCGGGATGCGCGGGTGCGGCAAGCCGAAGCCGCCTTCCGCGGTCGCCATCTGCTCGATCTGGCTCACTGGATCGGCCACCAACTGGTGGATTGAAATCGAGTGGTCGGCGATGCGGTTGACGAACGAGGTGTTCGCGCCGTTTTCCAGCAGGCGACGTACCAGGTACGCCAGCAGGGTTTCGTGGGTGCCGACCGGTGCGTACACGCGGCACGGACGGTTCAGCTTGCCTTCGGAAACCTTGCCTACCACTTGCTCGTACAGAGGTTCGCCCATGCCGTGCAGGCACTGGAACTCGTACTGACCCGGGTAGTAGTTCTGGCCGGCGAGGTGGTAGATGGCCGACAGGGTGTGGGCGTTGTGCGTGGCGAACTGCGGGTAGATGGCCTCAGGTACGGCCAGCAGTTTTTTCGCGCAAGCAATGTAGGAAACGTCGGTGTACACCTTGCGGGTGTAGACCGGATAGCCTTCCAGGCCTTCGACCTGGGCGCGCTTGATTTCGCTGTCCCAGTACGCGCCTTTTACCAGGCGGATCATCAGGCGGTGACGGCTGCGGCGTGCCAGGTCGATCACGTAGTCGATCACGTACGGGCAACGCTTCTGGTAAGCCTGGATCACGAACCCGATACCGTTCCAGCCGCTCAGTTGCGGCTCGAAGCACAGACGCTCCAGCAGGTCGAGCGACAGTTCAAGACGGTCGGCTTCTTCGGCGTCGATGTTGAGGCCGATGTCATATTGTTTGGCCAGCAGGGTCAGCGACAGCAGGATCGGGTACAGCTCGTCCATTACGCGTTCGTACTGGGCGCGGCTGTAGCGCGGGTGCAGGGCCGACAGCTTGATCGAAATGCCCGGGCCTTCGTAAATGCCGCGACCGTTGGAGGCTTTGCCGATCGAGTGGATGGCCTGCTCGTAAGACGCGAGGTACTTTTGCGCGTCATGGGCGGTCAGGGCCGCTTCGCCGAGCATGTCGTAGGAATAGCGGAAGCCTTTGGCTTCAAAGCGCGTGGCGTTGGCCAGGGCTTCGGCGATTGTTTCGCCGGTTACAAACTGTTCGCCCATCAGGCGCATGGCCATGTCGACGCCCTTGCGGATCATCGGCTCGCCGCTTTTGCCAATGATGCGGCTCAGGGAGGAGGTCAGGCCTGCTTCGTTATGGGTCGAGACCAGCTTGCCGGTCAGCAGCAAGCCCCAGGTCGCGGCGTTAACGAACAGCGACGGGCTGTTGCCCAGGTGCGGGTGCCAGTTGCCGGTGCTGATCTTGTCGCGGATCAGGGCGTCACGGGTGCCTTTGTCAGGGATCCGCAGCAGCGCTTCGGCCAGACACATCAGTGCCACGCCTTCCTGGGACGACAGGGAAAACTCTTGCAGCAGGCCCTGGACGATCCCGGCACGGCCACCGGCGCTCTTCTGATTGCGCAGTTTTTCGGCAATCGAGGCCGCCAGGGTCTGGGTCGCTTCAGCCATTGGCGCGGGCAGGCGGGCCTGCTCCAGCAGCATGGGTACCACTTCCGGTTCCGGACGGCGGTAGGCCGAGGTGATGGCTGCGCGCAACACGGATTGCGGCAGGATGCTTTCTGCGAACTCCAGGAAGCACTGATGCGCGTGATCGGCGTGCGCGTCGTCGGCGTCATCGCTGGTAATGCCAGGGATGCCGCTCAACTCATTCAGGGTTGCACCACCCTCGAGTTTTTCCAGGTAATTGAAGATTGCCTGCTTGATCAGCCAGTGTGGCGTGCGATCAATCGAGGTCGCGGCGGCTTTGAGGCGCTCGCGGGTTGGGTCGTCGAGTTTGACCCCAAGGGTGGTGGTAGCCATATTTTTATCCTCATGGGTGCCACATTTGCGTGGCAGCAGCTGGCGGCAAGATTAGCGCTGCGCTGAAGCAGGTGCAACCTAGTGCAACCCGTTTTCTGTCGGAAAAAATCGGCGGTGTGTCTAACCCGAATGTAGGAGCGAGCTTGCTCGCGAGATCTTGAGGGCTTGTGAGGAAAAACTCGCGAGCAAGCTCGCTCCTGCAGGGTGGGTTGTATTTAGGCAGTAACAGGGACTTCTTGCTCCGAAAAGGAGCAAAAAAGCTCAATTGAGTTGAAAATGCGACAAGGTGCAACTAGGACGGCAAAAACTGGTTGCACCTTATTTGCTTTGTTGCATAGCATCCGCGGTTAAGGTGCAACCTCGAAATACAGATTGGTTCATCGGCTGGTGGATTTTCTGGGGAAACATCAGTCATAAATGCGCGGCCAGGTTAATCGTCTCAGACAGGACGTTTGTGAGCGTACGGCCAGACCGCCGCTAAACATAAAAACAATGCCAGGGCTTAACTCAATGATTGTAAGTAACCCAACCCTGATCACGTTCGTGATCTATATCTCGGCAATGGTGCTGATCGGCTTTATGGCCTATCGCTCCACCAACAACCTTTCTGACTATATTCTCGGTGGCCGTAGCCTGGGCAGCGTAGTGACTGCATTGTCCGCTGGCGCCTCCGACATGAGCGGCTGGTTGTTGATGGGTTTGCCGGGCGCGATCTATATGTCCGGGCTGTCGGAAAGCTGGATTGCCATCGGTCTGGTGACCGGTGCCTACCTGAACTGGCTGTTTGTTGCCGGCCGTCTGCGGGTGCAGACCGAGCACAACGGTGATGCGCTGACCCTGCCGGATTACTTCTCCAGCCGTTTTGAAGACCAAAGCGGACTGTTGCGGATTATCTCGGCAATCGTGATTCTGGTGTTCTTCACCATCTACTGCGCGTCCGGCATCGTGGCCGGTGCCCGCCTGTTTGAAAGCACCTTCGGCATGTCTTACGAGACTGCGCTGTGGGCCGGTGCTGCAGCGACCATCGCTTACACCTTCGTCGGTGGTTTTCTGGCGGTCAGCTGGACAGACACCGTACAAGCAACCCTGATGATCTTCGCGCTGATCCTGACGCCGATCATCGTGCTGCTGGCCACGGGTGGTGTTGATACCACCTTCCTGGCAATCGAAGCCAACGATCCAAGCAACTTCGACATGCTCAAGGGCACTTCCTTCATCGGCATCATCTCGCTGATGGGCTGGGGTCTGGGTTACTTCGGTCAACCGCACATTCTGGCGCGTTTCATGGCCGCCGATTCGGTGAAGTCGATCGCCAAGGCGCGTCGCATTTCCATGACCTGGATGATCCTGTGTCTGGCCGGTACCGTCGCCGTGGGCTTCTTTGGTATTGCTTACTTCTCGGCACACCCGGAAGTGGCAGGTCCTGTGAATGAAAACCCTGAGCGTGTATTCATCGAACTGGCCAAGCTGCTGTTCAACCCCTGGATTGCCGGTGTCCTGCTGTCGGCCATTCTGGCGGCCGTGATGAGTACCTTGAGCTGCCAGCTGCTGGTGTGCTCCAGCGCCCTGACCGAGGACTTCTACAAATCTTTCCTGCGCAAGAATGCTTCCCAGAAAGAGCTGGTGTGGGTCGGTCGTCTGATGGTGCTGGCCGTTGCGTTGATCGCAATCGCGCTGGCTGCCAACCCCGAGAACCGCGTTCTGGGCCTGGTTAGCTATGCCTGGGCAGGCTTCGGTGCTGCTTTCGGTCCAGTGGTACTGATCTCGGTACTGTGGAAAGGCATGACTCGCAATGGCGCGCTGGCCGGTATTCTGGTGGGTGCAGTCACTGTGATCGTGTGGAAGCAGTTCTCCCTGTTCGGTCTGTACGAAATCATCCCGGGCTTCATCTTTGCCAGCATTGCCATTGTGCTGGTCAGCTCCATGGGCAAAGGCCCAAGCAAGAAGATGATCGAGCGCTTCGACGCTGCCGAGAAAGATTTCCAGCAAAACAGCTAAGTGTTTTGAGCCAGGGCCAGCTCTGCCGGCCTTGAGAAAAGGCCCGTCTCCTTTGGAGGCGGGCCTTTTTTTTGCTTTGCGCGGCACCGCTGGCCCTGCCTGGCTGAACCGTTTGGCGCGGCCACGGGCTTAACCCCTGACGTTATTCCCTGCACAGGGTAAACTTCGCCCCCTGCGCAGGAGCAACCATGAACTATCGTCACGCCTTCCACGCCGGCAACCACGCCGACGTCTTTAAACACATTGTCTTGACCCGCCTCATCGCCCTGATGTCGCGTAAAGATCAACCTTTTGCCTACCTCGATACCCACGCCGGGATCGGCTTGTACGACCTCAAGGGCGACCAGGCCAATCGCACGGGTGAGTACCTGGAAGGGATTGCGCGGTTGTGGGGCAAGAAGAATTTGCCGGCGGTGACTGCCGATTACATGCAGGTGCTGAACAAAATGAACCCGGATGGCGAGTTGCGCTACTACCCGGGTTCGCCTGAGCTGGCGCGGTGTTTGACCCGTTCCCAGGATCGCGTGTTGCTGAACGAGAAGCACCCGGAAGACGGTGTGTTGCTCAAAGACAACATGAAAGGCGATCGGCGGGTGGCGGTGCATCTGGGTGAGGGCTGGCATGTGCCGCGGGCACTGCTGCCAGTGGCCGAGAAGCGCGGACTGATGCTGATTGACCCGCCGTTTGAAAAGATCGATGAGATGAAGCGCTGCGCCGAATCGCTGAAAGATGCGATCAGCCGTATGCGTCAAACCGTGGTGGCGATCTGGTACCCGATCAAGGACAAGCGCCAGTTGCGTCGCTTCTATCAGGACCTGGCAGGTTCAGGTGCGCCGAAATTGCTTCAGGTCGAGTTGTTCGTGCACCCTCTGGACACCCCTGGCAGCCTCAATGGCTCCGGCCTGGCCATTGCCAATCCGCCGTGGGGGCTGGAAGAAGAGCTGCGTGAGTTGATGCCGTGGCTGGCCAAGCATCTGGGGCAGACCCAGGGCGGCTTTCAGATGGAATGGTTGATCGCAGAGTAATTGGCATCAGGCAAAACCAATCGCGAGCAAGCTCGCTCCTACAGGTATCAACTAAACCTGTAGGAGCGAGCTTGCTCGCGATGTTGTTTGTGTCACCTCAAATCGGGCAGGTCACGCCGGTGCCACCGATACCGCAGTAGCCTTCCGGGTTTTTCGCCAGGTATTGCTGGTGATAGGCCTCGGCGAAGTAGACCGTAGGGGCCTGGTCGATTTCGGTGGTGATGGTGCCCAGGCCAGCTTTGGTCAGCTCGGCCTGGAATGCGGCTTTGCTGGCCAGTGCCTCATCCAGCTGTTCCGGTGTGGTGCAGTAGATAACCGACCGGTACTGGGTACCGATGTCGTTGCCCTGGCGCATGCCCTGGGTCGGGTTGTGCAGTTCCCAGAACATTTTCAACAGTTCTGCGTAGCTGACTTTGTCCTGGTCGTAGACCACCAGAACCACTTCGGTATGGCCGGTCAGGCCCGAGCAGACTTCTTCGTAGGTCGGGTTCGGGGTGAAGCCGCCGGCGTAGCCCACGACGGTGCTGACTACGCCTTCACGCTGCCAGAACTTGCGTTCTGCGCCCCAGAAACAACCCAGGCCGAAAATGGCAAAGCCGACATTGCCGATAAAGGGGCCCAGCAGCGGGGTGTCTTTGTGTACGAAGTGGTAGTCCGGCAACACCATTGGCGTTTCGCGGCCCGGTAGGGCCTGTTCTTGAGTAGGTAGCACGTTTTTATTCACCAGGATTTCCGAGCGCAAGACCATGTTGCAAGTCCTCTCAGTCAGATTGTAGGAATTAAGATCTGCAGTTTGCCCCAGTGTTACGTCGTTGTCAGGCCAGGGGGCCACGCGGATAGCGTTTGAGTCGGGTCACCAGTTCGCTGCCGGGGATCGGGCGGTCGAACAGGTAACCCTGGCCCACATCGCAACGATGGCGGCGCAGGAACGCCAACTGTGCAGCGGTTTCGATGCCTTCGGCAACCACTTTGAGTTTGAGGTTGTGGGCCATGGCGATCACGGCAGAGGTGATCTCCATGTCGTTCTGGTTGTCCGGGATGTCATTGATAAAGCTGCGGTCGATCTTGAGGATGTCGATCGGGAATTTTTTCAGGTAGCTGAGCGATGAATAACCGGTGCCAAAATCGTCCATGGCCAGCGTCAGGCCGAGCTTTTTGAGCTGATCGAGTTGCAGGCGCGTGTCATCGGTGGCTTCCAGCAGCAGGCCTTCGGTCAGTTCGAGTTCCAGCAGCGAGGCGGGCAGCCGTTCTTCCTTGAGGATGCTGGCAATCGAGGCCACCAGATCCGGGTCGGAAAACTGCTTGGGCGACAAATTGATTGCCACCTGCAGGTTGCCCAGGCCTTCGCCGGCCAGCTGTTTGCTCATGCGGCAGGCCTGGCGCGCGACCCATTTGCCAATCGGAATGATCAACCCGGTTTCCTCGGCCACGCTGATGAACTGGTCAGGGCGGATCATGCCTTTTTCCGGGTGGTTCCAGCGCAGCAGGGCTTCCATGCCCAGCAGCCGGCCGCTGCGCAGGCAGAGTTTGGGCTGGTAGAACACGTCGAGTTCATTTTGCGTCAGGGCCCGGCGCAGATTGTTTTCGACGAAGAGTTTGTAGCTGGCTTCGGCGTTCAGGGCTTCGGTGAACACTTGCACCTGGTGCTTGCCGTTGGCTTTGGCCTTGTGCAGTGCCAGCCCGGCGTTGCGCATCAGGGTTTGCGGGTCGCGCCCGTGCAAGGGCGAGCAGGCGACGCCGACCGAGCCCGTAACGCTGATTAGCTGGTTGTCGACGAACATCGGCTTGTCGAGGGTCATCAGCAACTGGCTGGCGATTTTCTGCCCGGTCTCCAGGCCCGTGTCATCGAGCAGTACGGCGAATTCGTTACTGGCGAAGCGCGCCAGGTTGTCGCTGGGGTTGAGGCTGTTGCGCAACCGTCTGGCCAGGCTGATCAGCAGTTTGTCGCCAGTCTGGTGGCCGAGGCTGTCATTGATGCGCTTGAAGTTGTCGATGTCTACCAGCAGCAGGCATACCTGGGTGGTGCTGTTGCGGGCGAAGCGCTCATCGAGGTTGCGAATGAACGCCGGGCGGTTGCCCAGATTGGTCAGGTTGTCGGTGTAGGCCAGACGCTCGATGCGCTGCTGTGCCAGTTTGGAGTCGGTGATGTCTTCGTAAATGCCGATGTAATGGGTCAGTTCACGGTTGTCGCCATAGACCTTGGAGATCGACATCTGGCCCCAGTAGGGCTCCAGGTTTTTGCGCCGGCTTTTGAATTCGCCTTGCCAGCTATTGCCTTTGCTCAGGCTTGAGTGCGCATCAAACAGCAGATCGCTGAGGTTCTCCAGTGCGGGCAGTTCCGACAGCTTGTGCCCCTGCACTTCGTCGGAACTGTACTGGGTGATGGCGGTAAAGCTGGGGTTGACGTATTCGACCACTCCCATGCAGTTGACCAGCAGGAAAGCGTTGGCGCTTTGTTCGACCGCCCGCTGGAACAGGTGCAGGGCGTTGGTGGCGGTACGCCGGTTGTGGTTGTTGATGACTTGGGCGAACTGGTCAGCCAGTTCGCCGGCAAAGGCAATTTCATCCGCCTGCCAGACCCGGGTTTTGCCGGTTTGCTCCAGGCACAGCACGCCGACCACCTGGCCGTCGATGCGGATACTGGCATCGAGCATGGCGTTGGCATCGCGTCGACCCGGGCTCGCCATCAGCTCGCGGGTGCGCGGGTCATGGTTGGCATTCTGGGCATCGATGGAGCGGCTGGTGTGCAGGGCTTCGAGATAGTCCGGAAACGCACTGGCGTCGAAAATTCCCTGCTCGACAAAGGCCTGGCTTTCGCGCTGATACGCAGAGATAGGCAGCAGCTGGTTGCCTTCAAGGTTCCACAGGCTGGCGCCGTCCACTTGATAAATCTCGCAGGCGCTACGGGTAATCAGTTCCGCTGCCTCTTGCAGCGAGTTGTGCTGGCTATACCGGTGGCGGGCCAGCAGCAGGATCAGATCCTGTTGCGCCCGCACCCGCTCCAGATGCTGGAGTTGCTCTTGCTGGGCCCGCTGGTTGAGCTCCAGGGCAATGTGCAGGCGGCTGTGCTGGGTTTCGGGCCCGGCTGGCGGCGCAGCAGGCAGTGCGCTGTTTACCGCGCTTTCGACCACCAGCAGGTAGCCGCGCAGCAAGTGCCGATTGTGCTGTTTGTAAGCTTCGCCCAGCTCCATCAGGTTCAGCGCGCCCTGGGGGGTGTGCAGGGTGTAATGCACCACGTAGTGGGGGCTGGTCCTGAGTTGCAGTTCAATCGCGTCATGCAGCTGGTAGCGGGCCTTGGGCTCCATCAGGCTGGCATAGGGCGAGCCGGTGAGCGCGCACAGCTCTGCCGCTGGCAGGCCAAACTGGCGTTCGCAGTGGGGGTCCAGGTAGAGCAGTGCCCAGCTGGCTTCATTAAGCCGTTCGAAACGCAGCATGCCGAGCCGGGAGGGCACGGGTAACTGGGTCACGACCTCGGCTGCCATACGCAGGGCAGCATCGGGTTGGCTTTTCATTAAGACACTCGCTTTACAAATGCTGATTGCACACGGGCTGGCGCCCTGTTCCTGCGGTCTGTGGTCTGCGGCAAGGTTGCATCAAGCTCACGACGCTGACAAGTGAGCATGCAGGCTCAGGTCGCTATCGGCAGGCTTGCCGATAGCTGCAGGTTGTCCGTCGGCTGTTACGCTTTTATGACTCGCCGGCTTCAGGGGCCGGCAGGCTGTAATCATCCCTGGCAAGCCGGCTCCCGCAGGGTTATGGGGGAAGCGGCTGGCCAGCAAAAAATGCGGGCAAAAAAAGCCCCGCCAAACGGGCGGGGTTGAGGTACGAGCGTGGCGCTCGGAAAACTGTGCGCTACTCCGGCCTTCCCTGGGGAAGGCCGGGGCGTGGCTTACAACAGGATGGTGCGGATGTCGCCCAGCAAGTCGCTCAGGCGCTTGGTGAAGCGTGCAGCCGCTGCGCCGTTGATCACACGGTGATCGTAGGACAGCGACAGAGGCAGCATCAGTTTCGGCTGGAAGGCTTTGCCGTCCCAGACTGGCTGGATGGTTGCCTTGGAAACGCCGAGGATCGCCACTTCCGGTGCGTTGACGATCGGCGTGAAGCCGGTGCCGCCAATGTGCCCGAGGCTGGAAATGGTGAAGCAGGCGCCCTGCATGTCGTCAGCGGTGAGCTTCTTGTCGCGGGCCTTGGCAGCCAGTGCGGCGGCCTCGGCAGCAAGCTGCAACAGGCTTTTCTGATCGACGTTTTTGATCACAGGGACCAGCAGGCCATCCGGGGTGTCTACGGCAAAGCCGATGTTGACGTACTTCTTGCGGATGATCGCCTTGCCGCTTGGCGCCAGCGAGCTGTTGAAGTCCGGCATTTCCTTGAGCAGGTGGGCGCAGGACTTGAGCAGCAGAGGCAGTACGGTCAGCTTGACGCCGGCTTTTTCTGCGACGGCTTTTTGCGCGACGCGGAAGGCTTCCAGCTCGGTGATGTCAGCCTGGTCGAACTGGGTCACGTGCGGGATGTTCAGCCAGCTGCGGTGCAGGCTCGACGCGCCGATTTGCATCAGGCGGGTCATGGCCACTTCTTCAACTTCGCCGAAGCGGCTGAAGTCCACTACCGGGATCGGAGGAATGCCCGCGCCGCCGGTTGCACCGGCTGCCGGAGCTTCCTTGGCCTTCTGCATCATGGTTTTGACGTAAGCCTGCACGTCTTCTTTGATCACACGACCATGGGGGCCGCTTGGGCTGACCGCGCTCAGCTCGACGCCGAACTCGCGGGCCAGTTGACGCACGGCGGGGCCAGCGTGAACTTTGGCACCGCTTGCTGCTGGTGCAGCGGCCGGGGCTAGGGCTGGTGCCGCAGCTTTGGCAGCCGGTGCAGCAGCAGGCGCTTCAGCTTTGGCCGCAGCAGGAGCTGCAGCCTGGGCCGGTGCCGCTGGCGCAGCAGCGCCCGCGACCTTGAGCTTGAGAATGAAGTCGCCAGTGCCGACTTCGTCATCCAGCTTGACCGAAATGCTTTCAACCACACCGGCGGCCGGCGATGGAATTTCCATGCTGGCTTTGTCGGATTCGAGGGTGATCAGCGATTGATCAGCCTCAACGGTATCGCCGGCCTTGACCAGGATCTCGATGATCTTGGCTTTGCCCGACGAGCCGATGTCCGGGACGTGAATGTCCTGGACGGTGGATTGTGCAGGTGCTGCAGCCGGGGCCGCAGGGGCCTCGGCAGCAGGGGCGGCAGCCGGTTTTTCTGCAGCGGCAGGTGCCGCTGCAGGGGCTGGTGCTTCAGGGGCTGCAGCACCACCTTCAACTTCCAGCTCCAGCAGTTCGTCGCCTTCTTTCAGGCGGTCGCCCAGCTTGACCTTCAGGCTCTTGACGACGCCGGCCTTGGGAGCAGGGATTTCCATGCTCGCCTTGTCCGACTCCAGGGTCAGGATGCTCTGATCGGCTTCGATACGGTCGCCGACCTTTACAAACAGTTCGATGACTTCGCCGTCACCGCTGCCGATGTCAGGTACTCGAATGAGTTCGCTCACAAAAATTCTCCTCAGCAGTCCAGTGGGTTGCGTTTTTCCGGGTTGATGCCGAACTTGACGATGGCTTCAGCCACCACTTTCGGTTCGATATCGCCACGGTCAGCCAATGCTTCAAGGGCTGCCAACACCACGAAGTGACGGTCTACTTCAAAGAAGTGACGCAGTTTTTTGCGGCTGTCGCTGCGGCCGAAACCATCAGTGCCCAGCACTTTGAATTCCTTGACCGGTACCCACTGACGAATCTGCTCGGCGAACAGCTTCATGTAGTCGGTGGAGGCAATGACCGGACCTTTACGGCCAGTCAGGCACTCTTCGACATAGCTCAGCTGAGGCTTCTGGCCCGGGTGCAGACGGTTGCTGCGCTCAACGGCCAGGCCGTCGCGACGCAGTTCGTTGAAGCTGGTAACGCTCCACACGTCAGCACCGATGTTGAAGTCTTCACGCAGGATTTTCGCCGCTTCACGCACTTCGCGCAGGATGGTGCCGGAGCCCATCAGCTGAACGTGGTGAGCTGCTTCCTTGGTGTCTTCTTCAAGCAGGTACATGCCCTTGACGATGCCTTCCTCAACACCGGCCGGCATGGCTGGCTGCTGGTACGACTCGTTCATCACGGTGATGTAGTAGAAGACGTCCTGTTGCTCTTCGGTCATCTTCTTCATGCCGTCCTGAATGATCACCGCCAGCTCGTAGCCGTAGGTCGGATCAAAGGTGCGGCAGTTCGGGATAGTGCTGGCCAGGATGTGGCTGTGACCGTCTTCGTGCTGTAGGCCTTCACCGTTGAGCGTGGTACGCCCGGCGGTGCCGCCGATCAGGAAGCCACGGGTGCGGCTGTCGCCGGCGGCCCAGGCCAGGTCGCCAATACGCTGGAAACCGAACATCGAGTAGAAGATGTAGAACGGCAGCATTGGCTGGTTGTGGTTGGAGTACGAAGTACCGGCGGCGATGAAGGAGCTCATGGCGCCTGCTTCGTTGATGCCTTCTTCGAGAATCTGACCTTTCTTGTCTTCGCGGTAGAACATCACCTGGTCTTTATCAACCGGCTCGTAGAGCTGGCCGACGGACGAGTAGATGCCCAGCTGGCGGAACATGCCTTCCATACCGAAGGTACGGGCTTCGTCCGGGATGATCGGAACGATGCGCTGACCGATGTCCTTGTCCTTCACCAGCTGTGCCAGGATGCGCACGAACGCCATGGTGGTGGAAATTTCACGGTCGCCGGAACCGTCAAGGATGGCCTTGAGCGTGTCCAGTGGCGGGGTAGGGATGCTCAGGCTCTTGGCGCGGCGCTGAGGGACGAAGCCGCCCAGTGCAGTGCGACGTTCGCTCAGGTAGCGGGCTTCGGCGCTGCCTTCTTCGGGTTTGAAGAATGGCAGGCTTTCGATTTCGTCGTCTTTGACCGGAATGTCGAAACGGTCGCGGAACAGCTTCAGGCTTTCAACATCAACTTTCTTGGTGTTGTGCGCAGTGTTCTTCGCTTCGCCGGCACCGGTGCCATAACCCTTGATGGTCTTGGCCAGGATGACGGTTGGCTGGTTTTTGTGGTTGACCGCTTCGTGGTACGCCGCATAGACCTTGTACGGGTCGTGACCGCCACGGTTGAGCTTCCAGATCTCGTCGTCGGACAGATCGGCAACCATCGCCTTGAGTTCTGGCGTGTTGAAGAAGTGCTCGCGCACGAACGCGCCGTCTTTGGCTTTGTAGTTCTGGTACTCGCCGTCGATGACTTCGTCCATGCGACGTTGCAGGATACCGTCGACGTCCTTGGCCAGCAGCGGGTCCCAGAAACGGCCCCAGATGACTTTGGTCACGTTCCAGTGAGCGCCGCGGAACACGCCTTCGAGTTCCTGGATGATCTTGCCGTTGCCGCGAACCGGGCCATCAAGGCGCTGCAGGTTGCAGTTGATGACGAAGATCAGGTTGTCGAGGTTTTCGCGGCCTGCCAGGGAGATGGCGCCCAGGGATTCCGGCTCGTCACACTCGCCGTCACCCAGGAAGCACCAGACTTTTTGCTTGCCGGCAGGAATGTAGCCACGGGCTTCCAGGTACTTCATGAAGCGTGCCTGGTAGATCGCCTGGATCGGGCCAAGGCCCATGGATACAGTCGGGAACTGCCAGAAGTCGGGCATCAGCCAAGGGTGCGGGTAGGACGACAGGCCCTGACCGTCGACTTCCTGGCGGAAGTTGTTCATTTGATCTTCGGTGATGCGGCCTTCCATGAACGCACGGGCGTAAACGCCTGGCGAGGTGTGACCCTGGAAGTAGATCAGGTCGCCGCCATGTTCTTCGGTCGGAGCCTGGAAGAAGTAGTTGAAACCGATGTCATACAGCGTTGCGCTGGAAGCGAAACTGGAGATGTGACCGCCCAGGTCAGAATCTTTCAAGTTCGTGCGCATGACCATCGCCATCGCGTTCCAGCGTACCAGCGAGCGAATGCGGCGTTCCATGAACAGGTCGCCAGGCATGCGTGCTTCGTGGGTAACGGGAATCGTGTTGCGGTATGGCGTGGTGATGGCGTACGGCAGTTGCGAACCGGTGCGTGTAGCGAGCTCACCCATACGGGTCATCAGATAGTGAGCGCGTTCTTCGCCTTCTTTGTCGAGAACCGATTCCAGGGCGTCCAGCCATTCCTGGGTTTCGACGGGATCGAGGTCTTGCATGGCTTGCTCCAGGGCGGAAAGGCTTCCAGAATCGGTTGCCTGAGTTTGCGACTGGCCTTGTGGGCAGACGACATAAATTCTTGGATGACCGGAGGGTTGATTCCGGCGTTGTGTAGTTTTACTACAAATCGTCGGCCATTTCAGCCTTTCGAGTATGTTGCTCAGTAGTAAAACTACAGGAAAGCATAGGGTGCTTGCCTGTTGCGTTGTGTGAAAAATCGATATTGTTGGTGCTTGATTTGCAATTTGATCTTCAGATTGCAGGTTGGCTGCCAATTAAATAGAAATTTCAGCTATTTGTAACCTTTGTTCGACAGTCGGATTTAACCGCTGTTTCTTCCTGTCACCGTACTCGGCAACACCTTCGCCGATCAAGGATAGACCATGAGCCTTCCCTCGCTTGCCGCAATTCCGAGCCTTTTATTGCCACTTGTCAGCCGTAGCGAGCAGTCATGGCGCGCTGCTGTTGCGCAACTTGCCGGCGAGCACGGGCTTGATGACTGGTCGCCAGAGCGCTGGGCTGCCTTTGAGCGGGTGAGTGCGGCGAGCGACTTCTTTATTGAACAGTCATTGCGTGATCCTGTGATGTTGCTTGATCTGGTGCGCAGTGGGGAGCTGGACCGCAGTTTCAAACCTGGTGAGTTGTGCGGGCAAATCGCAGAAGCTGTCGAGACGGCCGCCACCGATGACGAATTGGGGCGCGTGCTGCGGCGTCAGCGCACCCGTCAGCAAATCCGGATTATCTGGCGTGACCTCAACCGCCAGGCCGATCTGGTTGAAACCTGCCGCGACCTGTCGGACATGGCCGATGCCAGCATCGATCAGGCCTATCGCTGGTTGTATCAGCGCCATTGCCAGCAATTCGGTACGCCTACCGGGCATCGCAGTGGCGAACCGCAGCCAATGGTGATTCTGGGGATGGGCAAGCTGGGCGCCGTGGAGCTCAACCTGTCATCGGACATCGACCTGATTTTCGCCTACCCCGAGGGCGGCGAAACCGTCGGGGCAAAGCGTGCGCTGGACAATCAGGAGTTCTTTATCCGTCTGGGCCAGCGCCTGATCAAGGCCCTGGACCCGATGACCGTTGACGGTTTTGTATTCCGTGTCGACATGCGCCTGCGCCCTTATGGTTCCTCGGGGGCCCTGGTGCTGAGTTTCAACGCTCTGGAGCAGTACTACCAGGACCAGGGGCGGGACTGGGAGCGCTACGCCATGATCAAGGCCCGGGTCGTGGCCGGTGATCAGGCGATGGGGGCACAGTTGCTCAGTTTGCTGCGCCCGTTCGTGTACCGGCGCTACCTCGATTTTTCGGCGATAGAAGCCCTGCGCACCATGAAACAGCTGATCCAGCAGGAAGTGCGGCGCAAGGGCATGGCCGACAACATCAAGCTGGGTGCCGGCGGGATTCGTGAAGTCGAGTTTATCGCCCAGGCCTTCCAGCTGATCCACGGCGGCCGCGACCTCAGCCTGCAGCAGCGTCCGCTGCTGACAGTGCTGGGCATTCTCGAAGGCCAGGGCTACCTGCCCGCGCAGGTGGTCAGCGAGTTGCGTGAAGGTTACGAATTTCTGCGTTACACCGAACACGCCATTCAGGCCATTGCCGATCGCCAGACCCAAATGCTGCCGGACACCGAGCAGGATCAGGCGCGCATCGCATTCATGATGGGGTTCGACAGCTGGGCCGCGTTCCATGAACAGTTGATGATGTGGCGCGGCCGTATCGACTGGCATTTCCGTCAGGTGATTGCCGATCCGGACGAAGAAGAGGACATCGACGAAGGTGAGCTGATCGTCGGCGGTGAGTGGTTGCCGTTGTGGGAAGAAGTCCAGGATGACGCCGCGGCCTGCGCGCAACTGCAGGAAGCCGGGTTTGTCGATGCTCCCAATGCCTTGAAGCAACTGGCCAGCCTGCGCTCCAGCCCGCAACTGCGTGCCATGCAGCGTTTGGGACGCGAGCGGCTGGATGCCTTTATTCCGCGTTTGCTGGCTCAGGCGGTCGAACATGCCAACCCCGATCTGGTGCTGGAACGGGTGTTGCCGCTGGTGGAGGCGGTGGCCCGGCGTTCCGCGTATCTAGTGTTGCTGACCGAAAACCCTGACGCCCTGCGGCGCCTGCTGACCCTGTGTGCGGCCAGTCCATGGATTGCCGAACAGATCACCCGCTTCCCGCTGTTGCTCGATGAGTTGCTCAATGAAAGTCGTCTGTTCAAGCCGCCCCTGGCCCCGGAGCTGGCCGCTGAACTGCGCGAACGCCTGACGCGGATCCCCGAGGACGACCTTGAGCAGCAAATGGAGGCCTTGCGTAACTTCAAACTGGCCCACCGCCTGCGGGTTGCGGCCTCGGAAATTGCCGGCAGCCTGCCTTTAATGAAGGTCAGCGACTACCTCACCTGGCTGGCCGAAGCCATTCTGCAACAAGTGCTGGCGCTGGCCTGGCGCCAGACAGTGGCCAAGTACGGCACGCCGCAGCGGGCCGACGGCAGTCTGTGCGATCCCGGTTTCATTATCGTGGGCTATGGCAAAGTGGGCGGGATCGAGCTGGGGCACGGCTCGGATCTGGATCTGGTGTTTATTCACGATGGCGACCCCAACGCTGACACCGATGGTCCCAAGCCCATCGACAGCGCGCAGTTTTTCACCCGTCTGGGCCAGCGCATCATCCACTTGCTGACGGCCCAGACCAACTCCGGGCAGCTGTATGAAGTTGACATGCGCTTGCGCCCGTCAGGCGCTTCAGGGCTATTGGTCAGTTCGCTCGGCGCTTTCGAGCGCTACCAGCAAAGCGAAGCCTGGACCTGGGAACACCAGGCGCTGGTGCGGGCCCGGGTCCTGGTCGGTTGCAAGCAAGTGGGCGCAGCATTCGAGCAAGTGCGTGCGAGCATTCTGTGCCGGGAGCGCGATTTGCCGACCCTGCGCCAGGAAGTCAGCGAGATGCGGGCCAAAATGCGTGGCAACCTCGGTACCCGGATCACTGCTGCAGGCACCGCGGAAAATGCCTTCCAGGCCACGGTGCCGTTCGACCTCAAGCAGGACGCCGGTGGTATCGTCGATATTGAATTTATGGTGCAATACGCGGCTCTGGCCTGGTCCAGGGAACACCCTGCGGTACTGCGCTACACCGATAACATCCGCATTCTGGAAGGGCTGGAGCAGGACGGGCTGATACCCGCCGCTGATGCTGCCCTGTTGCGCGAGGCTTACAAGGCCTTTCGCGCCGTAGCCCACCGGCAAGCCTTGCAGAAGGAGGCCGGGGTGGTCACGGGGGATCAATTTGTGGTCGAACGTCAACACGTACGGCGCATTTGGTCTGAGCTAGGATTGAGCTAGAAAACGTATCCGGCGGGTTCATAAGGCCCGTCCAATTTGCCTGACGTGTCATGCGCAGGTGCTGGATTCTTTGAGGAGCGTAATGATGTCGATGGCTGATCGTGATGGTGTGATCTGGTATGACGGCAAGCTGGTGCCGTGGCGCGATGCGACAACCCACGTGCTGACCCATACCCTGCACTACGGCATGGGCGTGTTTGAAGGTGTGCGCGCGTATGAAACCCCGCAAGGCCCGGCGATTTTCCGCCTGCAGGCGCACACTGACCGCCTGTTCGATTCGGCCCACATCATGGGCATGAAGATCCCGTTCAGCAAAGACGAAATCAACGAAGCGACCCGCCTGGCGGTGCGTGAAAACAACCTCGACAGCGCCTACATCCGGCCGATGGTGTTCTACGGATCTGAAGCCATGGGCCTGCGTGCCACCGGCCTTAAAGTCCATGTGATCATCGCCCCGTGGAGCTGGGGTGCCTATATGGGCGCCGAAGCCCTGGAAGTCGGGATCAAGGTGCGTACCAGTTCCTTCACCCGTCACCACGTGAACATCTCCATGACCCGGGCCAAGGCCAACGGTCACTACATCAACTCGATGCTGGCCCTGCAGGAAGCGATTTCCGGCGGTGCTGACGAAGCGTTGCTGCTGGACCCTGAAGGCTTCGTGGCTGAAGGCTCGGGCGAAAACGTATTCCTGATCAAGGACGGCGTGATTTACACCCCGGACGTGACGGCTTGCCTGAACGGCATCACCCGCAGCACGATCCTGACCCTGGCCACCGAGCTTGGGTACAAATTTGTAGAAAAACGCATTACCCGGGACGAGGTTTACATCGCCGACGAAGCCTTCTTTACCGGCACTGCCGCTGAAGTGACGCCGATTCGCGAAGTTGACGGGCGACTGATCGGTATTGGCCGTCGCGGTCCGATTACCGAAAAACTGCAAAAAGCCTACTTTGATCTGGTAACCGGCAAGACTACTGCTCACCCAGAGTGGCGTACACTGGTCAAATAAAGCGATATGGCACTACAGCGGGGAGGCGAATGCCTGATTCCCGTCAGTTAAATGAACGCTGTTTCTGTAGGAGCGAGCTTGCTCGCGATGGTCGTTAACGCTAACGCGTGTTTACTGGATAAACGCGGCGCTATCGAGATCATCGCGAGACAAGCCCGCTCCTGCGGTTGAGGTAACAGGGCTTTTAACAGACAGGTATCAGGCGAATGCCTCCCTTGCTCGTTTATGGAAACTTATGAATATTTTGATCGTTGGGCCCAGCTGGGTCGGTGACATGGTGATGGCACAGACACTGTTCCAGTGCCTGAAACAGCGTCATCCGGATTGCGCAATCGATGTGCTGGCCCCCGAGTGGAGCCGGCCCATCCTTGAGCGCATGCCTGAAGTTCGTCAGGCCTTGAGCTTTCCGCTCGGCCACGGCGCACTCGAACTGGCCACGCGACGCAAGATCGGCAAGTCCCTCAAGGGTCAATACGATCAGGCAATCCTGCTGCCCAACTCGCTGAAATCGGCACTGGTGCCGTTTTTCGCCGGTATCCCCAAACGCACCGGCTGGCGCGGCGAGTTCCGCTACGGCCTGCTCAACGATGTGCGCAAGCTCGATAAAGACCGCTATCCGTTGATGATCGAGCGCTTTATGGCCCTGGCCTATGAGCCCGGGGCAGACCTGCCCCGGCCGTACCCGCGTCCTGCGTTGCAAATCGACCCGGTGAGTCGCGCTGCGGCACTGGGCAAATTCGGTCTGGCGCTGGACCGTCCGGTGCTGGCGCTGTGCCCGGGTGCCGAGTTTGGCGAGTCCAAGCGCTGGCCGTCGGAGCACTACGCGGCGGTGGCCGAGCAAAAAATTCGCGAAGGCTGGCAAGTCTGGCTGTTCGGTTCCAAAAACGATCACGGGGTGGGCGAAGACATCCGCGCGCGGCTGATTCCGGGGCTGCGCGAAGAATCGGTCAACCTCAGCGGCGAGACTTCCCTGGCGGAAGCCATTGACCTGCTGTCGTGCGCCGATGCGGTGGTGTCCAACGATTCCGGGCTGATGCACGTGGCGGCGGCGCTTAATCGCCCGTTGGTGGCGGTGTATGGCTCCACGTCGCCGGGCTTCACCCCGCCCCTGGCCGACAAGGTCGAGATCGTGCGCCTGGGTCTCGATTGCAGCCCCTGCTTTGATCGTACCTGCCGTTTCGGCCACTACAACTGTCTGCGTGAGTTGATGCCGCAGCCGGTGGTTGAAGCCTTGCAGCGTTTGCACGGCTCTGTGGTCGAGGTCAAATAGGTGCGCGTCCTGTTGGTAAAAACCTCATCCCTGGGGGATATCATTCATGCCCTGCCGGCATTGACCGATGCGGCGCGGGCCATTCCGGGGATCACCTTCGACTGGGTAGTGGAAGAAGGTTTTGCCGAGATTCCGACCTGGCACCCGGCAGTGGGAAAAGTCATTCCGGTGGCCATTCGCCGCTGGCGCAAGAATATCTGGCAAACCATCAAGAGCGGTGAATGGCGGCGCTTCAAGCAAAGTCTGCGCGCCGAGAAATACGACCTGGTGCTCGATGCCCAGGGCCTGCTCAAAAGTGCCTGGCTGACGCGCTATGTCAAAGCTCCGGTGGCCGGCCTGGACCAGAACTCTGCCCGCGAACCGCTGGCCAGCCGCTTTTATCAACGCCGCCTGGCCGTAGCCAGGGGGCAGCATGCAGTTGAGCGCCTGCGCCAGTTGTTTGCCGTTGCCTTGGGCTACGACCTGCCCAAGGGGCTGGGCGATTACGGGCTCGATGTTGAGCGGCTGATTGAATTACCGCGCAACAAGCCATACGTACTGTTTTTGCATGGCACCACCTGGGACACCAAACACTGGCCTGAAGTGTACTGGCGCGATCTGGCGCTACGCATGGGACACAAGGGCATTGAAGTCCGCTTGCCCTGGGGCAACCCGGCGGAAAAGGCCAGGGCAGAGCGCATTGCCAGTGGCTTGGGCAACGCCGTGGTACTGCCCAGGCTGAACCTGGCGGGTGTTGCCAGGGTGCTGGCCAGCGCCAGTGCCTGTGTGGCGGTCGATACCGGCCTTGGGCATCTGGCAGCGGCACTGGATGTGCCCACCATCTCCCTGTTCGGCCCGACCAATCCCGGCCTCACGGGTGCCTATGGCAAGGTGCAGATTCACCTGGCCAGCGATTTTCCGTGTGCCCCGTGCCTGCAGAAAAAATGTACTTACCAGCCGACTGCACAGGACCAGCAGCGGTTTGATCTGAAGAGCGAGTGGCCTTTGTGCTTCACTCGCCTGAACCCCGAGCGTGTCGCAAGTCGATTAAGCACGTTGTTACTGGCTGAGGAACTGCGCTGATGCAACTGGCTTTTGTGTTGTACAAATACTTCCCGTTTGGCGGCCTGCAACGCGATTTCATGCGCATTGCCCTGGAGTGCCAGAAGCGCGGGCACCAGATCCGGGTCTATACCATGATTTGGGAAGGCGATATTCCGCCGGGCTTCGAAGTGCTGGTGGCGCCGGTCAAGGCGTTCTTCAACCACACCCGCAATGAAAAAATGCTCGCCTGGATGCAGGCTGATCTGGCCAAGCGCCCGGTCGATCGGGTGATTGGCTTCAACAAAATGCCGGGTCTGGACGTGTACTACGCGGCGGACGGCTGTTTTGAAGACAAGGCGCAGAACCTGCGGCACGCGATGTATCGCCATTTCAAGCGCTACAAGCACTTTGCCGAATATGAGCGTGCGGTATTCGACAAGGATGCCGCGACCGAAATCCTGATGATTTCCGAGGTCCAGCAACCGCTGTTTATCAAGCATTACCAGACCCCGTTGCAGCGCTTCCATTTGCTGCCACCGGGTATCGCGCTGGACCGCCGGGCACCGGCCAACGCGGCCGAGATCCGCGCCGAGTTCCGCCGCGAATTCCAGCTGGCCGATGACGACCTGTTGCTGGTGCAGATTGGCTCCGGGTTCAAGACCAAGGGTGTGGACCGCAGCTTGAAAGCTCTGGCCGCTTTGCCCCCTGAGCTTAAAAAGCGCACCAGACTGTTCGTGATCGGCCAGGACGACCCCAAGGTCTTCCAGCTGCAAAGCGCCACCCTGGGGCTGGGCGACCATGTGCAGTTCCTTAAAGGGCGCAGTGATATCCCGCGTTTCCTGCTGGGCGCCGATTTGCTGATCCACCCGGCCTATAACGAAAACACCGGCACGGTACTGCTGGAAGCACTGGTGGCCGGGCTGCCGGTGCTGGTCAGCGCAGTGTGCGGCTATGCCCACTACATCAGCGACGCCGATTGCGGGCGGGTGCTGGACGAGCCGTTCGAGCAGAACCAGCTCAATGAATACCTGACACACATGTTGTCCGACGATGCTGCGCGTGCGGCCTGGAGCCGAAACGGCCTGGCCTACGCGCAGACGGCCGACCTCTATAGCATGCCGCAGCACGCTGCGGATGTGATTCTGGCGGAGCAACACCGATGAAACTGATTCTTGCCGAACCGTTCAAAAGCTTGTGGGCCGGACGCGATGCGTTCACCGAAGTCGAGCGTCTGGAAGGCGAGGTATACCGCGAGCTGGAAGGTCGACGTACCTTGCGTACTGAAGTCGACGGGCGTGGTTTCTTTGTGAAAATTCACCGTGGCATTGGCTGGGGTGAAGTCTTCAAAAACCTGCTGACCGCCAAGCTGCCAGTACTCGGGGCGGGCCAGGAATGGCGTGCGATCAAGCGCCTGCATGAAGTCGGCGTACCGACCATGACGGCCGTCGCCTATGGCGAAAAGGGCAGCAACCCGGCCGCGCAGCACTCGTTCATCATCACTGAAGAGCTGGCGCCCACCGTCAGCCTCGAAGACTTCAGCCTCAACTGGGTCAAACAGCCGCCGCAGCCCAAACTCAAGCACGCGCTGATCGCCGAAGTGGCACGCATGACCGGCATGATGCACCGCGCCGGGGTCAACCATCGCGACTGCTACATCTGCCACTTCCTGCTGCACACCGACAAGCCGGTCACGGCGGACAATTTCCGCCTGTCCATCATCGACCTGCACCGTGCCCAGACCCGCACTGTGATCAGCAAGCGCTGGCGCAATAAAGACCTGGCGGCGCTGTACTTCTCGGCGCTGGACATCGGCCTGACCCAACGCGACAAACTGCGCTTCCTGCGCGGTTATTTCCAGTTGCCGCTACGCCAGATCCTGCGCGAAGAAGCCCGCCTGCTGGCGTGGCTGGAAGGCAAGGCAAGCAAACTCTATGAACGCAAACTGCGTTATGGGGATGCACTGTAATGGCGGGTTGGAATCTGGAACCGGCTTACAGCGCTCTGGCAGCGGATTTTGGCACTCTGGACGCGGTCTTCGCCTTGCAGGGAGAGCACCTGACCCGTGATCCGCTGTCCGAAGTGATTCGCGTCGAGCGCGCCGGGGTCAATTATTACGTCAAGCGCTACACCGGAGCCGGTAAAGGCTTGCGCCGTTATCTGGGGCGGCCGCGGGTCAAATCCGAATGGCAAAACCTCAAGCGTTTCGCCAAGTGGGGCATTCCCACGGCAGAGGTCGTGGCCTGGGGCCTTGAGCGCAGCGGTGCGGCCTATGCCCGTGGCGCCCTGATTACTCGCGAATTGCCCAATACCCGCGACTTGTCAGAACTGGCCGACAACCACGATCCGTTGCTCAAGGATCGGCTCTGGGTCGACGGCGTGAGTCGTCAACTGGCTCGCTATACGCGGATCATGCACGACCACCGCTTCACCCATAACGACCTCAAGTGGCGCAACTTGCTGATCGACGATCAGGCAAAACTGTATTTGATCGACTGCCCCAATGGCGACTTCTGGCGCGGTTTCTGGCTCAAGTACCGCATCACCAAAGACCTGGCCTGCCTCGACAAAGTGGCCAAATACCACCTGACTGCCACCCAGCGCCTGCGTTTTTATTTCCAGTACACGGGGCGTAATACACTCAATGCGGCGGACAAAGAGCGGGTTCGTCATATCGTGCGTTTCTTTGAGGGCCGGGAATGACTGATTTTATTGCAGGCACTGACCGCGCCTTGCTTGAGCGTAACGGGCTGGCCGACTTTGATGCATTGTGGGCCGTGCAACTGGACGCGGTGGACGAACCCAACACCAGTGGTGGTGGCTGGAGCAGCGTGTTTCGTATGGATCTGGAAGGCCAGGGCTTTTACCTCAAGCGCCAGAGTAATTACCTGACCCGCACCCTGCATAGCCCCCTGGGCGAGCCGAGTTTTGCCCGCGAGTTTCGCAATATCGAGCGCTACAAAACGCTGGGTATTCCGGCGCTGGAGGCCGTGTTCTTCGGCGAGCGCAAAGTGCCGGGCGAACGTCGGGCGATCCTGATGACCCGCGCTCTGGATGGCTGGAATGACCTGGATTCTTTGCTCGAACAGTGGCCGCAGCTGACAGCCGGGCAACAGCAGGCGATCTTGCAGGCATGTGGTCAACTGGCCCGCCGGCTGCACGCGGTGCGCCAGGTTCACGGCTGCTTTTATCCCAAACACATATTCCTGCAGCCTGACGGTGCGGCCTATCGCGCGCAACTGATCGATCTGGAGAAAACCCGCCCGTTGCTGCTGGGGCAGCGTGATCGGGTCAAGGACATTGAGCCGTTGCTGCGCCGGGCAGATGCCTGGACTGAAGCCGGGGTGCGCGCCTTGCTCGCCGCCTATCTGGAACAACCGGCTGACAGCGGCCTGGTGGATGCGTGGTATCAGCGCCTTAACCTGCGCCGTAGCCGCAAAGGGGAACGTTGATGCGCCTGTCCGAATTGCAAAAAGCCGGGCGTGCGCCGGGTTTGCCGCTCAGCATTGAACTGGCGGACGCCGCCGGGCCGGCGCGGTTGCAACTATTGACCTTGCTGCGTGTATTGCCGGGCCAGCGCTATGTCGGCGCCGGTGTCTGGCGCGGGCGTGCGGTACTGGCCAAGTTGATGGTCGGCCCTAAAGCCGCGCGCAATTTTCAGCGTGAACTCAATGGCGTGCGTCTGCTGGCCGATCAAGGCCTGACCACCCCTTTGCTGCTGGCCGACGGTTTGCAGGAAGGCGAGGGCGGCTGGTTGTTGTTCGAATTTCTGGAAGACGCCCAAAGCCTCGATATGGCCTGGAAAGCCGTGCAGGCTCTGCCGGTACTGGCCGATGAGCAGCAAGCTGTTCTGGCAGAGGCCCTGGGGGCGATCGGGCAGATGCACCTCAAGGGGGTCTGGCAGCAAGACCTGCACCTGGACAACCTGCTGCGTCACAACGGCAAACTGTATTTGATCGACGGTGCGGGGATTTGCGTCGAAGAGGCGGGCAAGCCGCTGTCGCGACAAAAAGTACTGGAGAATCTCGGCGTGTTCTTCGCCCAGTTGCCGAAAAGCCTGGAGCCTTTTATCGAAGAATTGCTGGTGCATTACCTGCTCAGCAATGGTGAACACGCACTGCCGCTGGAAGCGCTGCTCAAGCAGGTGGAGAAAGTCCGTGCCTGGCGGCTGAACGACTTTTTGACCAAGGTCGGGCGCGACTGCACCTTGTTTAGCGTGCAGCGCGGGGCTTTTGCCCTGCGCGCCATTCGCCGCGACCAGGAGGCGGCGATGCTGCCGGTACTGGCTCAAGCCGATGCCTTGCTCGATCGGGGGCACCTGTACAAGACCGGTGGCGCGGCGAGTGTTGGCAAGGTCGAAGTGGCGGGCCGCACGCTGGTGGTCAAGCGCTACAACATCAAGGGCTTTGCCCACTGGCTCAAGCGCTTCTGGCGTCCGAGCCGGGCCTGGCATTCGTGGCGCGAGGGCAACCGCCTGGGGTTTCTCGGCATTGCTACGCCCAGGCCGCTGGCGCTGCTGGAAACACGTTTTTGCTGGCTGCGCGGTAAAGCGTATCTGGTGACCGAGTACTTGCCGGGTGCGGATATCATCGAGCGCTTTGCGCCCTATGTTGAGCAGGGTAATGCGCCAGAAGTCGAGTTGCAGGCGCTGGATGGCCTGTTTGCCGATTTGATCCGCGAGCGCATCAGCCACGGAGACCTCAAGGGTCACAACGTGTTCTGGGACGAAGGGCGCTGGGCACTGATTGATCTGGATTCAATGTGTCAGCACCGCTCCCTGAGTAGTTTCGCCCCGGCCTATGTCCGCGACCGTGCACGCTTCATGCGTAACTGGCCGGTGGACAGTGCCTTGTATCAAGTGATCGACGGCCGCCTGCCCAGACAGCCCTGACCCCAACCCTCTGTAGGAGCGAGCTTGCTCGCGAGCGTTTCGTTGCGGCGTTGGAAGAGCTCGCGAGACAAGCTCGCTCCTACGGGGGGATTCGCTGTTTGTATCTGGCCCCGGCGGCCCCCGGTAGCCCTGATCCCCCAACCCTCTGTAGGAGCGAGCTTGCTCGCGAGCGTTTCGTTGCGGCGCTGGAAGAGCTCGCGAGACAAGCTCGCTCCTACGGGGGGGATTCGCTGTTTGTATCTGGCCCCGGCGGCCCCCGGTAGCCCTGATCCCCCAACCCTCTGTAGGAGCGAGCTTGCTCGCGAGCTTTTCATTGCGGCGTTGGAAGAGCTCGCGAGCAAGCTCGCTCCTACAGGGGTGGGGGGTCGTTTAAAAGCGGTATTCGGCCCCGGCGCCGGCATACCACGAACGGCCCGGCGCGGCTTCGTAGAAGCGGCTATTGCCGTCGGCCACAATCACCGAACCCACGTACTGACGGTCCAGCAGGTTGTCCAGGCGCAAGGTCTGGTGGAAGGTCCAGTGCTCGACCTTCTGTTCAAACTTGGCCCGCCAGTTGAATACGCTATAAGCCGGCGCAGCTTTTGCGGTGTTGGTGTCTTCAACGTAGACCTTGCTGCGGTACATGCCTTCGATGGCGGTGCTGACCCAGTCGGCCGGCTTCCAGTTCACTTCGGCAAACAAGGTGGTCTGCGGTACGCCAGGCAGGTAGTTGCCTTTGTCGACAGTGCCTTTGGTGCTGGCGAAGTCGCTGTCGTAGGTCGCTTGCAGGCGGGTGTAGGCCAGGGTAGTGGTCCAGTGCTCGCTGAGCTGGCTTTCGATCCCCAGTTCAAACCCGCGGCGCAGGGTGCGGCCGGCGTTCTGGTAGGTCGTGCGCCCGCCGCTATTGCCCAAAACCACCAGCTCATCTTCGGTGGTGATCTGGAACACGGCCGCGTTGATCCGGGTGTTGTCGATCTGCGCCTTGAGGCCCATTTCGTACTGCGTGCTTTCGGAAGGCTTGAGGCCGAAGTTAAAGCCAGTGCCGCTGGGTGAATAGGCCAGCTCGGCCTGGGTCGGGGTTTCAAAGCCTTTGCCTGCGCTGACATAACCATGCAGCTCAGGGGTGAAGGCATACATCACGCTGACCGACGGCGTGGCTTTTTCATAGCGCTTGGTGCCGCTGTCGTCGCCATTGCTCAAAAATTGATCATCGACGTCCATTTGCATGGTGCTGTAGCGCAAGCCGGCCTGCAGGGTCCAGTCGTCGATGGCCCAGTTGGCCTGTACATACGGATCGAGACTGCGGGCGGTATCGACCTCGTCGCGTACCAGCGCGCCTTTGACCCCCAGTTGGTCGCCTATGTAGTTGTTGTAACCGTGGCGACTGTCCTGGCTCTGGTCAAAGTCCAGACCACCAATCAGGGTCAGTTCGCCCGGCACGCCAGCCACAGGTTGCAGCCAGCGCAGGCTGCCACCGTAGAACTTGCGGTCGAACTGAACCACACCGCCGCCCTGGTTGTTGGAGGGGTTGAGAACTGGTGGCTTTCCTACATATTTGGGAATCGCCAGGTACTGAATAACGCTGCGGGTGCCGGTGTAGGCATTGACCTGCAGGGTGGCGTCGCCGATATAACGCTCGTAGTTCATCCCCAGTTGCTGGTGGTCGATGCTCTTGCGGGTGTTGTAGGTCAGGGCTGCGGGGGTCACCGAGCGCGGGTCGGCCTTGTAGGCATCCCAGCTTTGTCCCAGCGGGTCCTGGGTACCGTTTTGCTCAAGGCTGCTGTAAATCAGCGCCAGCTTGCTGTCTTCATCGGGGTGCAGGTTGAGCTTGGCAAAGGTCTGGTCACGACGTGCAGCGCTGTGGTCGCGGTAGCCGTCGGTGTCCATGCGCGAGGCATCGAGTACAAAGCCGACATCATCGGTGGCGCCTTCGGCAGTGAGGTGGTTTTTGCTCATGCCGTCGCTGCCGATCAGGGTTTCGGCACCAATGCGCGGCGGGCCTTCGCCATCACGGGAGAACATTTGAATAACCCCGCCGGCGTTGCTGCCGTACAAGGTGGCCGCCGGGCCACGCAACACTTCAATGCGCTCGGCGGTATCGAGGTTGAAGGTGGCTGCTTGCCCCTGACCGTCGGGAGTGCTGGCCGGGATACCGTCTGCAATCAACTTGATGCCACGCACGCCGAATGCCGAGCGCGCGCCAAAGCCACGGGAGGAAATTTGCAGGTCCTGGGCGTAGTTCTGACGGTTTTGCACCACCAGCCCCGGCACCCGGGATAAAACCTCCGAGGCATTAATCCCCAGTTGGCCGTCGCTGATTTGCTGTTGGCTGATGCTGTCTACCGAGTACGGCAGATCAAAACTCGGGCTGGCGCTGCGCGAGCCGGTGATGACGCTCGGGTCCAGTTCCAGGGTTTGGGCGGCGAAACCGGTGGAGGCCAGGCTCAGGCCGGGCAGCAGCATGGCAAGGCGTGCAGGTGCAAAAAATTTCATGGGCGGTTCAGGGATTCCGTGTGAAGCGACCTGTCTGGGCGACGGGTATCAGGCTAGCAGAGGGCGCGCAGTTTAGCGGGTGCCGCGCCGGATTGCTTGGCCAGGGCATGGGTGGCGACTCGGGAGGCCTGTTCCAGGGCCGGGGAGCGCGGCAAATCGCGCTGGGTCATTCCCTCGCGCTTTACGCTATAATCCCGCCCTTTAGTTGTTTCTGCGCCTTGGGCGCAGCACACCATTTTTCAGGCGCCTGCCGCCTGCCTGCATTCCAAAGAGGCACAACCTGTGGCATTGACGATTCTTGGCCTGTCCGGCGCCCTGAGCCATGACCCCTCCGCAGCCCTGTATATCGACGGCAAGCTGGTCGCAGCGGCGGAAGAAGAGCGATTTGTACGTGATAAGCATGCCAAGAACCGCATGCCCTACGAATCGGCGAAATTCTGTCTAGAACAGGCCGGTATCAAGCCTGGTGACGTTGACGTGGTTGCGATCCCTTTCGCACCGATCAGCTTGTTCGGCAAGGCGCGCTGGCATTATGCCAAGCGTTACTGGTACGCCCCGGACCGCGCCCTTGACGCGATCCTGATGGGCAACCGTCGCTACAAGCGCTATCGCAACAAGATTGTGTTCTGTCTTGAGCAACTGGGCTTCGATCCGAAAAAAATCAAGATCGAACCGGTTGAGCACCACCTGGCCCACGCCTCCAGCGCTTATCACTGCTCGGGTTTCAAAGAGAAAACCGCGATCCTCGGCATCGACGGCAAGGGTGAGTACGCCACGACTTTCTTCGGTTATGGCGAAAACGGCAAGATCACCAAGATCAAGGAATTCTTCGATCCGGACTCCCTGGGCGGCCTGTACGGCGCGATTACCGAGTTCCTCGGTTTCGAGATGCTCGACGGCGAGTTCAAGGTAATGGGCATGGCGCCGTATGGCGACGCCAGCAAATACGATTTCTCGCGTCTGGCCTCGTTTGAAAACGGCGAACTGGTGATCAACACCGAATACGCCAACGTCATCGGTCTGCGTCGCTACAAAGAAAACGGCAAGGGTTTCTACTTCTCGCCAAAACTGATCGAGTGGCTGGGGCCCAAGCGTGAAGGCGATATCGCCGACGAACCTTACATCCACTACGCGGCCAGCATGCAGGCGCTGTTTGAAAAACTGTCGCTGCAAATGATCGATTACTACCTGGGCGACATCCTTAAGGAGACCGGCAAGATGGCCTTTGCGGGCGGCTGCGCGTTGAACGTGAAGCTGAACCAGAAGATCATTGCCCGCCCTGAAGTCAAAGAGCTGTTTGTGCAACCTGCGTCCGGCGATGCCGGTACGGCAGTGGGCGCAGCAGCCTATGTGTCCCACGCTCGCGGCGTGCCGGTGGAGAAGATGGAACACGTCTATCTCGGCCCTGCGTACAGCAACGAAGACGTGATTGCGGCCTGTGCCCGTCACCCGGGCAAGCCGGCGTATCGCAAAATCGACAACACCCCTGAGCGCATCGCCAAGATCATGGTCGACGGCAACCCGGTGGCCTGGTTCCAGGGCCGCATGGAGTTTGGCCCGCGTGCCCTGGGCGGTCGTTCGATCATCGGTTGCCCGAGCAGCGAAGGCGTGGCTGACCGCATCAACGAACAAATCAAGTTCCGCGAGCGCTGGAGGCCTTTCTGCCCGTCGATGCTCGATACCGTGGGCCCGCAGATGATCAAGGTCGATCACCCTGCGCCATTCATGACCTTCACCTTTGAAGTGTCGGATGAGTGGAAGTCCCGTGTGCCTGAGGTTGTCCATGAAGATGGCACCTCCCGCGCCCAGGTGCTCAAGCGCGAATACAACCCGCGCTACTACGACATGATGAAAGCACTCGAAGTCCTGACCGGTAACGGTGTGTCGCTGAACACCTCGCTCAACCGTCGTGGCGAACCGATGGTTTGCTCGCCGACCGATGCGCTGAACATGTTCTTCGGCTCTGACCTGCAGTACCTGATCATGGAAGACATTCTGGTTGTTAAAGAAGGTGCGCAAACGTATGAATCGCTCGACTGAGCGCCATGTACTGCAGTTCTGCCATGGCTATGACGGGCCGTTTCTGGACTGCGCGCGTCAGTACGCCAGCCTGTTTGCCGGCACTGGCTATCGCGTTACCACGGTCTTTTTGACCGGGGCGGCCGATCCCGAGGTGGCTGCAGGTTGTGCGTCTGATGAAGTGCTGTTTATGGAATTCAGCTCAAAGGCCATTCGTGGCCTGAAGCTGGGAGCCATCCGCGAGCTGCGTAAAATCGCAGCGTCGCGCAATTTCAGCTTTTGCATCGCCCATCGCTTCAAGCCGATTTATGTGGCCTTGCTGGCCACCGGTTTGCCGGTGATT
Organism: Pseudomonas sp. TMW22089; assembly: GCF_022496645.1. Classification (NCBI taxonomy): domain Bacteria; kingdom Pseudomonadati; phylum Pseudomonadota; class Gammaproteobacteria; order Pseudomonadales; family Pseudomonadaceae; genus Pseudomonas; species Pseudomonas sp. TMW22089. The sequence goes on from NZ_SCFG01000001.1 coordinate 313,563, forward strand.
GGCGTGCATCACGCCTTTGGCGATTATCAGCGTCGCAGTCGTAAACTTTTCGCCAACCTGTTCCGTAAACGCCTGAGCCTGCTGGGTGTTTCGGATGCGGTGCGTGATGACATGCGCCAGTGCCTGCCCAAGTGGCCGACCGGGCGCATCAGCACGCTGTACAACCGCATCGATGTTGCTGGCGTACAAGCCGGGCAGTTGCCGGGCACCCAGGCGCGTGAAGCGCTGGGGTTGTCGGTTGATGGCTTTATTGTCGGTAACGTCGGGCGCCTGCATCCGGACAAAGACCAGGCCACGTTGATCCGGGGTTTTGCCAGGGCGTTGCCGGGCTTGCCTGCCGACAGTCAGCTGGCAATTCTGGGCAAGGGCCGCCTGGAGCAGGACCTCAAAGAGCTGGCGACAGAGCTGGGAATTGCCGAGCACGTGAAGTTTTTGGGTCAGGTGCCTGATGCCCGTCGCTATTTCCGCGGGTTTGATGTGTTTGCCCTCAGTTCCGATCATGAACCGTTCGGCATGGTGCTGCTGGAAGCCATGGCTGCTGGAGTTCCGCTGCTGGCCACGGCCTGTGGCGGCGCCAGGGAAGTGGTCGAAGGCGTCGGGATCCTGTTCCCGCTGGGTGATGCCGAGCATTTGGCCCAGGGCCTGCAACATCTGGCCGTGCTGGATGACGAACAGCGTCTGGCCTGTGCCGAGCTGATGCTGGCGCGCTTGCAGGAGCGCTTTAGTGATCAGGCCGTGCGCGACACTTTCTGGCATTTGCCGCAAGTTACCGACCTGACTGCGGAGTCCTGATGCTCAATCGATTTCAAGGCTGGCGCGAGCGTGGCTGGAGCGTTGTCGATGCTCCCGCTTATGCTGAGGCCTGGCAGCGTTTTGGCGGCAGTGTCGCGACCCATCCGCTGGTGGTCGAGCGCCTGGCCGCACTGGCCGGGATCCCGGTGCGCTATCTGGCGTGGGAGCAAAATGGCGAGCTCAAAGCGGCGATTCCTGCCTGGGGCCGTGATGTGGCCCTGTCCAAGGACGTGCTCAAGCGGCACGGCAAAAAAGGTCTGTTTGATCTGGGCAATGCCGAGTTGATCCTGCCCGCGGCCGCCGACGCCAATGCGCCGTTGCGCCATCGCGCACGTTATCTGTCGCAGCTCAACGAAGGTCGTTTCAGCAACCTGGTGCTGCAGCCCGAGCAGTTGGCCATGGCCCGTACCCCTGAAGAACTCTCGAAGAAGTTCCGCTATAACCAGCGCCGCGAACTGCGCTTGCTGGAAGAGGCGGGCGGTGTGGTACGTCCGGTGGCGGAGTTTTCCAGTGTTGAACTGGCCTCGATTTACTGCGATCTGTTTTTGCGCCGCTGGGGTTTTGTCGCCACCGGTGCCGAGCGCATGGCAGAGGTGATCGAGCTGTTGCGCGAGCTGTTGATCGGCTCGGTGATTTTCCTTAACAATTTGCCGATTGCTATTCAGTTGGTGTATCGCGTTGAATCGCCGCAGTGGATCAGCGTTGAGTATGTCAATGGCGGTGTCGATCCCGAAACCCGGGCCTTCAGTCCTGGCAGTGTGTTGAGCTTCCTCAACACCCAGTCGGCCTGGGAGCAGGCCCGTAGCCTGAACAAACCTTTGCGTTTTTCGTTCGGTCGCGCCGACCGCGAGTACAAAGAGCGGTGGTGCAACCCGGTGCCGGTCTTCAAAGTGTAAAGGTCTTGTAGGCGCGAGCTTGCTCGCGAGCTTTCCGTTATTGCGTGAAAAGATCGCGAGCAAGCTCGCTCCTACAGGAAATAAAAGCCTTAGAGCAAAAGCCATGAGCCGCAAACAACAACTCCTCAAGCGCCATCGGCGCAACAAACGCGTGGGTCTGCTGATTGGCCTGCTGCTGTTGATTGCCAGCGGTGTGCTGCTGGCCTGGTGGCTGCCGCCGGTGTTGGCGGTTCTGGGCTGGGTGGCCCATGAAGCCTGGTTTGCCGACCACCTGTTCTATTCACCAAAAGATGATTATCAGTACAGCTTTGCGCCGGACACCGAGCGTGTGGCGGTACGTCTTGAGGGCGAAAGGCTGGTAGTCGATCAGCCTCCGAGCCTGACCGGCGACGAAACCCTGATTCTGGCGGTCAGGATCAAGGCCGGGATACTCGGACGTTTTGTCGATCCGTTCGTGCAACTGTTCGCCGCCCAGACGACGGATAAACAGACCTTCGAGCGCGGGGTCAACGGCCTGCGCTATCTGAATCTGAGCGGCTTTGCGTCATCGCTGGCCAGCGGCACGTTGCGCCTGCAAGGACGTTTTTGCCGAGTGGCGGGCGAGCCCGAACTGTGGGTGTTCCGCCAGCCCGACTACCGGGATCAGCGGGTCATGGTGATCGCTCCCCATGCCGACGATGCCGAGCTGGCCGCTTTCGGGTTGTACAGTCAGGCCGCAGAGGCCTGGATCGTGACCCTGACCGCTGGCGAAATTGAAGCCGGGCATTATCAGCAGATGGGCCTTGGACGCGCCGAAGCGGCGCGACTCAAGGGCCGTCTGCGGGCCTGGGACAGCCTGGTGGTACCGCGTTGGGCGGGCGTACCCGAAGCCCATTGCGCGCAGCTGGGGTATTTTTGCCTGCAGCTCCCTGCGATGCAGGCGGCCCCCGATCAGCCCGTTGCCTCTCGCGAAGCTGACCTGAGCGATATCCGCCTGTTTCGTCAGCTCAATCCGTTTGCGCTGCCCGGTGATCTGGATGGCGCCCCGACCTGGAACAACCTGCTGGCGGACTTGCGCGCCTTGATCCTGCGGGCGCGCCCCGAAGTCATGGTGCTGCCGCATCCTGCAATCGACCCGCACCCGGACCACATCTGTGCCCACGCCGCTGTTCTTGAGGCGCTGCAAGGGCTGGAGTGGCAACCGACGACGATTCTGGGGTATGCCAACCATTTGCACGATAACGATCGCTGGCCAATGGGCGATAGCGGTGATGGCATTGCATTGCCACCTGTATTCAACCCGGCCCTGGTGTTGCAGCCTTGCAGTTTGTCGCTGACCCTTGCGCAGCAGCACGACAAGGCCATGGCACTGGGCATGATGCACGACCTGCAACCCCGTGCCGCGCTCAAGCGGCGGGTGCGCCGCTCTATACAACAGCTCCTTGCAGGCAGAAAGCCATCACCTTATGGTGAGAATGAGTTTTTCCGCAAAGCAGTCAGGCGTCATGAGCTTTTCTGGCTGCTCCAATAATAAAAGCACAGTAAGCAGGGCCATAGCATTGGCTCTAATCTCGACCTTTACATTGAGTTCCCAGTGATAAAACCAACGCCACGTATTTTATTTATCATCCCGTACTTCGGCCAATGGCCGTTCTGGATGCCGTTTTTTTTGCAAAGTTGTCGGCACAACCCTGATATTGACTGGCAGTTTTTCAGTGACTGTGGGGTACCTGAAAACCTGCCTGCCAACGTGACAGTCCAGACCATCAGTTTTGCTGATTATTGCCGCAAGGTCTCGCAGCGCCTGGAGATCAATTTCGCGCCCAAAAACGCCTACAAATTGTGCGATATCAAGCCCGCTCTGGGCTATATCCATGAAGACTGCCTGGAAGGCTATGACTTCTGGGCTTTTGGCGATATCGATCTGATCTACGGCGATTTGCGCAGTTATTTCACGGCGGAGCGTCTGGCCAGGTTTGATCTGTTTTCGACCCACGAGCGACGAGTGGCGGGGCATCTGTGCTTGATGCGCAATACACGCTGCAAGCTCGAACTGTTCAAGAAAATAGAGGGCTGGCAGCAGCGGTTTACCGACGATCAGCATCATGCGCTGGACGAAGGGGCTTTCAGTCGTATCTTCCTGTGGCGCAAGAATTTCCCCAAACCACTATTTGAACTGGTGGGCAAGTTCAATCCGCTTCGTCGTACCAGTGACTTTACCGAGGCCTTCAGCACGCCGGGTGGCTGCATAAAGTGGCATGACGGCACTGAAAACTTCCCGGCCAAGTGGTTCTGGAAGAATGGCATATTGAAGAATGATCGTGACGGCGATCATACCTTTCCGTACTTTCACTTCGTGTGCTGGAAGCGTAATGAGTGGGCAAAGTTGCCAACGCCCGATCCAGCTTCAATCCAGTGTCTGGCTGCAGAGCCCTCCTGGGTTATTGATGCCACCGGATTCCACCGGGGAGAGTTATGAAGCGTTCAAAGGTTTTGCAGTTGCAGCCCGATTACAACGTCAAATCCCATGACTTTGCCGACCTTGCCGAGCAGATCGTGCGCGCGCTGCCCAGCGAGCGCTATGAAATCACGGCGGCATTTTTGCGTGGTCGTCCGGGGCCGGGCGAACCAGTGAGCAAGGCCGATCATTCGGTGTATTTCGAGTTCAGCGACAAGTCGCTCAAGGGCATGCGTATCCGTGCCATGTGGGCGTTATACAAGTTCTGTCGTAAAGAACAGTTCGATGTAGTGATTTGCAACCGCTTCAAGCCGGTGAACATGATGCTGCAACTCAACCGCTGGCTGAAAATCCCGCTGTGTGTGGGGATTTCCCACGGTTTTGGCGAGTACGACCGCTTTTACCGGCGCAGTCAGGCCAAACGCCTGATCGATAAAGCCTGGCGTTTTGTCGGCGTATCGCCTGCGGTCAAACAGTACTTGCTCGACTGCCAATGCGGTTTCACTGAGCAGAATACCTACGCCATTACCAATGCCATCGACATCGAGCAGGCCGAGGCTTTGCAGCTGCCACGCCAGCAGGCGCGCGAAAAGCTCGGCCTGGATCAGGATGCGCGGATGATTGGCGCGCTGGGTCGCCTGGTGCCGATCAAGGGCCATCGTTTTTTGCTGCAGGCTTTCGCCGCCCTGAAAGACAAATACCCCCAGGCGCAACTGGCAATTATTGGTGCTGGCCGCGAAGAGGCGCGTTTGCGCGAGCAGATCGGGCAGTTGGGGCTTGAGGGGCGGGCACACCTGCTGGGCTTTCAGGAGAACGCACTGCAGTACGTTCGCGCCTTCGATATCTGGACCATGCCTTCGCTCGCTGAAGGCCTGGGGCTGGCGCTGCTGGAAGGCATGAGCGGGCATTTGCCGGTCATCGCTACCAATGTCCCGGCCATGCTGCCGTTGATTGAGGGGGCAGGCGGTCTGGCAGTCAAACCCAGTGACGTGGTGACACTGACCGCTGCGCTGGATGAGTATCTGGCATTGCCGGATGCAGCACTGCAGGCCAAGGGCGAGCAGGCGTATCGTTACCTGCAGGAGCACCATGACATTGAGGTGTTCCGTCAGGAGTATCTGGACTTGATTGACTCTGGCTTGAGCCAGGCACGTAAGGATCACCCATGACAGACTCGCAGCCACTGGTAACGGTGATCATCGCTTCCTACAACCATGCTCCGTATATCGAGCAAAGCATCCAGAGCGTTCTGGATCAGACCTATCCCAATATCGAGTTGCTGGTTATCGATGATGGTTCGCCGGATGACAGCGTGGAGCGCATTCAGCGCCTGCAGCAAGCCCATGGTTTCGACTTTCGGGTACAGCAGAATCAGGGCCTGACCAACACCCTCAACGGCGCGATTGCCCGCGCCAAAGGCAGCCTGATTGTGCCGTTCGGTTCGGATGACATCATGATGCCGGACCGCATTGCAGTTCAGGTCGCCTACATGGACGGCAAGCCCGAGGTCGGTATTTGCGCGGGTAACATCGAGCTGATTGATGCCGAGGGCAATCTGTTCCCGGAGAAGCGCCAGCGCCGTGACGTACCGTTTCGCCGTCTCGATTTCGAAGACATGTTTCTTGAGCGCAAGCCTTATCCGCCGGCCCCGACCCTGATGATTCGTCGTGAGGCGCTGGACAAAGTGGGGGGGTTCGATCCGCAGATCCGCCTGGAAGACCTGTATATCGAGCTGAAGGTCACCCATGCCGGGTACTTCATTGATGGCTTGAACGTGGTGATGGCGCGCTATCGCAAGCACGCCACCAACTCGTACAAAAACCACCGGTTCATGATCGACAGCATTCTGAAAACCTACGCGTTATTCAGCGATCACCCGCTGTATGACCAGGTGCGGTACAAGTTTCTCAATTCCATGTTCCTGAAAACCGCCAATCGCAACCGGGCCCTGGCCCGGGAACTGCTGGCTCAAATCCCGTTCCGGCAATGGACGGGCAAGACCTGGCGGGGCCTGGGGCGGCTGTATTTTTCGCCGCTGGAAAAAGACTAGGACCTGCCTGCAGGAATGAGCTGGCTCGCGAGCTCAACGACCGGATCTTGCGAACAAGCTCGCTCAGCAGGTCAGGCCTTGGCCCTGACCTGCGCGCGCTGGCGTAACCAGTCCACGACCTTTTTGCCGGCATTCATGCCGGGCTTCTCGATGTACAGGAAGGTCAGGCTGCTGACGATGATCAGCAGGCAACAACACAGCGCCCCCAGCATCACGAAGGTCAGTGGTTCTGTGGTATCGAACGGCAATATCAGTGGCGTACGCTGGATCATCAGCCAAATCAGGAAACCGTGCAGCAGATAGGTGCTGTAGCTGATTTCGCCCATCCAGCGAATGCTGCGCAGGGTCAGTGCGCCGAACAGCGTGTGGCCCGAGGCGATAATCGAGAACACCAGTGTCAGCAGCACCAGAGGCAGGAAGGCGAAGCTTTTCTGAAACTGGGTAATCACCAGCAGCAGCACAATCAGCGCAATGCCCCCCGCAAGAGGCGTCTTGCTCCAGGCCGCCAGCCTGGGCTGACGTACCCAATAGGCTGCTGCCACACCTCCCAGGAAACTCATGAGGAAGTGCTTCTTCAGCGAGTGTTCCCAGCCGACCAGCTGATACAGGGCGTAGATACCCAGCAGGCATAAAACGGTCTGCCTCCAGTTACGGCGGTACAGAAACACCATCCCGAACAGCGGCAGTGACATATAGAAGAACACTTCGTAGTTCAGGGTCCAGGTCACGTTCGAAATCAGAATGCCGGTCTGCGGGTACTGGTTGATGTCGGGCCGGTCGAAGATCAGCCAGCTCATGATCTGGCCGGCCACTTGCAGCGGGGCGTCCTTGAACGTCCAGTCCTGGATATAAAACACGCTGAAAATCACCAGCACCAGCAATGGCAAGTACAGCGGGTAGAGACGAAACACCCGCGACACGGCGAAGGCCAGCCAGTCGAAGTCGCGCCTCTTTTCCATGAGGCGCCCCCAGAACAGAAAGCCGGTGATCATAAAGAACAAGGCCACACTTGCCAGTCCGATCTGGGCGTAGAACTTGCTCTTGGGCACATCGAACACCCCGGTATGCAGAAATACCCAGATGATCGCCATGTGGTGAACGAACACCCCGAACGCCAGATAACCGCGCAAGCCATCGACGCTGGCATAGCGGCTTTGGCCTGGATGGCTGAGGAGGCGCTGGAGTGCCGGGAAATACCGCAGCAGTAGCCCGGAGGTGGCTATCGCCAGGGCATACGCCATCAGCGCCCAGAGAACGCTGTCGTTCGCCAGGCTCAAGTTTTGACCGCCCGGGAAAGCGCGGCAACCTGTACGCGCAAACCTTCCACAGCGCTCGGGGATGCCAGTGTGGCGTAGCCTTGCAGCAGCTCAGGGAGTTGCTCTTCGAACAGCCAGCGGCGGTCTTCAGGGTAACGTTGCATGTGGCGCAGATTTCTTTGGCGCAAGGCATTTCTCAGGGGGGAGGGGAAAATACGCATGTCTGCGATATCGATCAGCGCGAACTCGCCATCGTCCATCAGCAACACATTGCCCAGGTGCAAGGACCGGAAGTACACCCCCTTGTCATGCAACAGGGCCAGGAATTTGCCAAAACGTTCGACCAGCGCTTGCCGCACGGCGGGTGAGCCCATGGACTGCATGACCTGGCGCAGTGTTTGGCCTGGCAAAGGCTGATACAGCACGGCTGTGCTGCCGTCGTTGAGTTGGTACAGGTCGAGAATTGTTGGCGCCGGAATGCCCATAGCCTGCAAACGCTCGCTGTTTACGGCAAAGCGTTCCGAGTACGGATTGAAGCTGCCAGAGGTGTAGCAGCGACGCTCGCGGAACAGCTTGAGGAAGTTGCCGTTGTCCAGGCGCAGAACTTTAGGCCCCAGACCGTCTTCCTCAATGACCTGTGCATGGGCTTTCAAGGTGTTGAAAGCTGCGTCAGGTAGCCGGTGGACAGGCCGGTCACGCAGGGTTTTCAGGCGCCGATTGATACTCAGGGCAGCGATCAGGGCCAGAGGGATCCACAGCAGATACCAGTGCTCTTTAGGTCTTGAAAGAATGCCGCCGCCCTCGGTCAGGCCGGCACCAATGCCGTACACCAGCCAGGCGGAAGCCAGGATGAACAGCGGTTGCACGCGATGACGCCAGCTGCTGTACAGCGCCCATGCCTGGATGAGCAGCCAGGGCACGAAGCCCAGAATGCCCACGTAGTAAATCACCCCCAGAGCGAAGTTGTGCGGCTCGCTAAAGGCGTAGCCGATGTCTGGCAGTTGCAGGGCCAGGGAGGCGTCAAAGCCATGGCCGGTCCAGGGCTTCAACTTGATTTGCTCCAGGGTCAATTGCCACAGATCAAAGCGAAACGAGCTGCCGCGGCTTAGCATCATTTCGGAGAACAGTGTCATAACCACAATGCCGCCCGCGGCCAGCATGCTGATCAGCGCCAGCGAGCGACGGTTCCAGCAAATGAAGCTCAGCCAGATCATGCCCAGGACTATGGCTGCCAGAGGCGTTCTTGAGCCCGTAGCGAGCAGGGACACGAACATGATGGCAAAGGCAGGTATTGCGATTAACAGGACATGCGGGCGTTTGCAGGTCATGGCCAGCGAGAGCCAGTAAATACAAAAGAACCCGAAGGCATGGGAGCTGAGCAGTGGATTGTCGAATGCACCAGCGCCGACCATCCGGGCTTGCGGGACGTAAGCCTGGGCAAACATGTACAGGTTATAAACAGTGGCGATCAAGGCAATCAGCGCGGCGCCGAAGAACACCGGCTGCAGGCTTTCACTGCGGTATTTGATCAGCAGTGAGCAGCCCAGAAACAGCATCAGCAGATGCAAGGGGGGCCTGAGCTCGTCGAGGAAGCTGTCGCTGGTGTCACTCCAGATCAGGCTGACCAGTGCCCATGCTGAAAACACAATGAAACCGAGAATGATGGGCTCGCGCAGGATTTCTTTCAGTTCCCGGGGGCGTAAAACGATCGCGATCAGGGTAGGGATACTGAAAAAAGCGTAATAAAGTTTGTGATGAAGGCTGCGTCCAGGCAAAAAATAAAGGTCGGATAACAGCAATAACAAGCCGATGGGCAGGAGCCATAGGCAAATAAAGTCAAATAACCGTTGTTTTGAATAACTTAAGTAGCTGAATTGCATGCGGTAAAATTCATTCCAGATTTTGGACAGCCATACTAGCGTAGTGGCCATTTAATGTCGTTTTTGCTACCCCTTGGGGCATCACCCCAACCGGCACGCAGTACACCAGAGAAGCTGTGATAAAGTCAGCATCCTTTTTTACTAACCGCCGCGTGATATGACTGAATCCAGCCCCAGCGAAAGCCAATCGAGCGTAAGAATCTATCTGCGTCTTTTAGGCTATGTCCGACCCTACATCGGCCTTTTCCTGCTGAGTATTGTCGGGTTCCTTATTTTCGCTTCGACTCAACCCATGCTTGGTTACATCCTCAAGTATTTCGTTGACGGCCTGTCGAACCCGGATGCGGTGTTGTTTCCCAGCGTCCCTTACCTGCGTGATTTACGTCTGCTGCAGGCCGTGCCGATACTGATTGTGTTGATTGCAGCATGGCAAGGCCTGGGCTCGTTTCTGGGTAACTACTTTCTGGCCAAGGTGTCCCTCGGCCTGGTGCATGACTTGCGGGTCCAGCTGTTCAACAACCTGCTGGTACTGCCCAACCGCTATTTCGACAAGCACAACTCCGGCCATCTGATCTCGCGCATTACCTTCAACGTGACGATGGTGACCGGGGCCGCCACTGATGCAATCAAGGTGGTTATCCGCGAAGGCATGACGGTGGTGTTCCTGTTCGCCTCGTTGCTGTGGATGAACTGGCGCCTGACCCTGGTGATGATCGCAATTTTGCCGCTGATTGCGGTGATGGTGAGTACCGCCAGTAAAAAATTCCGTAAACAGAGCAAGAAAATCCAGGTGGCAATGGGTGATGTAACCCACGTAGCGTCCGAGACCATCCAGGGTTATCGCGTCGTACGCAGCTTCGGCGGCGAGACCTACGAGCAGAAGCGCTTTCTGCAAGCCAGCCAGAGCAACACGGACAAGCAACTGCGCATGACCCGCACCGGCGCGATTTACACGCCGATGCTGCAACTGGTCATTTATATCGCCATGGGCATCCTGATGTTCCTGGTGCTCTACCTGCGTGGCGATTCCTCCGCGGGCGACATGATTGCCTACATCACCCTGGCCGGCTTGTTGCCCAAGCCGATTCGTCAGTTGTCGGAAGTCAGCTCCACCATCCAGAAAGGCGTGGCCGGGGCTGAAAGCATTTTCGAGCAGCTGGATGAAAAACCGGAAGTGGACACCGGAACCGTTGAGCGTGACCAGATTACGGGGCGTGTAGAGGTGCGTAACCTCAACTTCACTTACCCGGACACTGACCGCCAAGTGCTCAAGAATGTATCGTTCATCGCCGAACCCGGGCAGATGGTGGCTCTGGTCGGGCGTTCCGGTAGCGGTAAGTCGACACTGGCGAACCTGATTCCGCGCTTCTATCACCACTCTTCGGGCGAAATTCTGCTCGACGGGGTAGAGATTGAACAATATCGCTTGCTTAACCTGCGCCGCCATATCGCCCAGGTAACCCAGCACGTCACCCTGTTCAGCGACACCGTTGCCAACAATATTGCCTATGGCGACCTGGCCGGTGCACCCCGGGCCGATATCGAAAAGGCCGCGCGCGATGCTTACGCGATGGACTTCATCGAGCAGCTGCCGCAAGGCCTGGACACCCAGGTCGGTGAAAACGGCGTGCTGCTTTCCGGCGGTCAGCGTCAGCGTCTGGCAATTGCCCGGGCACTGCTCAAAAACGCCCCGGTGCTGATTCTCGATGAAGCGACCTCGGCCCTCGATACCGAGTCCGAGCGCCATATTCAGGCGGCACTGGATCACGTCATGAAGGGCCGCACCACGCTGGTGATTGCCCATCGTCTGTCAACGATTGAAAAAGCCGACATGATCCTGGTCATGGATCAGGGCGAAATCGTCGAACGTGGTACCCATACACAGTTGCTGGCGCAAAACGGTTACTACGCCCGACTGCACTCGATGGGGCTCGATGCCCCGCAGACCTCCGGCGATATCGCCTAGGGTCATCCTGATTTATGGGCGCCGGCCAGCCGGCGCCCATAAATATGCCTAAGGGCGATCAGGGTTTGTAGCCCTCGCCTGATTCTCATTCGCTGCATTAATACCGTGAACTGACCTGGGTTCACCCTGTGTTAATATCGCGCCTCTGTTCATTTTGTATGTGGGTTCTCCATGAAGTTGTCCATGCCGCGATTCGATCAAGCCCCTGTCTTGGTGGTAGGCGATGTCATGCTCGACCGTTATTGGCATGGCGGAACCTCGCGGATTTCCCCTGAGGCGCCAGTGCCGGTGGTCAAGGTTGAGCAAATCGAAGACCGTCCGGGCGGTGCTGCCAACGTTGCCTTGAACATTGCCGCTCTGGGCGCGCCGGCATCTCTGGTCGGTGTGACCGGCGATGACGAAGCTGCCGACAGCCTGGCCAATAGCCTCAAGGGCGCAGGCGTACGCGCACTGTTCCAGCGCATCGCGCACCAGCCGACCATCGTCAAGCTGCGGGTCATGAGCCGCCACCAGCAACTGCTGCGTATCGACTTCGAAGAACCGTTCGCCACCGACGCGCAGGCGTTGGGGGCCGAGGTGGAAAATCTCCTTGAAGGCATCAAGGTGCTGGTGCTGTCCGACTACGGCAAAGGCGCATTGAAAAACCACCAGGTATTGATCCAGGCCGCGCGTGCCCGGGGCATCCCGGTGCTGGCCGATCCCAAGGGCAAGGACTTCTCGATCTACCGGGGTGCGAGCCTGATCACGCCCAACCTCAGCGAGTTTGAAACCATCGTTGGCGGTTGCGCCGATGAGGCCGATCTGGTTGCCAAAGGCGCCAAATTGATGGCTGACCTGGACCTCGGCGCCTTGCTGGTAACCCGCGGCGAACACGGCATGACCCTGTTGCGTCCGGGCTTTGCGGCCATGCACCTGCCGGCCCGCGCCCGCGAAGTGTTCGACGTGACGGGAGCCGGTGACACGGTTATCTCTACCCTGGCGGCGGCCATTGCCGCGGGTGAAGAACTGCCCCACGCTGTGGCGCTGGCCAATCTGGCTGCCGGGATTGTGGTTGGCAAGCTGGGGACGGCTGCCATCAGTGCTCCGGAGTTGCGGCGCGCGATCCAGCGCGAAGAGGGTTCCGAGCGCGGTGTGCTGAAACTCGATCAGCTGCTGCTGGCCATCGACGATGCCCGGGCCCACAACGAGAAAATAGTGTTCACCAACGGCTGCTTCGACATTTTGCATGCCGGCCACGTGACTTATCTGGAGCAGGCGCGGGCGCAGGGCGATCGTCTGATCGTTGCAGTCAACGACGATGCTTCGGTGAGCCGCCTGAAAGGCCCGGGGCGTCCGATCAACAGCGTTGACCGGCGCATGGCGGTACTGGCCGGTCTGGGCGCGGTGGACTGGGTGATCAGCTTTCCTGAAGCGACCCCTGAAAACCTGCTGGCTCAGGTCAAGCCGGACGTGCTGGTAAAAGGCGGTGACTACGGGATCGACCAGGTCGTGGGTGCCGATATCGTGACGTCTTATGGCGGCACCGTGAAAGTGCTGGGGCTGGTTGAAAACAGTTCGACCACGGCGATTGTCGATAAAATCCGCGGTCAGTAATGATCCCGTCTCTGTTGGAGTGAGCTTGTTCGCGATCTTTTGATCTTGAAAAAGCTTGCTCCTGCAGTGTCATGCCTTGCTCTTCACCACCTTTCTGAATATCTGCCGTGCCTTGCCGGTCAGGCTTTTTAGTCTCGACTCTTTGCCCGGCACGCTCAAACCTTGCTGCACGAGCCAGTCCTTCCAGCGAATGCGCTCATCACTCACCACCCAGCCTTCTTGACGGGCAAAACTCTCGGCCAGATACAGGCCGCGGGTGCTGGCGCTGTGCAGACGATCCTTGTGCAGGGTGTAGAGCTCGGCACAGGGCTGGCCGTCAGTCAGCGGCATCAGGTACAGGTCTGCACGTTTGCGGTCGAGTCGCGCCACTAACTGGTCGCCCTCCAGCCGTTCGTCGACGTGGAACAGGCTCAGTGACTTGGCTTCCTTGGGCACTTCCAGGCGCAGGTCGTAAATCAGCTGCAGCGATGCCGTCGGCAAGTGCACGTAGGCCCTGGGACGCTCGATCAATGGCTGGCTGCCACAGCGAACCGGCCGAGCCGCGCCGGACAAGGGAGTGAGACGAAAGGGCAGGGCCTCTCGGTAATGCAGGGCGCTGGCGTAAGGCGCGGGCAACCATGTTTCGTTGAAGCGCCCGCTGAGCCAGCCTTCCGGGGTTTCCAGCAAGCACTCTTCGGCAATCTCCTGGATGGCTGTGTGCAGGGGCAGGCTGACCTCGTGGGCAGGCACGTAGCCCGAGATCAGTTTGAGCACTACGTCGCCACGATCCTGGCGCCGCTGGCGCACCAGCACCCAGTAATCGCGGCCTTGCCAGTTCAGCGTCAGGCGGACGGAGACCCCGAGGTTGGCCAGTTCCAGGGAAAATCGCTGATTGTCGGCGACGTTCACCGGGCGGCGTTTTTGCAAGGTTTGCGCAAAGTTCAGGGGTCTGCCGATGGTCTGGTAGCTCAAGCCTTCGGGCGTGGCTTCGACAAACAACGGCAGGGTCTTAAAGTCGCTGGGGTTTTTGCGAATCAGCGAACGCGGCATGTCGGCTCCTTCTTGCGTCGGGGTCGGCCGCGTCGGCGGCTTTAGAGGTTACGCAGAACCTGGGCAACGGTTGCCACGTTATGGGCCAAGTGCAGCGGATTGATGGTGCCGACAATAGCACTGGCAACCCCGGGATGGCCAAATACCAGTTCGAAGCTGGCGCGTACCGGATCAACCCCGGGACTGAGGCAAACATGACCGCTGGCCAGGGCTTTTTTAACCAGAATCGCTTTGCCGTGGGCTGCCGCGTAATCGATGACCGGGCGTTCGGCCTGTTCGTTGAGGTTGTAGGTGACCATCGCGCAGTCGCCGGTTTCCAGGGCTTTGAGCCCGCCCTCGACGGTTTTTCCCGACAGGCCGAAACCGCGGATCTTACCTTCGCGCTTCAACTCGGCCAGGGTCTCGTAGACCTGGGCTTCGTTGAGGATAGCAAGGTCATTGCCATCCGAATGCACGAGGACCAGATCGATAAAATCCGTTTCCAGACGTTGCAGGCTGCGTTCAACCGAGCGCCGGGTATGTGCGGCACTGAAGTCGTGATGTGATACGCCGTTATCGAACTCTTCGCCGACCTTGCTGACAATCACCCAGTCTTGACGCTGACCCCGCAACAACGGGCCCAGACGCTCTTCACTGCGGCCATAGGCGGGGGCGGTGTCGATCAGGTTGATACCCAGGTCCTGACTCAGCTTGAGCAGCATTTTCGCTTCGCCATCATCCGGGATCTTGAAACCGCTGGGGTATTTCACCCCTTGGTCACGTCCCAGTTTGACAGTGCCGAGCCCCAGCGGTGAAACCATCAGGCCGGTACTGCCCAGCGGGCGGTGGAACGGGTGCAGGGTTGGCTGGCTCATGGCAACAGTTGCTCCCATGGGGTTTGAGCCAATGGCGGGCGCACAAATTCGGGAAGTACAGGGGCATTGCCTGGCTGGATACCGTCGTTGTGCAGTGCGGTGATGACCCGGTCCGAGAAGTCGGGTGCCAGTGCCAGCTTGGTCGGCCAGCCAACCAGCAAGCGACCCTGGTCGGCGAGGAAGGCGTTGTCCGGACGTACCAGTCCGGACTGTGCAGGCTCTGCCCGGTTGACCCGCAGCGTGGCCCATTGCGCCTGGCTCAGATCGACCCACGGCAGCAAATTGCCCAGTTCTTTTTGCGCCACGGCGATTTGCTCGTCCGGTGTGCGGGCCACCCCGTCGGCCTCGGCAATGTCACCGCCCAGGTACCAGACCCACTCGCCATTGGCTGCCGGATGGGTGGTCACGGTAATCCGTGGCTTGGGACCGCCGCCCAGGCAGTGGGCGTACAGCGGTTTGAGGCTCGGGCCCTTGACCAGCACCATGTGCAGCGGCCGCAATTGTTGCGCGGGTACGCTGATCCCGGCACTGGCCAGCAGTTCGGCATTGCCGGCTCCGGCACTGAAAACGATGCGTTGGGCATGGATCTCGCGCCCGTCGATCCGTAGTCCGATCAGTTCTTCGTTGGCAAACACAGGCTCAATATTCTGGCCAGACAGCAAACCGTCGCCGGCCAGTTCGGCCAGGCGTTCAATCAGGCTGGGGACATCGACCACCAGTTCGGCCAACCGGTAAACCTTGCCCTTGAATCGCGGGTCTTGCAGGGCCGGCGGCAGTTGATCGCCTTTGACTTGATCAACACGGCCGCGCACGGCTTTGCTGGCAAAGAAGCTGGTGAGATTGCCGGCCAGGGTGCCGGGTGACCACAGGTAGTGGGCTTCGGAGAGCAAGCGTACTCCGGTCAAATCCAGCTCGCCGTTACCGGCAAGGGCTTCGCGCCAGCGGCGGGGCATATCGGCAATGGCTTCAGAGGCGCCGGTCAGCGCGCCATGTAACGCGTACTTGGCACCGCCGTGGATGATGCCCTGGGACTTTACGGTCTGTGCGCCGCCCAGGGTCCGGCTCTCGACCAGTACCGTAGAAAAGCCCTGGCGGCGCAGGCGCGCATTGAGCCAGAGGCCAGCAACACCAGCGCCGACAATCAGTACGTCGGTGGAAATAACGGATGGCATGGTCGACCTCAGCGTTCAAAGACAAGGCCGGGAGTATACAGGCTGATCCGCACTCTGACTTTTAGTGGGCGTTGAGGATTTATGGGGCTTGGGTCTGACTTGTCGAGCGACTACAGGGTAACGGGCGGATTAGTGCCCCGCTGTTTTCGAAAACAGCTGGATCACCACCACCCCGAGCACGATCAGACCCATGCCGAGCATGGCCGGCACGTCGAGTTTCTGGCCATAGATAAACAGCGCGGCGATGCTCACCAGCACGATTCCCAGGCCTGCCCATACGGCATAGGCCACACCCACCGGGATAGTACGCACCACCAGGGTCAGCATCCAGAATGCGGTGGCGTAACCGGCAATCACCAGAATCAGTGGCAACGGCGTGCTGAAACCTTTGATCGCCTTCATGGAAACGGTGGCGATCACTTCGGCGCAGATGGCGATGGCCAGGTAGTAGTAGGCGTTCATGGTGGAGTCCTGAGGAGTAATGCGGG
This sequence comes from Pseudomonas sp. TMW22089, assembly GCF_022496645.1. Taxonomy (NCBI): domain Bacteria; kingdom Pseudomonadati; phylum Pseudomonadota; class Gammaproteobacteria; order Pseudomonadales; family Pseudomonadaceae; genus Pseudomonas; species Pseudomonas sp. TMW22089. The sequence goes on from NZ_SCFG01000001.1 coordinate 329,976, forward strand.
GCAATTTAACAGTAAGCCATTCTAGAGAGTGTAAAAGTGTATTTCGTTTTGATTACGACAGATCCGCCAGACATCTCGACATGACCGGGTCGGCGGGTGCCATCATGGGTAATACTTTTTCAAGTAAACTCTGTGCCCATGAATAGAACTCTCTACACCTTGCTGTTTCATCTGGGGCTGCCTCTGGTGGCGATTCGCTTGTGGCTGCGGGCGCGCAAGGCGCCGGCCTATGCCAAGCGTGTGGGCGAGCGCTTCGCGCTGAACTTTCCGCTGCTGCAGCCGGGCGGGATTTGGGTGCACGCCGTGTCTGTGGGCGAGAGTATCGCTGCCGCACCGATGATCCGGGCGTTGCTCAAGCGTTATCCACAGTTGCCCATTACCGTGACGTGCATGACCCCCACCGGGTCTGAGCGGATCAAAGCCTTGTTCGCCGACGAACCGCGGATCCAGCATTGCTACCTGCCTTACGATTTGCCCTGGGCGGCGGCGCGCTTTCTGGATCGGGTACAGCCGGTACTGGCGGTGATCATGGAAACCGAACTGTGGCCCAACCACATACACCAGTGCGCCCGGCGCGGCATTCCGGTGGCGCTGGCCAATGCCCGGCTCTCAGCCCGTTCGGCCAAGGGCTATGCACGGTTTGCCAAACTGACCCGGCCAATGCTCGAGGAAATGAGCCTGATCGCGGTCCAGACTGCGACCGAAGCCGAGCGTTTCCGTGCATTGGGCGCCCGCCCTGAATGTGTGGAAGTGACAGGTTCAATCAAGTTTGACCTGAGCATCGATCCGCAATTGCTGATCAATGCCGGCGAACTGCGTGAACACTGGCAAGCACAAAGCCGCCCGGTATGGATTGCTGCCAGCACCCATGAAGGCGAAGACGCGATTGTGCTCGCGGCCCATCGTCAATTGCTGTCCAGCCATCCCGATGCCCTGCTGATTCTGGTACCGCGTCACCCGGAGCGCTTCAACTCGGTGTTTGAACTATGCCGGCGCGAGGGTTTCGCCACCGTGCGCCGCTCAAGTGGCGAGCAGGTCGGTGCCGGGGTGCAGGTGCTGTTGGGCGACACCATGGGCGAGTTGCTGTTTTTGTATGCGCTGGCCGACAGTGCGTTCGTCGGCGGCAGTCTGGTCGCCAATGGCGGGCACAACCTGCTGGAGCCGGCGGCCCTGGCCAAACCGGTATTGAGCGGTCCGCATCTGTTCAACTTCCTCGAAATCGCCGTGCTGTTGCGCGAGGCCGGGGCACTGGAAGAGGTGGATGACGCGCAAGGACTGGCGGTTGCGTTACAGCGCCTGTTTGAACTGCCCCAGGACGCGCAGCGCATGGGCGAAGCCGGATTGAAGGTGATGCAGGCCAATCAGGGCGCGCTGCAGCGCCTGCTGGATGGCCTGGGACGACTTCTCAAGATTTGATCCGGGGCTGGCCTGCAACCTTGCGGTTGCAGGCGGTTGTTCAATTGCCCGGTGAGCGCATATTGGCTTCGGCGGCCTGGGCCAGGTCCGGTGGCAGGAAGTCCTTGTCCGGGTTGTAGTCAGGCTTCAGATAGCGCGACAGTGCTTCGAGATCCCCCGGGTTCAAGGTGCCCGCAGCCTGCTTGAGCCGCAGGTTGTCGAGGATGTAGTCATAGCGCGAATTGTTGTAATCGCGCACCGAGGTATAGAGCTGGCGCTGGGCATCGAGCACGTCGACGATGTTGCGCGTGCCTACCTGATAACCGATTTCTGTGGCTTCCAGCGCACTCTGGTTGGAGATGATCGACTGTTTGCGCGCTTGTACCTGCTCGACATCGGTATTGACCGCGCGGTGCAGGTTGCGGGTGTTTTCGACCACCTGGCGGCGCATCGATTCACGCTGCTGTTCGGTCTGGTTCAAGCGCGAATAGGATTCGCGCACTTGCGAGCTGGTCAGGCCGCCGCTGTAGATCGGGATGTTGAGCTGCAAGCCGATGCTGCGTTGCGACACATCCCCGCTGTAGCGCTGCTGCAGCGCATTCGGGTTGCTCAGGCCAAAACCGTCGTTGTCGCCGGTTTTGTATTGCGCTACCGCATCCAGGGTCGGCGCGTGACCGGCCTTGCGCTGCTTGAGGGTTTCTTCGGCAGCTGCCACCGCGAAGTTGCTGGCCAGCAGATTGAGGTTTTGCTGGGCTGCGGTATCGACCCAGGCCTTGGCGTCATTTGGCGTCGGCGGCAGGATCGGCAGGGTGTGGCGCATGCCTTCAATCGAGTTGTACTGGCGGTTGGTCAGGGTGATCAAGGCTTCAAACGCATCCGCCACCTGGCGCTGTGCCAGGAGCCGGTTGGCCCGTGCCGTGTCATAGCTGGCCTGGGATTGCAGCACGTCGGTCTTGTCCGACAGGCCCACGTCAAAGCGCTCGCGCGATTGATCCAGCTGGCGCTTGAACGCGGCTTCTTCAGCCTTGGTCGAGGCCAGCGTGTCCTGGGCGCGCAGTACCGAGAAGTACGACTCGGCGGTTTGCAGGATCAGGTTCTGCTCGGTGGCCGACAGTTGCAGGGCAGCCTGTTCGTTGACCGATTCGGCGGCTTTTAACTGGAACCAGCGGTCAGCGCGAAAAATCGGCTGCGCCAGTGTGGCCTGATACACCACGGCACTGCGGGTGGTGGTCAGCGATGGCTGGTCAATGGAAGTGCGCACGTTGCTCGACTCGGCCCCCCCCGACAGGTTGGGCAGCAAGCCGGCACGGGCCTGGGGTACGACTTCCTTGCGGGCATCGTAATCGGCGCGGGCAGCTGCCAGATCGGCGTTGTTGTCGACCGCTTCGTGGTAGACGCTGACCAGCCCGTTCTGACTGGATAGCGGGGCTTGTGTATCCAGCGCCATTGCGTTGGTCGCCCAGGACACGGCGATAGCCAGTGAAAGTTTGCGCAGCATGAGCGATCCCTAGTTCAATAATGCGAAAAATAAAGGCCCGAGGCCGTGTTCCGACGCTCGTGGTTTCAAGACGTAGCGAGTGTAGTGGTGGTGGCATCTTGCAACAATGCCGTTATAGCGCCTTTCATCACGAGGTTCATATCGGGTTGGCGTTCTGCGTCACTCTTCAATAGACTGGCCGGGTTCTTGTCGGGGTGCCTTGCTATGAGGCTGAGATCGAATAATTTCGGATCCCGTTGAACCTGATCAGGTTAACGCCTGCGTAGGGAACAAGATTTCTCGTCTCCCGGCGAGTCCTCTTGAGTGCCGTCCGGGATCGATTGTTCAATAAATGATCAATCGTTCGAGGTCGCCACTCAGCATCCAGTCCTTGGGTGCATCCGTGCTTTTTTCAGGTTCTACCTCCGACAATCCGCCTGGATGCAGTCTGGAGAGCCGTGATGAGTACAAAACCAAAAAACGCGATCAATCTCAGTGATTCGGCCAAGGTCGATGAACAATCGGTCAAGCCGTTTACCCGATCACAAAAAGTCTACGTACAGGGCTCGCGCCCGGACATTCTGGTGCCGATGCGTGAAGTCAGCCTGGATGTCACGCCCACTGATTTTGGCGGCGAAATCAACGCGCCGGTATTGATCTACGACACCTCGGGCCCGTATACCGATCCGTCTGTGCAGATCGACGTGCGCAAAGGCCTGGGCGACGTGCGCTCGGCGTGGATCGATGACCGTGGCGACACTGAACGCCTGGCGGGCCTGAGCTCCAATTTCGGGCAGATGCGTCTCGACGATGCAGAACTGACCAAGCTGCGTTTTGCCCACGTGAAAAATCCGCGTCGGGCCAGGGCCGGGGCCAACGTCAGCCAGATGCACTATGCGCGTCGGGGCATCATTACCGCCGAGATGGAATACGTCGCCATCCGCGAAAACATGAAGTTGCAAGAAGCCCGGGCTGCCGGTCTGCTGGATCAGCAGCACCCGGGCCACAGTTTTGGCGCCAGCATCCCGAAAGAAATCACTGCCGAATTCGTGCGCGAAGAGATCGCCCGCGGGCGCGCCATCATCCCGGCCAACATTAACCACGTTGAGCTGGAACCGATGATTATCGGGCGTAATTTCCTGGTGAAAATCAACGGCAACATCGGCAACAGTGCGCTGGGCTCCTCCATTGAAGAAGAAGTAGCCAAGCTGACCTGGGGCATTCGCTGGGGTTCGGACACGGTCATGGACCTGTCCACCGGCAAACATATTCACGAAACCCGCGAGTGGATCATCCGCAACTCGCCGGTGCCGATCGGTACCGTGCCGATTTATCAGGCGCTGGAGAAGGTCAACGGCGCGGCCGAAGACCTGACCTGGGAGTTGTTCCGCGACACCCTGATCGAACAGGCCGAGCAGGGCGTCGACTACTTCACCATTCACGCCGGCGTGTTGTTGCGCTATGTGCCGTTGACCGCCAAGCGCGTGACCGGGATTGTCTCGCGCGGTGGTTCGATCATGGCTAAGTGGTGCCTGGCGCACCACAAAGAAAACTTCCTCTATACCCACTTCGACGAAATCTGCGAAATCATGAAGGCCTACGACGTCAGCTTCTCGCTGGGCGATGGCCTGCGTCCGGGCTCGATCGCCGACGCCAACGATGCAGCACAGTTCGGTGAGCTGGAAACCCTCGGTGAACTGACCAAAATCGCCTGGAAACACGACGTGCAGTGCATGATCGAAGGGCCGGGCCACGTGCCGATGCAACTGATCAAGGAGAACATGGACAAGCAGCTGGAGTGCTGTGACGAGGCGCCGTTCTACACTCTGGGCCCGCTGACCACCGATATTGCGCCGGGTTACGACCACATCACTTCGGGCATCGGCGCAGCCATGATCGGCTGGTTCGGTTGCGCCATGCTTTGTTACGTCACACCCAAGGAACACCTGGGGTTGCCGAACAAGGATGACGTGAAGACCGGGATCATCACTTATAAGATCGCGGCCCACGCTGCCGACCTGGCCAAGGGTCATCCGGGGGCGCAAATCCGCGACAACGCCTTGAGCAAGGCGCGCTTTGAATTCCGTTGGGAGGACCAGTTCAACCTTGGTCTGGACCCGGACACGGCCCGTTCTTACCACGACGAAACCCTGCCCAAGGATTCGGCCAAGGTCGCGCATTTCTGTTCCATGTGCGGGCCAAAATTCTGCTCGATGAAAATCACCCAGGAAGTGCGCATCTACGCCGCCAATCAGCGCATTGAAACGGTGGATGCAGAAGTCGCCCAGGGCCTGGCGGAGCAGGCCGAGCGCTTCAAGCAGGAAGGCAGCCAGCTGTACAAAAAAGTCTGATCTAAACCCCGAGTCGCCGGCAAGCCGGCTCCCACAATGATTGCGCCGATATTGTGCGAGCCGGTTTGCCGGCGATTGCGAGCGTAAAAAACCAACGTCCCTTCGAGATTCATTCCTTGAACACACCCAGCACCTATTCCCCTGACATTGCGGTACCCGGTGACAAGCGCGTGTTCGGCGCCCGTGATCTGTTCTCCCTGTGGTTCTCCCTCGGCATTGGCCTGATGGTGTTGCAGACCGGCGCGTTACTGGCGCCGGGCCTGGGTCTTTCAGGGTCATTGCTGGCGATTTTCCTCGGCACCCTGGTGGGCGTGGCCCTGCTGGCTTCGGTAGGTGTGATCGGCAGCGATACCGGACTGTCCTCCATGGCTGCCCTCAAACTCAGCCTCGGCACCCGGGGTGCCATGCTCCCGGCCATGCTCAACGTGTTGCAACTGATCGGCTGGGGCTCGTTTGAAATCATCGTGATGCGCGATGCCGCAAGCTTGCTGGGCGCCCGCGCTTTCGGCGAAGGCAGCCTGTTGACCAGCCCGATGCTGTGGACCCTGTTATTTGGTGCCCTGGCCACCTTGCTCGCGGTTAGCGGACCGCTGACCTTTGTGCGCAAGGTGCTGCGTAAGTGGGGCATCTGGCTGCTGCTGGCGGCGTGTCTGTGGCTGACCTGGAACCTGTTCGCCAAAGCTGATCTGCCTGCCCTGTGGGCGCAAAAGGGTGACGGGTCGCTGCCGTTCGCACTGGGCTTTGACATTGCCATCGCCATGCCGCTGTCGTGGCTGCCGTTGATCGCCGACTATTCGCGCTTTGGCAAGCGCGCCAGAAATGTGTTCGGCGGCACCGCGCTGGGCTTTTTTATTGGCAACTTCTGGTTGATGAGTCTGGGGGTGGCCTACACGCTGGCGTTCGCCCCGAGTGGCGAAGTCAATGCGTTGCTATTGGCGCTGGCGGGTGCGGGGCTGGGGATTCCGTTGTTGCTGATCTTGCTCGACGAGTCCGAAAACGCCTTTGCCGACATTCATTCGGCGGCAGTCTCCGGCGGGATTTTGTCGCAGGTCAAAGTTGAGCATCTGGCGCTGACCATTGGTGTGATCTGCACCCTGATCGCCTGTTTCGCGCCGTTGGCGCAGTACCAGAACTTCTTGCTGCTGATCGGCTCGGTGTTCGCGCCGCTGTTTGGCGTGGTGCTGGTGGATCACTTCATTTTGCGCAAACGCAGTGCCCGGGTTTCGGTCTCATTATTCCGCTGGTCGACATTGCTGGCCTGGGGCGGCGGGGTGCTGACCTATCATCTGCTGGCGAATCTGTTTGCGGATGTGGGGGCGACCTTACCGGCCTTGTTGCTGGCCGGGCTGCTGCAGTGGGTGCTGGGACGTAACAGAGTCTGAAGCAGCAAGCTGCAAGCCATAAGCTTGCAGCTTGCGAGCAAGCTAGCTAGCTCCTGCAGTGGACGGGGTTTAGCCGCGAGCCGGGAACCACTCAGGCTTCAGAATGCCGTTCAGGCGCGAGTAGGGGATCTTCAACTCGACATGCCCTTCGGAGTACGGCGCAATGCTGTACACGTCGTACTTGAGGACGACGTTGTCCTTGAGCAGTGCCACGTTCGGCGTTGTCTGGAACGGCCAGTTCTTCACGTATTCCGGGTCGTTGCCGAAATGGCTGCTGATCAGCCAGTTGTTGTGCGCCACTTTGGCGGCGCCCCAAAAGGCTTGCTCCTGTCCCGGCAGCAGCATGTCCTGCAGGGTGACTTCCTTCTGCTGTTTGGTGGAGTAGTTGATAAAGCCGCGTCCCGGCATGCCATGGGCGCCGCCGGTGTCCAGATAACTGGACAGTTCAACTATCACCAGACCGTCATGCTGCTCGCGTACTTTTGCCTGCAAGTAGGTGCTGTTGCGGCTGTCCGCGGTGCGCAAGAACTGCTCGCGGTAGGCATTGAGCGAAGGCGCCAGTTTTGCATCGGGCGAATCCACAGTCATTTTCAACAAGCGGTTTTCGATCAGGGCATCGAGTTTCGGGGCGTCTGCAAAGTGCGCGGTCTCGATGTTTACCAGTGGGCACTCATCGCCGCTGCATCCGGCCTTGACTTGCTCGGAAGCGTCCACAGTAAAGGCCAGCGGTTTTGGCGCGGACGGCTGGAATACGCTCTGGCAGGCACCCAGGGTCAGGGCGATACAAGTCATGGAGGCAAATTTCAAAAGCGACATGGTCGTCCTTCATCAACGAAAGAAAGGTGGAATTATGGTGGTTCGACTGCCAACAAGGGAGTCGGTTCGCCACTAAGCTCAACAGTGTCAATTAGAGAGGGTTTGCAGGCGATCCGTCTATCCCCGCGTCATAAAAGGGGCTGCATCCTTGACCGCAGGCGCGTTAGGATGCCCGATGCCGTGGGGCAACCCCGGAGAAATTCGCCAGCAGAGGTTTTCCATGACTGATATCACCAAGGCTACGCCAAGCGCCACAGAGATCATAAAACGCGAAGAGTGTTTTAAGGGTTTCTACCAGCTTGACCGCGTACACCTGCGCCATGAATTGTTTGCTGGCGGCATGAGCCCTGAGATCAGTCGCGAAGTATTTGTCCGGCACGATGCCGTGTGTGTGCTGCCCTATGATCCGCAGCGCGATGAAGTGGTGCTGATCGAGCAGTTCCGGGTCGGGGCCATGGGCAAGGCCGAGACTCCCTGGCTGATAGAACTGGTCGCCGGGCTCATCGACAAGGCCGAAGTGCCTGAAGAAGTCGCCCATCGCGAAGGTGAAGAAGAAGCGGGGCTGAAGTTCTCGTCTTTGTGGCCGATCACCCGTTACTTTCCGTCCCCGGGCGGCAGTACCGAGTTTGTGCATTTGTATCTGGGCCGTTGCAGCTCCGAAGGGGTTGGCGGATTGCACGGGCTGGAAGAAGAAGCTGAAGATATTCGAGTAACGGTCTGGGCCTATGAAGATGCCTTGCAAGCCGTACGCGATGGCCGTATTTCCAATGCAGCGAGCATTATTGCCCTGCAATGGCTGGCGCTTAACCGCGCTGAAGTGAGGGGGTTATGGTTGTAATTGCGCGTCGTGAACGATACCGGGTCGACCTGATTGGCTTGCAGGCTGCCTGCGAAGCCAACTACGCACGTTTGATGCGGTTGCTGCCCGATATGCGTGAGCAACCGGTTGCACGGCGGATCGCCGTGACCCAGGGTGACCAGATGCTCGGGGTGCTGACCCTTGAGGTGATTCAGGACTGCCCCTACACCAGCACGTTGCGGGTACGGCAGGAACACAGCCTGCCGTGGCTGCCGGTACCCGAACTGCAGGTTCAGGTGTACCACGATGCGCGCATGGCTGAGGTGATTGCGGCCGAGCATGCGCGGCGTTTTCGCAGTATTTACCCGTACCCCAACGTGGCCATGCACCAGCCCGACGAGAAAGCCCAGCTCAATATATTTTTGGGTGAGTGGCTGAGCCATTGTCTGGCATGCGGGCATGAATACGCGGAAGTCCGTTAGACGTACTAATTTGTAGAAGCGGGCTGGCTCGCGATCTTTGCCCTACGACAGCTGGCGAGCAAGCGCGCTCCTGCCACACAACCCTTTCTCCCGGGAGATTCACCTTGCCGAGTGTATCCACGCTGACCACCGAAGACCCGGTGCTGCTGGTGCAGTTGACCGACAGCCATTTGTTTGCCGATGCCGAGGGTTCACTGCTGGGGCTCAGGACCGCAGACAGCCTGCAGCAGGTCATCGATCTGGTTCGCGGCGAACAGCCGCAGGTCGATTTACTGTTGGGCACCGGTGATCTGGCCCAGGACGGCAGCATTGCGGCTTACCAGCGTTTTCGGCAATTGACCGGGTCGCTGTGCGCCAAAGCGTGCTGGATTCCCGGCAATCATGACAATCTGCCCCATATGCGCGAAGCGGCCGTGCAAAGCCGTTTGCTGGACCCGGTGGTTGATCTGGGCAATTGGCGCATCACATTGCTGCATTCGAACGTGGAGCAAAAGAGCCAGGGTTATCTGCAAGACAGTCAGCTGCAGTTGCTGGCGCAATCCTTGAGCGAAGCGCCGGACCGTCATCATCTGATCTGCCTGCACCACCATCCGGTGCCGGTGGGCTGTGAATGGATTGAACCGATCGGGCTGTGCAACGCCGGTGAGTTCTGGAAGGTCGTCGATCGTTATCCACAGGTCCGTGGCGTACTTTGGGGGCACGTGCATCAGGCGTTCGATCAGCAGCGCAACGGCGTCAGGTTGCTGGCCTCACCCTCGACCTGCATCCAGTTCGCCCCCGGCAGCGCGGATTTCAAGGTCAGCAGTGAGGCGCCGGGTTATCGCTGGTTGCGCCTGCAGCCTGATGGCACTTTGCAAACCGGGGTGTCACGCGTCACTGACTTCGTCTTTGAACCCGATTACAGCGCCAACAATTACTGAGTTGCCCCTGAGTCAGGCTAAACTGCGCGTCTTTATTGATGTTGTGTTCAGCCTTATCTGTACTCGGGAGTGATTGCATGTCCGGTTCCATCTTGTATATCCATGGCTTCAACAGTGCCCCTGAGTCCAAAAAGGCCACGCAGTTGATCTCGGTAATGCAAGGCATGGGCCTTGGCGATCAGCTCCGGGTGCCGGCCTTGCATCATCACCCCCGTGAAGCGATGGCGCAGTTGACCGCGGCAATCAGCGAGATGGACCGTCCGTTGCTGGTCGGCAGCTCACTCGGCGGCTACTATGCGACCTGGTTGGCCGAACAGCATGGCCTCAAGGCACTACTGGTCAACCCGGCCGTCAGCCCGCATCGGATGTTCGACGGTTATCTGGGCACCCAAACCAATCTTTACAGTGGCGAAACCTGGGAGCTGACCCTGGATCATGTGCAGGCCCTGGCCGAGCTTGAAGTGGCGGCACCCCAGGACCCGCAGCGGTATCAGGTGTGGCTGCAAACAGGCGATGAAACCCTGGACTACCGTAATGCTGAAAAGTACTACAAGGCGTGTGTCTTGCGGATTGAGGCCGGTGGCGATCACAGTTACCAGGGGTTCGCGCAGCAACTGCCCGCGCTGCTGAATTTTGCCGGGATTGGCGCCCAACAGTATCAAACCATCGATTTTGCGGCCCTTTAAGGCGCCCGTCGAATGGCCCTTATTTTTCATTTACGACTAACGACGAGACCCTATGGCCACTCCCAGCGCTAGCTCTTATAACGCCGACGCCATCGAAGTCCTCTCGGGCCTCGACCCGGTGCGCAAACGTCCCGGCATGTACACCGATACCAGCCGGCCCAACCACCTGGCCCAGGAAGTCATCGATAACAGTGTCGACGAAGCCCTGGCCGGTCACGCCAAATCGGTGCAGGTCATTCTGCACGCCGATCACTCGCTTGAAGTCAGTGATGACGGGCGCGGCATGCCGGTGGACATTCACCCCGAAGAAGGGGTGTCAGGGGTCGAGCTGATCCTCACCAAGCTCCATGCCGGCGGCAAGTTTTCCAACAAGAACTACCAGTTCTCCGGCGGCCTGCACGGCGTGGGGATTTCGGTGGTCAACGCGCTGTCGACCCTGGTGCGGGTCAAGGTCAAGCGTGACGGCAACGAGTACCAGATGACCTTTGCCGATGGCTACAAAGCCACCGACCTGGAAGTTGTCGGCACTGTCGGCAAGCGCAATACCGGTACCAGCGTGTTCTTTGCGCCGGACCCTAAATACTTCGATTCACCCAAGTTTTCGGTCAGCCGTCTCAAGCACGTGCTCAAGGCCAAGGCCGTATTGTGCCCGGGGCTGCTGGTCAGTTTCGAGGACAAGGGCACCGGCGAAAAGATCGAGTGGCACTACGAAGACGGCCTGCGCTCCTATCTGGTGGATGCGGTCAGCGAATTCGAGCGCCTGCCTGACGAGCCGTTCTGTGGCAGCCTGGCGGGCAATAAAGAAGCCATCGACTGGGCGCTGTTGTGGCTGCCCGAAGGCGGCGACAGTGTTCAGGAAAGCTACGTCAACCTGATCCCGACGGCCCAGGGCGGGACCCACGTCAACGGACTGCGCCAGGGCTTGCTCGATGCCATGCGCGAGTTCTGTGAATTCCGCAGCCTGCTGCCCCGTGGCGTCAAGCTGGCCCCCGAAGATGTGTGGGAACGCATTGCGTTCGTGCTGTCGATGAAAATGCAGGAACCGCAATTCTCGGGCCAGACCAAAGAGCGTCTGTCGTCCCGTGAGGCGGCCGCTTTCGTCTCGGGTGTGATCAAGGACTCCTTCAGTCTGTGGCTCAATGCCAACCCCGAGTTGGGCATGCAGCTGGCAGAACTGGCAATCAACAACGCCGGGCGCAGGCTCAAGGCCAGTAAAAAGGTCGAGCGCAAACGCATCACCCAGGGGCCGGCCCTGCCGGGCAAGCTTGCGGACTGTGCCGGGCAGGACCCGATGCGCTCCGAGCTGTTTCTGGTGGAGGGTGACTCCGCCGGCGGTTCAGCCAAGCAGGCCCGGGACAAAGAGTTCCAGGCCATCCTGCCGTTGCGCGGCAAGATCCTTAACACCTGGGAAGTCGACGGCAGCGAAGTGCTGGCCAGCCAGGAAGTGCACAACATCGCGGTAGCCATCGGGGTTGATCCGGGCGCGGCCGACATCAGCCAGCTGCGCTACGGCAAGATCTGCATCCTCGCCGACGCCGACTCGGACGGTCTGCACATTGCCACCTTGCTCTGTGCATTGTTCGTGCAGCACTTCCGCCCGCTGGTGGATGCCGGTCACGTGTATGTGGCCATGCCGCCGCTGTACCGGATCGACCTGGGCAAAGAGATTTTCTACGCCCTGGACGAAGCCGAGCGTGATGGCATCATCGACCGTCTGGTGGCCGAGAAGAAGCGTGGCAAACCGCAGGTCACGCGATTCAAAGGTCTGGGTGAAATGAACCCGCCGCAGCTGCGTGAAACCACCATGGACCCGAACACCCGGCGTCTGGTGCAGCTGACGCTTGAAGATTACGCCGCCACGTCGGAAATGATGGACATGCTGCTGGCGAAAAAACGCGCCGGTGACCGCAAGTCCTGGCTCGAATCCAAAGGCAACCTGGCGCAGGTGCTGGCCTGATGCGCAGTGCCTTGATGGCGTTGCTTTGTGTGACTGCAGCACCGGTAATGGCCGATACCTGGCCGGAGCTGGTGCTGCAGTCCGAGCATCCCGTAGAAGGCATGCGCGGCGCCAACCTGTCCGGGCTGGCGCTGTGTCTGGGTGAGCTGTGGGCGGTGTCTGATCGCGATGATGATCAGATTTACCGCCTGGATCAGCACTCTCCCGAATGGCACGCCGAGGCACTGCATATTGATGTCCCCCCGCCCCCTGAAAGCGGCTTGCCGTGGGGCGTGCGCATGATGAGCAAGGCTGTCAGCCCGTTGCGTGGTGGTGAACTGGATTTCGAAGGCATCAGTTGCGACGAGGCGGGCAACCGCTTCGTGGTCAGCGAGACCCACGCCGCGGTGCTGCAAATTCCGCAGACGGGCGCGCCGGCATGGTTGAAAATCGATCCGTCACTGGTCCGTCAGGCGCGCGCCAGCGGCATGCTGCTGCATTTCAATGCGCTGTTTGAAGGTATCGCCGTCAACCCGCAGGGCAACCAGATCTGGCTGGCGGCCGAGCGCGAGCGCCGCGGTTTGCTGACCATCGGCAAAAAACAGAGCGTGTGGGACTGCGAAGGCGGTTGCGTGTTGATGAGTGAGGGTGGCCTCGAGTCGGCCCCACCTCAACTCAAGGTCAAGGCACAACAAAAGGACTTCGCCGACCTGGCGCTGTTCGAGGGCAAGCTGTTCACCCTCGAACGCATGGCCTATCGCATTTGTCGTCGCACCCCGGGCACGGGCGACGTTGAGCGCTGCTGGTCATTTGCCGATGATGGGTTGATCGCTCCCCGGCGTTACAACAGCGCCTATGGCAATGCCGAGGCCCTGAGTGTGGATGCCGAAGGCGCCTGGATCGGTGTGGACAACGGCAATCACGTGCGCGCCGATGGCGAGAAGCGTCCCGTGGTCTGGCGCTTCGCGGCACCGCAAGGTGGCTGGAGTGCCGCATCATGAGCCAGCAACCGCCGGGCAAGGGTGTGGGCCGGGTCTTCATGATTGTGGCCTGGTGCGCGGGGCTGTATCTGGCGACGCAATTTTTCGGGCGCTGGGAACAGCGTCAGGAAAACCCCAATACTGAGGTCGCCTCGCTGCAGGGCGCGGGCTACATCGAAGTCAAACTGCTCGCCAATTCCCAGGGCCACTTCGTCGCCAGCGGCCGTATCAACAACGTGCCGGTGGAATTTTTACTGGATACCGGGGCCACCGATGTCGCGGTCCCGCTGGAGCTGGCCAGGCAGTTGGCATTGCCCAGGGGCATGGCCGTGACCCTGAATACCGCCAATGGCCGTACCCAGGGCTATCAGACCCGCATCGACCGCCTGCAACTGGGCGCCATTGTGCTGCGCGACGTACGCGCGGTGGCGGCTCCCGGGCTTGAAGGCGAACAAGTGCTATTGGGCATGAGTGCGCTGAAAAAACTTGAATTTACCCAGCGCGGCGGCACCATGCTGCTGCGCCAGACAACGAACTGAATGAGGTCCGCATGAGCGATTCCCTTGATCTCAGCCTGGACGGCGTAGAACGCCGGTCACTGGCCGACTTCACCGAACAGGCCTACCTCAACTACTCCATGTACGTAATCATGGACCGGGCCCTGCCGCATATCGGCGACGGCCTCAAGCCTGTACAGCGGCGCATTATCTACGCCATGAGCGAGTTGGGGCTGGACGCAGATTCCAAGCACAAGAAATCGGCGCGTACCGTCGGTGACGTACTCGGCAAGTTTCACCCCCACGGTGATTCGGCGTGCTACGAAGCCATGGTGCTGATGGCGCAGCCATTCAGCTATCGCTACACCCTGGTCGACGGGCAAGGTAACTGGGGTGCGCCGGATGATCCCAAGTCATTCGCCGCCATGCGTTACACCGAAGCCCGCCTGTCGCGTTACTCCGAAGTGCTGCTCAGCGAACTGGGCCAGGGCACGGCGGACTGGGTCCCGAACTTTGACGGCACCCTCGACGAACCTGCGGTGTTACCGGCCCGTTTGCCGAACATCCTGCTCAATGGCACCACCGGCATTGCCGTGGGCATGGCCACTGACGTGCCGCCGCACAACCTGCGTGAAGTCGCGACCGCCTGTGTGCGGCTGCTCGACGAGCCCAAGGCCACGATAGAGCAACTGTGCGAACACATTCAGGGCCCGGACTACCCGACCGAAGCCGAAATCATCACCCCCCGTGCCGATCTGCTGAAGATCTACCAGACCGGTCGTGGTTCGGTGCGCATGCGGGCGGTGTACCACATCGAAGATGGCGACATCGTGGTCACGGCATTGCCGCACCAGGTATCGGGCGCCAAGGTGCTGGAGCAGATCGCTGCGCTGATGCAGGCCAAGCCGACCAAGCTGGCGATGGTTACTGACTTGCGCGACGAATCGGACCACGAAAACCCGTGCCGCATCGTGATCATTCCGCGCAACAACAAGGTCGATCTCGACGAATTGATGCAGCATCTGTTTGCTGTGACCGATCTTGAGTCCACTTTTCGCGTCAACATCAACATCATCGGCCTGGACGGCAAGCCGCAGCTGAAAAATCTGCGGGCCCTGCTGGTGGAGTGGCTGGAGTTCCGGGTTCACACGGTGCGCCGCCGCTTGCAGTTCCGCCTTGATAAAGTCGAGCGCCGTCTGCACCTGTTGGACGGTTTGCTCACTGCTTATCTGAACCTCGACGAAGTGATTCATATCATTCGTACCGAGGAACATCCCAAGGCCGAGCTGATTGCGCGCTTTGCCCTGAGCGAAACCCAGGCCGACTACATCCTCGACACGCGCCTGCGCCAATTGGCCCGCCTCGAAGAGATGAAGCTGCGCACCGAGCAAGATGCGTTGCGCAAAGAGCAGGCCAAGCTGCAAACCTTGCTCGGCAGCGAAGCCAAGCTGAAAAAACTGGTACGCAGCGAATTGCTGGCTGACGCCGAAACCTATGGCGATGACCGTCGCTCGCCGATTGTGTCCCGCGCTGAAGCCAAAGCCTTGTCGGAAAACGAACTGGTGCCCACTGAAGCGGTCACGGTGGTTCTGTCCGAAAAAGGCTGGGTACGTTGCGGTAAAGGTCACGACCTGGATGCGACCGGGCTGTCCTATAAAGCAGGGGACGGCTATAAAACCGCTGCTGCCGGACGCTCCAACCAGTTCGCGGTATTTATTGACTCCACCGGGCGCAGTTACTCGGTGCCCGCCCACACGTTGCCGTCGGCACGTGGCCAGGGCGAGCCGTTGACCGGCCGCCTCACGCCGCCACCGGGTGCGACTTTCGAGTGCGTGTTGTTGCCCGAAGACGACTCGCTGTACGTGATTGCCTCCGATGCCGGTTACGGGTTTGTGGTCAAGGGTGAAGACCTGCAGGCCAAGAACAAGGCCGGCAAGGCGTTGCTCAGCCTGCCCAAAGGCGCGCAAGTGATGCTGCCGCGACCTGTGGCGGATCGCGAGCACAATTGGCTGGCGGCCGTTACCACCGAAGGCCGGCTGCTGATATTCAAAGTCAGCGACCTGCCGCAACTGGGTAAAGGCAAGGGCAACAAGATTATCGGCATTCCCGGTGATCGCGTGGCCAATCGCGAAGAGTACGTGACGGACATCGCTGTGCTGCCGGACAACGCCACATTGGTGCTGCAGGCCGGCAAACGCACCCTGTCACTCAAGGCCGATGACCTGGAACATTACAAAGGCGAACGGGGTCGGCGCGGGAACAAATTGCCGCGAGGCTTCCAGCGTGTGGATGCTTTGCTGGTAGAAGTGCCCAATTAAGCCCGTTTAGTGCGTCCGATCTGCGATTTATCGCGTAGATCGGCGCAACGGCGCTGGAGTCACGCCGTATATTCGCGGATGATATGCGCCTCTTACGACATAGCGCGTATGATTTTTCCTGGAAATCTTCAGAATCACACTGCGGCGCGCCAAACGGCGGCCACCTGGATGGAATGATGAACGTTCTACGTCTTCCTTTAATTGCGCTACTGACCGGTGTGCTCGGCCTGGCGGGGTGCAGCACGCACCAGCCAGCGGCTTTGTACCAACTGGACAGTGGCACCCCCGGCCAGCCCAAGCAAAGTGCGGGCATGGCTGTGGTACTTGGCCCGGTGACTGTGGCCGATTACCTGCAACGCGAAACGTTGCTGCAACGTCAGCCGGATGGCAGCCTGAGTGCGGCCACCGATGGTCGTTGGGCCGGCAGCCTATCGTCAGACATCGATCAGTTGCTGCTGCGTCAGGTGGCCTGGCGTCTGGACAGTCAGCGAGTAGTGCTGGCACCGGCCCCTTCGGGCTTCAGTCCGGACGTGCAAGTGCTGCTGTCGATCACCCGCCTGGATTCCGGAGAGAGCCAGCCGGCAATTCTCGACGCGCAATGGCGCTTGATCGACCGGCGCGGCCAGGTACGGGACAACCGCATGGTTCATCTGGAACAGCAGCACGACGGCAGCACGGCCGCTCAGGTCAAGGCTCAGGGCGAGTTGTTGCAACAGTTGAGCAAACAATTGGCGGCGGCCCTGGAACCGCTGGCCAACCAGCCGCCGCTGGTTGAGTTGCGCAAGCCCGAAGCCAGGCCGGCCCCCAAGCAAACGGAGAAGCCGAGAATTCCGATGGCTTCACCGATACGCACGGACATGGAAGTGTTCCGCTTCTGAGTCAGTTCACACAATAAAAAACGCCGCTTGCCCAGCACTGGGAAAGCGGCGTTTTTTATTGCCCGGCCTTTGCAGGAGCCGGCTTGCTAGCGAGCTGTTTCAGCGCCCGGCTCGCTCCTGCAGGGTATGGCCTTTAGCCGCGGTTCTCATGCATCCGGGCCAGCTGGCGTTCGAGCATGGACGGGTAGGGCTCCATCAGCCGCTCAACGCAGCAGGCGCCTTCGGGGCTGGCGATAGGGCGGATGCGGGCGCGTTGACGAATCAGCGGGTCATCGCTGATTTTGCGCTCCACTAGCAGCAGGTTGCGGCTGTGTTGCGACAATGCCAGGGCGTCCTGGGCGGTTTCGGTCAGCAGCAGATCAATCTGGCTCAGGCCGTTCAGCCCTTCGCCCAGCACCAGACCCAGCTGCAATTGCAGGGTGATGCCGCTGTCGGCAACTTCGATCTGCAGAGCGTGGCCCAGGGCCCGCAGCAATTCGCCACAGCAGATGGCGTTGGTCAGGTAGTCGTCGCCGCTGTCTTCGCTATGGAACAGCATCAGGGTGCTGCCATCGTTCAACGTGTGCAGCTCGCTCTGGTACAGCGACGCCGCCTGGTTCAGGCAGTCGCGATAGCGTTCAAGCAATTCCATCAGGCGGGCACGGGGCAGGCGCCGCAGTTGTTCTTGCGCCCCCAGCTGGACTGCCAGTACCGCGCTCGGTTGCGGTGAGGTCGGCACGGCTTTGGCCACGGCTTTGGGAGCAACCGCGGTTGTGCCGGTATCGCGCAGGTCCGCGAACGGGTCTTCTTCACCCTCGTCTTCTTCGGTGCTGATCACTTGCCGGGGTGCCGCTTTAGGGGCAGGCGCAGCCGGTGCTTCATCGAAAGCCGGATCGCTCAGGTTGCGTACTTCGAAGGTCGGCTCGTTGTCTTCGGCGGCTTCGTAATCGCTGTCGTCGTAGTCGTCTTCCGGTTCAGGCTCTGGTTCCGGCTCTGGAGCCGGGGGGGCCAGTCGGCTGTGAAGCTGGCGCGCCAGATCACCGATTTCATCCTGGCGGGTAGTTGCCGGGGTGTAAGGGTCCGGTTCGCGCAGCCAGACCCGCAGCTGCAACAGGGGGGTGGTGATATGGCGGCCCAGACGCAGGCTCAAAGCCAGCGCCAGTGCGAGCAGAATTGCACTCAAGATGCCCATGCTCTGCAGGCTGATGGTCATCGGCTGCTCGAACTGGTTCATGTCCAGGCTAATGCGCAGATGCCCGGCCGTTACATCCTGAAAGGTGATTTTGGTCTGGTACACGCCCTCGGTTTCGCCCAGCAGGCTGTTTTTTGGACGTTGCCCGGCTTCGGCGAGGATGCGGTTATCGACGCTATAAATAGCGGCGTGCGCAACCAGGGGGTTTTTGGTCAGGTTATTGAGCAGCACGTTGAGGCTGAGAATGTCGTTGGACACCAGCAACTCGGTGGCCGAGGTGGCTGTTTGGGTGGTCAGGCTCTGACCCAGTGCATCGGCTTGTTCGTGCATGGCCTGTTTGAATTGCAGGCCCATCACCACGGCATATATGACCAGCGCCAGCGCGACCAGAATCACGTTGTGGGTGGCGATACGCAGAGCAATCGGAACGCGACGATCGCGCAAGGCCCGGAAGATCAGCAGGAAGAAATTATCGTTTTTGACAGGCAATGGCCGGTTCACTGAGCGCGGCTCTTAGTCCGTTAAGTTGGAGCGCAGTATAACGAGCGGCCTCGAGGCGGCAAAGCCTTGGCGATGCCCGATGGTCACTGAAAGTAGGTAGAATGCGGTTTTTTTAGTGAATGGGGGTGTGCCTTGCGCGAAATCGTCCTGATAAACATCACGGGTGAGGACCGTCCGGGTCTCACTGCGGCCATTACCGGCGTACTGGCCAGCAATGGGGTGAACATTCTCGACATCGGTCAGGCCGTCATTCATGGCGTTTTGTCGTTGGGTTTTCTGGTTGAAATTCCGCAAGCGGAGCAGGTGTCGGCGGTACTTAAAGACCTGCAGCCCCTGATCGCCAAAGAAGGCCTGCAACTGCGCTTCGACCCGATCTCCGAGGAGCACTACCAGCGCTGGGTCAACGAGCAGAGCCGCCAGCGTCATGTGGTGACATTGATGAGCCGCCAGGTCACGGCCCATGAACTGCAACAGGTGACATCGGTAATCAGCCAGCACGGGCTGAACATCGAGCAGACGGATCGTCTGTCCGGTCGTGTGCCGCTGGATGCGCCGACGCAGTTGAGCAAGAGCTGCATCGAGTTGCGCGTCTGCGGTGAGCCGACCGACCTCCAGGCGTTGCGTGAAGCATTCTTTAACCTGGCGCAAGAACTCAATGTCGACATTGCCTTGCAGGAGGACACCCTGTTCCGTCGCCATCGCCGCCTTGCCGTATTTGATATGGACTCGACCCTGATCCAGGCCGAAGTCATCGACGAGCTGGCAAAGGCTGCGGGTGTGGGCGAGCAGGTATCGGCCATTACCGAGCGGGCCATGGCCGGTGAGCTGGATTTCAAGGCCAGTTTCAAGGAGCGCATGGCGCTGCTTAAAGGTTTGGACGTCAGCGTGCTGGACTCCATCGGCGCCTCGCTGCGGTTGACCGAGGGCACCGAAGTGCTGTTCGCAGAGCTCAAGCGCCTGGGCTACAAAACCGCCATTCTGTCCGGCGGCTTTACCTACTTCGCCAAGCAATTGCAGGAAAAGCTGGGTATCGACTACGTGTTCGCCAACGAGCTGCAAGTAGTGGATGGAAAAGTCACCGGGGTGGCGGTTGAGCCGATTGTCGATGCACAGCGCAAAGCCGATTTGCTGCGAGAGCTGACAATAAAGGAAGGGTTGGTACTGGAGCAGACCATTGCGGTCGGTGATGGCGCCAACGACTTGCCAATGCTGGCAATTGCCGGGCTGGGTGTCGCATTCCGTGCCAAGCCGCTGGTTAAACAGTCAGCCAGACATGCCATTTCGACCCTGGGTCTGGATGCCGTGCTGTACCTGCTGGGTCAGCGCGACCGTAACAGCCAGGGCTAGCCAGACCCTGCAGCAGCGCCCTTGCTCGCGAGCTTTCAAGATCGCGAGCAAGGTCGGGGCTCAGTGTTATTCGGCGTTGGCCGGGCCACCAATGGCCTGCCCCATCATCACCGGCGAACCCGCCGTCAGGCTTTCAGCCCATTTGATCTGTTCTGGCCCGAACAGCACGATCGCAGTAGAACCCAGCTTGAAGCGCCCCAGTTCGGCACCTTTCTCCAGATGGATCGGCGCACGGGCAGCTTCGTCGTAGCGGAAAGTTTTCAGCTCGCGTTTAGGCGGCGTCACCAGACCGGCAAACACGGTTTCAATCGATGCCACGATCATGGCACCCACCAATACCACGGCCATCGGGCCGCGCTCGGTATCAAAAATACACACCGCGCGCTCGTTGCGGGCAAACAGCTCCGGCACGTTTTCGGCCGTGGTCTGGTTAACCGAAAACAGGCGGCCCGGAACGTAGATCATTTCGCGCAGAGTACCGGCCAGTGGCATGTGCACACGGTGGTAGTCCTTGGGCGACAGGTAAATGGTGGCAAACTCGCCGCCCATGAATTGAGCCGCAACCGCAGCATCACCGCCGACCAGTTCCAGCACGCTGTAGCTATGACCTTTGGCCTGGAACACCCGGCCGTGCTCGATGGGGCCGAGCTGGCTGACTGCACCATCGGCCGGGCTCAGCACTGCGCCCGGCGTTTGATCCAGCGGGCGGGCACCGTCTTTCAGGGCGCGGGTGAAGAAGGCGTTGAAGTGCTCGTAAGCAGTAACGTCTTCAACCAGGGCCTGGGACATGTCCACTTGATAACGCTTGGCGAACCAGGTGGTGAACGCATTCTTGAACCAGCGCACGCGGCACTCGGCAATGCAGCCGGCCAGGCGCGACAGCAGGTGATGCGGCAACAGGTACTGGCTCAGGAGAAACAGACGCTTTTTCATTGCAGGTCCTTAGTTTTTGACAGGCAGCTCGACGGGGGTGTCGGGGTGGTTGCCCCATTCGCCCCAGGAGCCGGCGTAGCCTTTGACGCGCGGATAACCGAGCGATTTGGCGACGAGATAGGTAAAGCCAGAGCGGTGGTGGGTCTGGCAGTGGGTAATCACTTCTTTGTCCGGGGTGATGCCCAGGTCCTTGAGGATCTGCGCCATGTCGGTACGAATGCGCAGGCTGCGGCTTTTATCCATGCCGGCGGTCCATTCGAAGTTTTTCGCGCCCGGGATGTGCCCGCCTTTGGCCGCCAGCACTTTTTCACCGGCGTATTCGGCGGGGCTGCGCGCATCCCAAATTGCCAGGTCAGCCGCGCCCAGGCGGCTTTGCAGGTACTCGCGGGTGGCAGTGGGGGCGTCGTGCAACGTCAGCGGCAACGGGCCGCCGACTGCAGGCGGCACAGCGCTCGACACCGGGCAACCTTCCGCGACCCAGGCGTGAATGCCGCCATCCAGATAGTGGTAAGCCTTGTGTCCGATCACGTCGAGCAACCAGATAAAACGGCCGGCCCAACCGCCGCCTTCGTCGTCATACACCACGTAGACCGCGTCGGGGTTGTGCCCCAGTTCGCCGAACAGCGCCTCCAGAGAAGCCTGGCCCGGCAGTAGACCGGGTGCCGGGGGCTGGCCCAGTTGGGTGCGTTTGGGGTCGACGAAACGGGCGCCCGGAATATGCCCGGACTCGTAGCGTGCGACGCTGGTCAGGTCGACCACAATCAGTTCGGGGTTATCGAGCCGTGCGAGCAGGTCGCCGGGCTCAATGACCAACGGCAAACCAGAGAAGTCAGGCATGTGAGGTCTCCAGAGCGAAAAAAGGAGGGATTGTAGCGCAAGGGCTAGCGCCCGCGCGTGCTAAAGCTATTCAGGGCCTTCTCGATGCATTGCGCGGTTTTGCCAAATGCTTGCACGCTGGTCTCGGAAAACGGGCCGCCACCCTGGTCCGCCAGTATCAGCATCACGACGCGGCCACTGTTGCCCAGCGAGCGTAGCAGCAGATGCTCGCCGGGGAACAGCTGGCGCAGGTTGGCGGGCATGACCGCAGAAATTGTCGCGTTGTTTTCCGGCGTCAGGCGAACTTGCGCCGGTTGCGTCATCAAACGTTGCAAGGCGGTGCTTTCACTGACGGTAAAGCTCATGTCGAAGGCTGCTTTCGGCAGTCCGGATATCTGGAAAACTCGCAGTGTGGTTGCGCTCTTGTCGGCCATCAGCAGCATCACCCGGCGCATGCCGCATGCCAGCAGGGCATCGCGAGCGCAGGTGGTCAGGTGCATTGCGTTGGCGAAGGTGCTCGGCTCTGCCAGCAATTGCCCGCACAGCTTGCGCCATGTGGCCAGCGCCTCGGCAGAGGGTGGCGCGGCAGGCTGGCCGGGACTGCTGCGGCGGCTGTCCCACGGCCATAGCAGCGCTTGGGCCGGGTGCCAGAGGTCGGGCACCGAGTGATAGCGGGCGCTGCTTGCGGCGTTTTGGTGAACCAGCTGCTGCACTTCATCCAGGGTTGTCTGCAGGTACAGCGCGGTGAGCAACTGCCAGCGCACATTGTGCGGGGTATCCCAGCCCGATTGCGCCGACAGCGCCAGAGCATTGGCCAGCAGCACGCTATTGGCGGGGTGATTGAGCCAGCGCCGCAGTGCCGGATCGGCGTCCAGTCGTTGTTGCTGGCGTAACCCGTCATGGTTGTTGCGTGCGATGTGCAGCACGCTGACCAGGGTGCGCTGCTCTTCAATGATGATCGTATAACCCTGTAGCACCCATGCCGGCAGGCGCCACAATTGCGCCAGCGCCCGGCAGATATCGAACAGCCGTACACCGAACAGCTCTTGCTCGACGTCACTGGCGCGCTCGCCTTTGTGGATGACCCGCTGTTCCCATTCTTCGAGCAGTTCTGGATGGGTCAGCGCCAAAGCCCACAAGGGTGAGAGAAACAGCAGGCTGCCCCAGTAGATTTCTGGCCACAGCCGCGCCAGACGATTGCCGAACAGGCCGACGGCCTGTTGCGCCGCGTGCTGGCTGATGAGCTGGATTTGCCGGAACCCCGGGGGGATTTCTTCCTGGCTCAGAGTGTTCATGTGCTCAAGCAATCTCTGGGTACGTTGCAGGCCCAGTCGGTTGATGGCCACTTCCAGGCTCTCGGCCGGTTCGCTCAGGCTGCTTTGCAGGTGCTGGTTGGCTTCGCGAATCAGGGTCAGGGCCAGTGCCGGGCTGTCTTGTATCAGCTCGGCAATCTCGCGCAATGAGCGGCGATTGTCGTTGAGGGCTTTGCACACCAGCCCATGGCTATGCTGCGGGATTGGCAAGCGGGCGGCGTTGAGCCGCTCGACCCAGGCATCCAGGGTTGCAGGTGTTGAGGTCGGGCTGGTGGTTTCACTGGTCATGATGGGAGCTGGTCATCATCAATTTGTTACTCGCGCCAAAAGGGCTGAACGGCTTTTCGCCTTTACCGGCTATAGTCTGGCGCAGATTTGCCGATAAGGAGAAGTAGAGTTTCACCGCGCTTGAATATGACCTTGAACCCGACTCAATAAGTACTTTTATATCTATGGCTAAAATTATCGGCATCATCGTTGTATTCGCGAGCGTACTCGGCGGGTACGTGCTTTCCCACGGCAAGATCGGGGCGCTGATTCAGCCGTTCGAGGTCCTGATTATTGGCGGGGCGGCGTTCGGTGCATTCCTGCAGGCCAATCCCGGTTACATGACCATGCACGTGATCAAAAAATCACTGGGTATGTTCGGCTCGCGTTTTACCCACACTTTTTATCTGGAAGTGCTGGGCCTGATTTACGAGATTCTCAATAAAAGCCGTCGCGAAGGCATGATGGCCATTGAGGCCGATATTGAGGATGCGGCGGCCAGTCCTATCTTCGCCAAGTACCCCACCGTGCTCAAAGACGAGCGCATGACAGCCTTTGTCTGTGATTACCTGCGCATCATGTCGTCGGGCAACATGGCGCCCCACGAGCTTGAAGGGCTGTTCGACATGGAGTTGTTCAACCTCAAGGAAGAGCTGGAGCATCCCTCCCACGCCGTCAACGGGATTGCCGACGGTATGCCGGGTTTCGGTATCGTGGCGGCGGTTCTGGGGATCGTGGTGACCATGGCTTCCTTGGGGGAGGGTGATCAGGCCGCCATTGGCCAGCACGTAGGTGCGGCGTTGGTGGGCACATTCTTCGGTATTCTGGCGGCCTATGGTTTCTTTGGCCCGCTGGCCACAGCGCTGGCGCACGATGCCAAAGAGGAGCTCAACATTTACGAGTCGATCAAGGCCTCACTGGTGGCATCGGCCTCCGGCATGCCGCCGTCGCTGGCGGTCGAGTTCGGGCGCAAAGTGTTGTATCCCAAACACCGGCCGAGCTTTGCCGAGCTGGAACAAGTGGTTCGCGGTCGCTGATTTATGGAAAACAATCAGCCGATCATCATCAAGCGCGTCAAGCGCTACGCTTCGGGTCATCACGGCGGCGCCTGGAAAATTGCCTTCGCGGACTTCGCTACGGCAATGATGGCGTTCTTTCTGGTGATGTGGCTGATGACAGCCGCCACGCCGGAACAAAAAATCGCCATCGGCGGCTACTTCAAGGACCCGATCGGGTTCAGTGACAGCGGCACGCCCTACACCATCGACCTGGGCGGCACCCCAGCGCTGGCGCCGGACAAAACACTCAACCCCGAAGAACAGATGCAGCCCCAGCCCGACAAGGTTGAGGTCGATTCCGATCAGGCTGAAAGCGTGGCGGAGCAAATAGAGAAAGAGCGTCTTGAGCTGCTGCTTCAGGAGTTGCAGAACAAGGTCGAAGAAAACCCGCAATTGCGCAAGTTCAAGGACCAGCTGCTGTTTGAAATCACCCCGGACGGTCTGCGGATCCAGATCATGGATGCCGAAAACAGGCCGATGTTCGATGTCGGCAGTGCGCGGCTCAAGCCGTACTTCGAAGATATCTTGCTGGCCCTGGCTGACACCATCAAAGCAGTGCCCAACAAGATCAGTATCAGCGGTCATACGGACGCCACGCCTTATGCCGGCAGTGGTGATTTCGGCAATTGGGAGTTGTCGTCCAACCGTGCCAATGCGGCCCGGCGCGCACTTGTGGTCGGTAGCTACCCGCAGAACCAGGTGGCGCGGGTAGTGGGCTATGCCTCATCGGTGCTGTTTGACAAGGCCAACCCGACCAATCCGGTCAACCGCCGTATCGACATCGTGGTCCTGACCAGGAAGGCGCAACAAGCGATTGAGGGTGAGCAGGGCATTGAGCCGGTCAAGGCACAAGAGCTGCCCAAGGCGCCGATAGATCCGACGGCCTTGCCAGCGGATCAGCAGCCGATGCCGGCCCATGAGCCGCGCCAGAAGCTCAACCTCTTCGACGATAAAGTGCCGGATCCAGCCAGACCCTGACCTGCAGGAGCGTGCTTGCAGCTCGCGCCTGCAGGGTTGGCGGGGTTAGTAGCTTGACTCGGGCAGGCTGGCAATGATCGAGCGATAGCTGTTCATGCGTTGCTGCTGTACGCGGCCATCTTCCAGTGCCATCAGCAATGCACAGCCCGGCTCGCGGTCGTGCTTGCAGTCGCGGAAGCGGCAGCGGCCGATCAGGTCGTTGAACTCGATAAAGCCCGCTTCAACATCAGCCCGGCTCACGTGGCCCAGACCGAATTCGCGAATGCCCGGGGAGTCGATCAGATCGCCGCCGCCGGGAAAGTGGAACAGGCGCGCGGTGGTGGTGGTGTGCGTACCCTGGCCCGACACTTCGGACAATGGCCCGACCCGCAGGTTGACCTCAGGCAGCAGGCTGTTGACCAAGGACGACTTGCCCACGCCCGACTGACCCACAAACACGCTGATATGGCCGTCCAGTTGCGCTTGCAACTGCTGCATGCCGTCGCCGTGATGGGCCGATACTTCCAGTACCGGGTAGCCCAGCTGGCGATACACCGCCAGCAAGGCATTCAGTGCCGGAGCATTTTGATCGTCGATCAGGTCGGCTTTGTTGAGCAGCAACAGCGGACGAATGCCGGCGTGCTCGGCGGCTACCAGGTAGCGGTCGATCAGGTTGGCGTGTGGCTCGGGCATCGGGGCGAACACGATGACGATCATGTCGACGTTGGCAGCCACCGGCTTGAGCTGGCCACGGCTGTCAGGGCGGCACAGTTCGGTTTTGCGCGGCAGTTGGGCGACGATAACGCCGATGCCCTGGTTGCCTGCACGCCATACGACTGTGTCACCGGTGACCAGTGCGGGCAGGTTGGCGCGCAAGTGGCAACGGAACATCTGGCCTTTCAGCTCGCCTTCCTGGGCTTCGACTTCGACCTGCACACCAAAGTGCGCGATCACCAGGCCGAGTTGTTCGGCGCCAAGGTCGCCGCCTTCAAGCGCTTCGACGGCACTGGATTCACGTTTTGCGGCGCGTGCAGCGCGCTCGCCCTGGATCTTTTCGATGCGCCAGTTTTGGCGACGATTGAGCTGGCGTTTGGCCATGGGTGTTCCGTGTTGATAAAACGATAAGGAGGGTAAAACGCTGGCGAGTTTAGCACGTGGGCTGCATGCCTAAGCTAAACTGCGCGACTAAGCCCAGGAGCCATTTATGAACAACGCGCAGAACCTGATCTGGATCGACCTGGAAATGACCGGTCTGGATCCTGATAACGACGTCATTATTGAAATGGCCACCATTGTTACCGACAGCAATCTCAACACCCTGGCTGAAGGTCCGGTTATCGCGATCCATCACAGCGATGCAGTGCTGGCGCGCATGGACGAATGGAACACTCGCACCCACGGTGGCAGCGGCCTGACCCAGCGGGTCAAGGACAGTACCACCACCATGGCCCAGGCCGAAGCGCAGACCATCGCCTTTCTGGAACAGTGGGTGCCTAAAGGCAAATCACCGATCTGTGGCAACAGCATCTGTCAGGACCGGCGCTTTTTGTACACCCATATGAAAACCCTCGAAAGCTACTTCCACTACCGCAATCTCGACGTCTCGACCCTTAAAGAGCTGGTTGCCCGCTGGGCTCCGGAAGTGCGCGACAGCCTGGTGAAAAAAGGCACGCACCTGGCACTGGACGACATTCGCGAGTCGATTGCCGAGCTGCAGCACTACCGCAAGCACTTCATCAAGTTCTAAGCCCGCTACTGCAGGGGGTGTTTGCTGCCCTCTATTGGTGCTTGAAGCAAATGAGTAGACTGCGCGCCTTATTGCAAGGATCGCTGCCATGTTGCTGATGCTCTATTTAGTTGCCATTACTGCCGAGGCCATGACCGGCGCGCTGTCTGCCGGCCGCCGCGGCATGGACTGGTTCGGGGTGGTGCTGATTGCCTGCGTCACCGCCCTGGGCGGCGGGTCGGTACGCGACGTGCTACTGGGACATTACCCGTTAACCTGGGTCAAGCATCCGGAATACCTGGTGCTCACCACCTTTGCTGCGCTGGTGACGATTTTTATCGCGCCGTTGATGCGTCATTTGCGCTCATTGTTTTTGGTGCTCGACGCGCTGGGGCTGGTGGCGTTCACCCTGATTGGCTGCATGACTGCGCTGGAAATGGGCCAGGGCATGCTGGTCGCTTCGGTGAGCGGTGTGATTACCGGGGTGTTCGGCGGGATCCTGCGGGATATTTTCTGTAACGATATTCCGTTGATCTTCCGCCGTGAGCTGTATGCCAGCGTGTCGTTTGCGGCGGCATGGTGTTTCTTGCTCTGTACCTATCTGCAGATGCCCAACGATCAGGCGATTTTCGTCACCTTGTTCGGTGGGCTGTTGCTGCGCTTGCTGGCGATTCGCTTCAACTGGGAAATGCCCAAGTTCGTGTACAACGACGAGCACTGAGTCAGTGTTGCTGCAGGCTCTGGTCAGGCGCGCTGTGCGTGCTGGGCCAGCGCCCACGTCACATGCTCCTGTACCAGTTCGGACGGGTACTCAAGCCTGGCCTTGAGCGCTTCCAGCACCGGAATGCTCGATGGTGCATTACCCAGTCCAACCGCCAGGTTGCGCAGCCAGCGCTCGTAGCCGGCCCGGCGTAACGGCGAGCCTTCGGTGCTGCTGAGGAACTTGTCTTCGTCCCACATGAACAGTTCGGCCAGCTCGGCATTGTCGAGGTTGTGCCGGGGTTTGAAGTCGCCTTCAGCCGTGGTGCGGGCAAAGCGGTTCCAAGGGCAGACGATCTGGCAGTCGTCACATCCGAACACCCGGTTACCGATCAGCGGGCGCAAGTCTTCGGGGATCGCGGTTTTCAGTTCGATGGTCAGGTAGGAAATACAGCGCCGGGCATCCAGCACATAAGGTCCGATGAAGGCGTTGGTCGGGCAGATGTCCAGGCATGCGGTGCAGCGTCCGCAGTGCTCGGTCTCGTGGGGCGCATCCACGGGCAGGGGCAGGTCGACAAACAGCTCGCTCAAGAAGAAGTAGCTGCCAGCCTTGCGGTTGAGCACCAGGGTGTTTTTGCCGATCCAGCCCAGGCCGGCCTTTTGCGCGATGGCTTTTTCCAGCACCGGGGCGCTGTCGACAAAGGCGCGGAAGCCGAACGGGCCAATGTCCGCCTGGATCCGGTCAGCCAGTTGCTGCACGCGTTTGCGGATCAGTTTGTGGTAGTCGCGGCCCAGTGCGTAGCGCGAGATGTAGGCTTTTTCGGGCTGGGCCAGCAATTGCGCCATGTGGGTATCGCCGGGCAGGTAGTCCATGCGCAGCGACACCACGCGCAAGGTGCCGGGCACCAGTTCTTCAGGATGAGAGCGTTTGCTGCCGTGGGCGCCCATGTATTCCATGTCGCCGTGATACCCGGCGGCCAGCCAGCGTTCCAGATGTTGCTCGTGTTCTCCCAGGTCGAGGCCGGCAATGGCGACTTGTTGAAAGCCCAGCTCGCGGCCCCATTCCTTGATGGATTGAGCGAGAGCGGGGAGGTCGACAGTAATAGCAGGCATGAGGCAAGAGAAACCGGGGCTGAGATGCGTATAATTCTGCCAGACATCGGAGTCCGATACCCATGCCACAGACCAAACGCCTGATTGCCAGACCGCAAGCCCTTGTTGCCGATAGCCTGTCGCGCCTGCCTGCACGGGCTATGGACGCCCATAAAGGCCTGTTCGGGCATGTACTGCTGATTGGCGGAGACCGCGGTTTTGGCGGCTCCATTACGCTTGGCGCACAGGCTGCGTTGCGCTGCGGCGCGGGGCTGGTGTCGCTGGCTACCCGGCCCGAGCATGTGGCCGCCGCTCTGGTGCGCTTGCCCGAGGTCATGACCCTGGGCGTGTCATCGGTCAATCAGTTGATGGGGGTGCTGGCCCGGGCCTCGGTTTTGGTGGTGGGGCCGGGGTTGGGGCTGGCACCATGGGGGCGCAGTCTGTTATCGGCGGCGGCCCAGGCAAAAATGCCTCAAGTGTGGGATGCCGATGCGCTGAATCTGTTGTCCAACGCAGACTTTAAACTGGCGTCAGGCTCGGTTATTACTCCGCACCCCGGCGAGGCAGCGCGTTTGCTGGGGCTCAGTACTGCGCAGGTGCAGGCCGACCGGCCTGCTGCAGTCCGGGCGCTGGTTAAAAAATACTCAGTAGTGTGCGTTCTCAAAGGTGCAGGCACCTTGATCGCAGGCCTGAATGATGAACTGGCCGTGTGCGATCACGGCCACCCGGCCATGGCGACAGCAGGCCTGGGTGATGTGCTGGCAGGCGTGATCGGTGCTTTGCTGGCTCAAGGCATGACTGCATATGAGGCGGCGTGTCTGGCGGTGTGGCTGCATGCCCGCGCCGGTGAACAACAAGGAATATTGGGCCGTGGGCTGGCGGCCAGTGATTTGATTCCAGCCATTCGTCAGTTGTTGGAGGAACACGCACCGTGCACGAAATAACACTGCAATTGGCCGATGAAGAGGCCATGACCGCGTTTGGCGCACGCCTGGCGAGCGTCACCGTGGGCCACGGCCTGATCTTTCTCGACGGCGACCTGGGGATGGGCAAAACCACTCTGTCCCGCGGCCTGATTCGTGGCCTTGGGCACACCGGTTCGGTTAAAAGTCCGACCTTTACTCTGGTGGAGCCTTACGAGATTGGCGATATACGCGCCTTTCACTTTGACCTGTATCGCCTGGTCGACCCTGAAGAGCTGGAATATATGGGGATTCGCGATTACTTCGACGAAGACGCCCTATGCTTGATCGAGTGGCCCGATAAAGGTGCAGGCTTTTTGCCAAAGCCTGACCTGACCATTACCATTAGTCCGCATAACACCGGGCGTTTGCTGAAGCTGACGCCCCAAGGTTCACGTGGCGAGTCTTGGTGTGCCGCCTTGGCACCGGAAAACAAATAATGATGGGGTCTGGTATGCGCTTTCGCGCGTTAGTGAGTGTCGTTGGTCTGTTGCTCAGTGTCATGGCGGTGAATGCCGTGGCTGCGACTCAGGTAAAAAGCGTTCGTTTATGGCGTGCTCCGGACAACACACGGCTGGTGTTTGACCTCACGGGCCCGGTGCAACACAGCGTATTTACGCTGACAGCGCCAGATCGCCTGGTGATCGATATCAATGGCGCGACCCTCGGCGGAAGTTTGAACGTGGCCACTGCCAATACGCCGATCACCAGCATGCGCTCGGCGCAACGCACGCCCACCGATTTGCGGGTGGTGATCGATCTGAAAAAAGCCGTCACCCCGAAGAGCTTCGTACTGGCGCCGAACGCGCAATACGGCAACCGTCTGGTGGTCGATCTTTATGATCAGGGCGCTGATATTGCCCCGAGCTTGCCGCCGACCAATGTGGCCAAGCTGCCAGTGGTACCGGTGACGCCGACCCAGCCCGAGATCAAGCTGGCGCCTGTGCCCACTGGCAAACGTGACGTGATCGTGATGATCGACCCCGGCCACGGTGGCGAGGATCCGGGTGCTTCGGGTGCCGGCGGACAGCGCGAAAAACACGTGGTGCTGGCGATCGCCAAAGAGTTGCAGCGCCAGATCAACGGCATGAAGGGCTTCAGGGCCGAGCTCACCCGCAGCGGCGACTATTTCATCCCGCTACGGGGACGCACCGAAATTGCCCGCAAGAAGGGCGCCGACCTGTTTGTCTCGATCCACGCCGACGCGGCGCCTTCCAGGGCGGCCTTTGGTGCATCGGTGTTTGCGTTGTCTGAACGCGGCGCAACGTCCGAAACCGCGCGTTGGCTGGCAGACAGTGAAAACCGTTCTGACTTGATTGGCGGTGCAGGCAGCGTGAGTCTCGATGACAAGGACCGGATGCTGGCGGGGGTGTTGCTTGATTTGTCGATGACGGCATCACTGACTTCCAGCC
Organism: Pseudomonas sp. TMW22089; assembly: GCF_022496645.1. Classification (NCBI taxonomy): domain Bacteria; kingdom Pseudomonadati; phylum Pseudomonadota; class Gammaproteobacteria; order Pseudomonadales; family Pseudomonadaceae; genus Pseudomonas; species Pseudomonas sp. TMW22089. Next base: position 361,147 of record NZ_SCFG01000001.1, read on the forward strand.
TGAACGTGGGGCAAAAAGTCTTGAGCAACATCGGCCGGGTGACGCCGCTGCACAAGCAGCGTGTAGAGCAGGCCGGATTTATGGTGCTCAAATCGCCGGATATTCCATCGATCCTCGTAGAAACCGGGTTTATTTCCAACGCCAATGAAGCCAATAAACTGTCTTCGGCCAGCCATCAGCAAGCGCTGGCGCGCTCTATCAGCAGCGGTGTGCGTCAGTTCTTCCAGCAAAACCCGCCACCGGGTTCTTACATTGCCTGGCTGCGGGATACCGGGAAGATCGCCCAGGGAGCCCGTGAACACACGGTTCGCCCTGGCGAAACCCTGGCGATGATTGCCGTGCGTTATCAAGTGGGTGTTGCGACATTGCGTTCCAGCAACAACTTGAAAACCGACGAGTTAAAAATAGGCCAGAGCCTGAATATCCCCGCCACCGAACTGGTATCCAAGCAATGAGTGACGGGGTATTGAACAGCAGTGCGCGTATCGAGCTGCTCAGTCCGCGTCTGGCTAACCAGATTGCCGCAGGCGAGGTTGTTGAGCGCCCGGCGTCGGTGATCAAGGAGTTGCTGGAAAACAGTCTCGACTCGGGCGCCAAGCGTATCGATGTGGACGTGGAGCAGGCCGGCATCAAGCTGTTGCGGGTGCGTGACGATGGCAGCGGGATCTCCAGTGACGACTTGCCGCTGGCCCTGGCGCGGCACGCCACCAGTAAAATCCGCGACCTGGAAGACCTTGAGCGGGTGATGAGCCTGGGGTTCCGCGGTGAGGCGCTGGCATCCATCAGTTCGGTGGCCCGCCTGACCCTGACATCGCGTACCCGTGGCGCCGATCAGGCCTGGCAGGTAGAAACCGAAGGCCGCGACATGGCGCCCCGGGTCCAGCCGGCCGCGCATCCGGTCGGTACTTCGGTTGAAGTGCGGGACCTGTTTTTCAACACCCCTGCGCGGCGCAAGTTTCTCAAGACCGAAAAAACCGAATTTGATCACCTGCAAGAAGTGATCAAGCGTTTGGCGCTGGCGCGTTTTGATGTGGCGTTCAATCTGCGGCACAACGGTAAAACCATCCTTAATTTGCATGAAGCCCACGACGACACCGCTCGCGCCCGGCGTGTGGCGGCAGTGTGCGGCGCTGCATTTCTGGAGCAGGCACTACCGATCGAGATCGAGCGCAATGGCCTGCATTTGTGGGGCTGGGTTGGCTTGCCGACCTTTTCGCGCAGCCAGGCCGACTTGCAGTACTTCTATGTCAACGGCCGTGCGGTGCGCGACAAACTGGTGGCGCACGCGGTGCGTCAGGCTTATCGCGACGTACTGTTCAACGGCCGGCACCCGACCTTCGTGCTGTTTTTTGAGGTCGACCCGTCCGTGGTTGACGTTAACGTGCACCCGACCAAACACGAAGTCCGTTTCCGGGACGGGCGCATGGTGCATGACTTCTTGTATGGCACCTTGCACCGCGCCCTGGGCGATGTGCGCCCCGAGGATCAACTGGCGGCTCCTGCACCGGTGCCTGGCGCCGAGCGACCTACCGGGATCGACGCCGGTGAGTTTGGTCCGCAAGGCGAAATGCGTCTGGCGGCGCATTTGCTTGAGCAGCCTCAGGCTGCGCCTGCACCGCATGTGCCGGGCTCCGGCGCCGGGGCGGGCTATCAGTCGTTCTATCGACCACCCTCTGCCACGCCGTCTGTTCCGGCAGCCGAGGCCCGCAATGCCTACCGGGAGTTTTTCGCGCCATTGCCTGAAGCGGGGGCCGCGCCGATGCCTGAAGGGCAGGGCGATATTCCTCCTCTGGGTTATGCGCTGGCTCAGCTCAAGGGTATCTATATCCTCGCGGAAAACGCTCACGGCCTGGTGCTGGTGGACATGCATGCGGCCCACGAGCGGATCATGTATGAGCGCCTGAAAATCGCCATGGCCAGTGAAGGGCTGAGCGGTCAGCCGCTGCTGGTGCCGGAGTCGATTGCCGTCAGCCAGCGTGAAGCCGATTGTGCCGAAGAACATGGCGAGTGGTTTCAGCGTCTGGGCTTCGAGCTGCAACGTCTGGGGCCGGAAACTCTGGCCATCCGCCAGATCCCGGCCCTGCTCAAGCAGGCCGAGGCGCAGCGCCTGGTGCACGATGTACTGGCCGACTTGATGGAGTACGGCACCAGTGACCGGATTCAGGCACACCTCAATGAATTGCTAGGCACCATGGCCTGTCACGGCGCGATCCGCGCCAACCGGCGCCTGGCCCTGCCGGAAATGAACGGCCTGCTGCGCGACATGGAAAATACCGAGCGCAGCGGTCAGTGCAATCATGGTCGTCCGACCTGGACCCAAATGGGCCTGGACGACTTGGACAAACTCTTTTTGCGCGGTCGCTGATGACAGGTTCCAACGCTTTACCACCGGCCATCTTTTTGATGGGGCCGACCGCTGCAGGCAAAACCGATCTGGCCATCGAGCTGAGCAAGGTACTGCCGTGCGAGCTGGTCAGTGTCGACTCGGCGCTGGTCTATCGCGGCATGGATATCGGCACGGCCAAACCCTCGAAAGAGATTCTGGCCGCACACCCGCACCAGTTGATCGATATTCTCGACCCGGCTGAAAGCTACTCGGCTGCCGATTTCCGTCGTGATGCGCTCAAGGCCATGGCAGAGATCACCGCACGGGGCAATATTCCGCTGCTGGTGGGCGGCACCATGCTCTATTACAAAGCGCTGAGCGAAGGCCTGGCCGACATGCCGGCGGCAGATCCGCAAGTGCGTGCGCAGCTCGAAGACGAAGCTCAGCGCCTTGGCTGGCAAGCGTTGCACGATCAGTTGGCAGCCATCGACCCGGAGTCGGCGGCACGTATTCACCCCAACGATCCGCAGCGTCTGACCCGTGCATTAGAGGTTTATCGGGTCAGCGGCCTGAGCATGACCGCCCACCGGCAAAAACAATCTGAACAATCTAGTCAAGCAGCGGCTTCTGGCTGCAGTCAATTGCCCTATACTGTCGCGAACCTGGGCATTGCTCCGGCGAATCGTCAGGTGCTGCATGAACGAATTGCACAAAGATTCGGGCAAATGCTGGAACAGGGATTCATTGATGAGGTCCTAGCCCTGCGTAATAGAAGTGACCTGCATGCAGGGTTGCCGTCTATACGTGCAGTGGGCTATCGCCAAGTCTGGGATTACCTGGACGGCAAGCTGACAGCAGCCGAGATGCAGGAGCGCGGCGTTATTGCCACGCGCCAGTTGGCCAAGCGTCAGTTCACCTGGTTGCGCAGCTGGAATGATCTGCATTGGCTGGACAGCCTGGACTGCGACAATCTGCCACGAGCCTTGAAATACCTGGAATCGGTCTCCATATTGAGCTGAGTCTCAGGAAATGCCGTCTATCCTATGGGTATGGCGTCATCAGCCATCTAATTTTTGTTTCTATTTTTTATCCTTACAGGAGTGCGGCATATGTCAAAAGGGCATTCGCTACAAGACCCTTACTTGAATACTTTGCGTAAAGAGAAGGTTGGCGTTTCCATCTACCTGGTCAACGGGATCAAGCTGCAGGGGACTATCGAGTCTTTCGACCAGTTTGTGATTCTGCTGAAAAACACCGTGAGCCAAATGGTTTACAAACACGCTATCTCGACAGTCGTACCAGTACGTCCTATTCGTCTGCCAAGCGCAGCTGAATCGGAACTGGCAGACGCTGAACCAGGTAACGCCTGATAGGAGTCTGCTTTGTTCTTTGAGCGCCACGGTGGTGGTGAGCGAGCGATCCTCGTTCACTTGGAAGGACAGGACCCTGAGGCGCGCGAAGATCCGCAGGAGTTCCAGGAGTTAGCTGTATCGGCCGGCGCCGAGACGGTCGCGTTTTTTAACGTGCCGCGTCATCGGCCATCGGCCAAGTACCTGATTGGCAGTGGCAAGGTCGAGGAGTTACGCGACCTGGTCAAGGCCGAGAAGGTCGACATCGTGATTTTCAATCACGTCCTCACCCCCAGTCAGGAGCGTAACCTCGAGCGTGTATTCGAGTGTCGCGTGCTTGACCGTACCGGGCTGATTCTCGATATCTTCGCTCAGCGTGCCCGTACCCATGAAGGCAAGTTGCAGGTCGAACTGGCCCAGCTTGATCACATGAGTACGCGTCTTGTGCGCGGCTGGACTCACCTTGAGCGTCAGGGCGGTGGCATTGGTATGCGCGGGCCGGGTGAAACCCAGCTCGAAACCGACCGTCGTCTGTTGCGCGTACGCATCAGCCAGATCAAGGCCCGTCTGAAAAAAGTCCGCAGTCAACGCGAGCAGTCCCGTAGAGGGCGCCAACGCGCCGACATTCCTACGGTGTCGCTGGTGGGCTATACCAACGCCGGCAAATCCACGCTGTTCAATGCGGTCACCGGCTCTGACGTGTTCGCCGCTGACCAGTTGTTCGCCACACTTGACCCTACCTTGCGCCGTCTTGATCTGGCCGATCTGGGGCCGATCGTGCTGGCTGACACCGTGGGCTTTATTCGTCACCTTCCGCACAAGCTTGTTGAGGCTTTCCGGTCTACGCTCGAAGAGTCGAGCAATTCCGATTTGCTGCTGCACGTTATCGATGCGCACGAACCTGAGCGCATGGCGCAGATTGAGCAGGTGATGGTGGTGCTGGGCGAAATTGGTGCCCAGGACTTGCCGATCCTCGAGGTCTACAACAAAATCGATTTGCTTGAAGGTGTCGAGCCGCAGATCCAGCGTGATGCCGACGGCAAACCGCAGCGGGTCTGGTTGTCGGCGCGTGAAGGGGTCGGGCTGGAGTTGCTTGAACAGGCCATCGCCGAGTTGCTGGGTAATGATTTGTTCGTTGGCACCTTGCGCTTGCCTCAGCGTTTTGCTCGACTGCGTGCCCAGTTCTTTGAATTGGGCGTGGTGCAAAAAGAACAACATGATGAAGAAGGTGCCTGTCTGCTGGATGTGCGCCTACCGCGATCCGAGTTAAACCGCTTGGTCAGCCGCGAAGGGATGCAGCCGCTGGAATTTATCGAACAACACACTTTGCAATAAAAGCCTCGCAAAGCGGCTGTGCCGCTATGGTAGGCATTCTGTAGCATTGGTCGGCGCGCCGTGGGCGCGTCTTTGCTTTATCAGATGGAGAGCGCTATGGCTTGGAATGAGCCGGGTGGCAACTCGAATAATCAAGATCCTTGGGGTGGCAAACGCCCGAATAACGGCGGCCGCAAGGGACCACCAGATCTCGACGAGGCCTTCCGAAAGCTGCAGGAAAGCCTGAATGGGTTGTTCGGTGGTGGGAAAAAACGTGGTAGCGGCGACGGCGGATCGAACGGCGGCAAAGGTGCTGGTTATGGCCTGCTGGGTATCGGTCTGGTGGTGCTGGCTGCAGCCTGGCTGTATAGCGCGGTTTACGTGGTCGACGAGCAGGAGCAAGCCGTAGTGCTGCGCCTGGGCAAGTACTACGACACCGTAGGGCCGGGTCTGAACATCTACTTCCCGCCGTTCGATAAAAAGTACCTGGAGAACGTGACGCGTGAGCGTGCGTACACCAAGCAGGGCCAGATGCTCACTGAAGACGAAAACATCGTCGAAGTGCCGCTGACCGTGCAGTACAAGATCAGCAACCTGCGCGACTTCGTGTTGAACGTCGATCAGCCGGAAGTCAGCCTGCAACAGGCCACTGACAGTGCCTTGCGTCACGTAGTGGGCTCCACTGCGATGGATCAGGTGCTGACCGAAGGCCGTGAACAGATGGCTGTAGACATCAAGGAACGCTTGCAGCGTTTCCTCGATACCTACAAGACCGGTATCACTGTGACCCAGGTCAACGTACAGAACGCAGCGGCACCGCGTGAAGTGCAGGAAGCCTTTGATGACGTGATCCGCGCCCGTGAAGACGAGCAGCGTGCCCGCAACCAGGCAGAAAGCTACGCCAATGGCGTGGTGCCGGAAGCGCGCGGTCAGGCCCAGCGCATCATCGAAAACGCCAATGGCTATCGTGATGAAGTGATTTCCCGCGCCAAGGGTGAGGCAGACCGCTTTACCAAACTGGTGAGCGAATATCGCAAGGCTCCGGATGTTACGCGTGACCGTCTGTACCTGGACACCATGCAGGAAGTCTTCAGCAACACCAGCAAAGTACTCGTGACCGGCAACAAAAACGGCCAGAGCAACCTGCTGTACTTGCCATTGGACAAAATGATCGAAGGCCGTAATGGCAGCAACCCGGCAACGGGCTCGGCAGCTGCGGCGGGCAATAACGATTCGGCATCCCATGCCAAATCGGATATGCCGACACCACCGCGTACCAGGGAGAGTCGCTGATGAGCAATAAATCGCTGATCGCCCTTATTGTTGCCGTTGTCGTGGCGATTGTTGCCTGGAACAGCTTCTACATCGTTTCGCAAACCGAACGTGCCGTGATGCTGCGCTTCGGTCGTGTGGTGCAGGACGATGTTCCGCCGGGTCTGCATGTGAAGATTCCTTACGTCAACCAGGTGCGCAAGTTCGACGGCCGCCTGATGACGCTGGATGCTCCGACTCAGCGTTTTCTGACGCTGGAAAAGAAAGCGGTAATGGTTGATGCCTTCGCCAAGTGGCGTGTGAAAGATGCCGGTCGCTTCTACGCAGCGACTTCGGGTCTTAAGCAAGTTGCTGACGAGCGCTTGTCGCGTCGTCTCGAATCGGGTCTGCGTGACCAGTTCGGCAAGCGCACGCTGCACGAGGTTGTGTCCGGTGAGCGCGATGCGCTGATGGCTGACCTGACGGCGTCGCTGAACAAAATGGCTGAAAAAGAGCTGGGCATCGAAGTGGTTGATGTCCGGGTCAAGGCCATCGACCTGCCGAAAGAAGTCAACCGCAGCGTTTTCGAACGTATGAGCAGTGAGCGTGAGCGTGAAGCCCGTGAGCACCGCGCCAAGGGTAACGAGCTGGCAGAAGGCATTCGTGCTGACGCCGATCGTCAAGCCCGCGTGCTGTTGGCTGAAGCGTATCGCCAGTCTGAAGAGGCTCGTGGTGACGGTGATGCCCAGGCTTCCGCAATCTACTCCAAGGCTTACGGCCAGGATCAGGAGTTCTACAAGTTCTATCGCAGCCTGCGCGCTTACCGCGAAAGCTTTGCGAACAAGAGCGATGTACTGGTTCTGGACCCGAGCAGCGATTTCTTCCGCTACCTGGAAAAATCCAAGCCGGCACAGCAGTAAAGGGAGCGTCGCCGGTCACTGCAGGAGCGGGGAAACGCGCTCCTGCACATGAGTAACTGGCGCATGCATTCACTCCGCCTGGCGGGCAAATTGCCTGGCGGGGTGATCCTTTTAGAAAACGTGTGTATGATGCGGCAGCCGGGAAATTCCCGGCTTTTTTGCGTCTGCATGTTTGATTGACCGACTGTTACAACGTCGGCAGATTTTTCGAGGGATGTGCAAGCCTGTCACTTTGGGCTTTTTTGCTGTGCGCGTTCAAGACGCAGCCACGTTCTGCTTTACTCAAGGCTTGCCTGCTGGCTGGCCGCCCGGATCATAGGGGAATGGCGTAATGGCAACGGTAGACCGCTGGCTTCTGCCAGATGGCATCGAAGAAGTACTTCCACCTGAGGCAGCCCGCATTGAAGTGGCGCGCCGTCAGGTGTTGGATCTGTTCCAGGGCTGGGGCTATGAGTTCGTCGTCACCCCGCATATCGAATACCTGGAGTCCTTGCTGACAGGGGCTGGCCAGGATCTCGATTTGCGGACCTTTAAGGTTATTGACCCGCAGACGGGTCGCCAGATGGGTTTTCGTGCCGACATCACTCCGCAAGTGGCGCGCATCGATGCGCATACCTTGCGTCGTGAAGGCCCGAGCCGTCTGTGCTACGCCGGCAGCGTGCTGCATGCTCAGCCGCGCGGGTTGTCATCCTCGCGCAGCCCGATCCAGCTGGGTGCCGAGTTGTATGGCGATGCCAGCCCGAGCAGCGACGTGGAAGTCATCAGCTTGATGCTGGCCATGTTGCAATTGGCCGATGTGCCGGATGTCCATATGGACCTGGGTCACGTTGGCATTTACCGCGGTCTGGCCCGCGCGGCCAACCTGTCGGTTGAAGTGGAACAACAATTGTTCGACGCTCTGCAACGCAAGGCGATCGACGAAGTAACGGCCTTGACCGAAGGTTTGCCGGCTGATTTGGCAGGCATGCTGCAGGCATTGGTTGGTTTGTGCGGCGGCCGTGAGGTGCTGGTTGCTGCGCGCGAGCGTCTGGCCCGGGCTCCGGCCCCGGTTCTGGCTGCTCTGGACGATTTGCTGGCGATTGCCGAGCGGTTGTCTGTGCGTTTCCCGCAGCTGCCGCTGTATTTTGACCTGGGTGAGTTGCGTGGGTATCACTACCACACAGGTGTGGTCTTTGCGGTATTTGTTCCGGGCGTTGGGGATTCCATCGCCCAGGGCGGTCGTTATGACGATATCGGTGCTGTTTTCGGGCGTGCCCGTCCGGCGACCGGTTTTTCGACTGATTTGAAAACCCTGGTCACCCTGGGGCGTGCTGAAGTCGAGCTACCGTCTGGCGGTATCTGGATGCCTGACAGTACGGATGCGGCACTCTGGCAGCAGGTTTGCCAGCTTCGCAGTGAAGGTCAGCGTGTGGTTCAGGCGTTGCCTGGGCAGTCACAGGCTGCCGCCAGTGAGGCGGACTGCGACCGCCAATTGATTCAGCAGAACGGCTTGTGGCAAGTAGTGCCGCTGGCTTCTTGAGTTTTCCTGCCGGCGGCTGCCGGCACCAAGTTTGCGCGAAGAGGACAAGTGTTATGGGTAAGAATGTCGTAGTCCTGGGCACCCAATGGGGTGATGAGGGCAAAGGCAAGATCGTTGATCTGCTGACCGAACATGCTGCCGCTGTAGTGCGCTACCAGGGTGGCCACAATGCTGGCCACACCTTGGTAATCGACGGTGAAAAAACCGTTCTGCACCTGATCCCGTCGGGCGTATTGCGCGAAGGCGTGCAGTGCCTGATCGGCAACGGTGTGGTGGTTGCTCCCGACGCCCTGTTGCGTGAAATCATCAAGCTGGAAGAGAAAGGCGTACCGGTGCGCGAGCGCCTGCGTATCAGCCCGTCCTGCCCGCTGATCCTGTCGTTCCACGTAGCGCTGGACCAGGCTCGTGAAAAGGCCCGTGGCGAGCTGAAGATCGGTACTACCGGTCGCGGCATTGGCCCGGCATACGAAGACAAGGTTGCTCGTCGTGGCCTGCGTGTGGGCGATCTGCTCAACATGCCGCGCTTTGAAGCCAAGCTGCGTGAATTGGTGGAATACCACAACTTCATGCTGGTGGGTTACTACAAAGAAGCCGCCATCGACTTCGACAAGACCCTGGCCGAGTGCAAGGAATACGCCGAGCTGCTCAAGCCGCTGATGCTGGACGTGACTGCCGAGCTGCACGGCCTGCGCCGCGCTGGCAAAGACATCATGTTCGAAGGCGCTCAGGGCTCGTTGCTGGACATCGACCACGGTACCTACCCGTACGTGACCAGCTCCAACACTACCGCTGGCGGTGTTGCCACCGGTTCGGGCGTTGGCCCGATGTTCCTGGATTACATCCTGGGCATCACCAAGGCTTACACCACTCGCGTTGGTTCGGGTCCATTCCCGACCGAGCTGTTCGACGAAGTGGGCGCTCACCTGGCCAAGCAGGGTCACGAGTTCGGTGCAACCACCGGCCGTGCCCGTCGTTGTGGCTGGTTCGACGCCGTTATCCTGCGTCGCGCTATCGATGTGAACAGCATCTCGGGCATCTGCCTGACCAAGCTGGACGTACTCGACGGTCTGGAAACCATCAACATTTGCGTCGGCTACAAAGATGCAAACGGCAATGTGCTGGTTGATGCGCCGACCGATGCTGACAGCTACGAAGGTCTGCAGCCGGTTTACGAAGCTGTACCGGGCTGGACCGAGTCGACCGTGGGTGCCAAAACCCTGGAAGAGCTGCCTGCTGCTGCGCGTGCTTACATCAAGCGCGTAGAAGAGCTGATCGGCGCTCCGATCGACATCATTTCGACTGGCCCGGATCGCAACGAGACTATCGTTCTGCGTCACCCGTTCGCTTAAGACGTTTTGATGTAAAGCAAAGGGCCCTTCGGGGCCCTTTGTTGTTTCTGCCTGCCATGCGGCACGACCCTTGCTGTGAGAGTTGCCATTAAGGTGCCATCAATATAATGGCACCGCTGTGGAGGGGTTTCCTGTGTCTGCCGTTCTCTCACTGTTACGAAGTCGTCTGCTGCGACCTGTATTCGTTACCCTTGGTATCGCACTTTTGGTGCAGGTGCTGGTGGCTGTTGCACTGACCCGGAGCACAGTGACGGCACTGGAGTCTGATCTGGATGCGGGGCTGGGGGCGGACAGTCAAAAGCTTTCGGCTGAGCTGGAGCAGGCCGGACGAGAGGTCAAGAGCAGCCTTGAAGGGCTGTCTGCCAGCACCCGTGAGCGTCTGACGGCCGGGCTGGCGCCGCGTTTGAAAGAAGAGCAGATGCAATTGCGCAATGCACTGGAAAAGAATCTGATGGATTCGGCCAATGATATGGCGCAACTGTTAGCGGCTGTGGCGCCGCGGGCCATCTGGGATAATGACGTGCCCACGCTGTCCGAGTTCGCCCGGCGCGCCCAGCGCAATCCCAATGTGCTGTTTGTGGTCTATGACGACGTTGCCGGGCAACATCTGACGCGCTACCTCAATCGTGAAAACCCGATCAACAAAGCCCTTTTGGAGAAGGGCAAGGGAGAGCGGGCGCTGGATAAAGTGCTGGACGCAGCGCGGCACGATCCGGCGGTGTATTACCTCGAAGCCCCCATCAGCCCCAATGGCGTGGAGATTGGCAAGGTGTTGATGGGGGTTTCCACGGCCTCGGTCGAGAAGGACCTGGCGGCTCTCGATAAGCGTTTTGCGCAACTGATAGTCAACAGTGAGCATCTGGTGGATGAAAGCCTGCAGGGCGCCGCCAACGACAGCTCGGCAGCCTTGGGGGCGCGTCTGGAGTCGGCTCAGGCAGCGGCGGCACAGATGCAGGCCAATACCGCACAGACTGTCCGTGATGCGGCTGACACCTTGCGCTGGCGCATTGGTATGGGATTGGCGATTGTCGGTCTGGGTGTCTTGCTGTTGCTGGCGGTGGTGCTGGGGCGGCGGGTGGTCAACAAGCTGCTGCTAATGATTGCCGCGTTGAATGATCTGGCCGCAGGCGAGGGTGATCTGACCAAGCGCGTGGGCCTGGACAGCAAGGATGAGATTGGCGATATGGCGGCGGCGGTGAACCGCTTTATCGACAAGTTGCAGCCCATTGTGCGGGAGGCGGGGGATGTGGCGCAGCGTACCGGGGTCGAGATTGGGGCCATGACGGAGCGCAATGCCGGGGCCAATGCTGCGGCCCAGTTGCAGCGCGATGAGGTGGCGCAGAGCCTGGAGGCACTGTCGACCATGGCCGATGCGGCGCAGTCTGAAAGTCAGGCGATGCAGGCGGCGCTCAAGCAGGTGCAGGATATTCGTCAGGCGACCGATGAAAATACCCGCACCTCGGCGCAAGTGGGCGGCCTGATCGAGGCGCTGGCCGGGCAGGTCGGCGCTGGAGCCAGGGTCATCGAGCGCCTGGCACAGCAAAGTGAGCAAATCGAAGTGGTGCTGACGGTCATTCACGGCATTGCCGAGCAGACCAATCTTCTGGCCCTCAATGCGGCTATTGAGGCTGCGCGGGCAGGGGAGACGGGCCGCGGCTTTGCCGTGGTGGCGGATGAAGTGCGGGCGCTGGCCAGCAAGACGCAAAGCTCCACCGGTGATATCCAGGCCCATATCGTGGCCTTGCAGCAGGGTGCCAAGGAGGCGGTGGCGGCGATCGGGCTGGCAGGGCGTCAAGCCAATGAGGGGTTGGCAGTACTGCGTGGCAGCGTGCAGTTGCAAAAAACCGTGCAGGCTTCTGTTGAGCAGGTGCACGCCGCGATTGGTGACGCCACCAAAGCTGCTGAGCATCAGGCCCGGGGCGCGCATGCGGTACGTGGGCGGGTTGAGGTGATCCATGCCCAGGCCGAGCGTGCGGCGCAGGCGGTCAACGAAACGACCGCCAGCGGGCAGGTGCTGGATGGCCTGGCGGCGCAGCTGAAAGCGAGCCTGGGGCAGTTCAGGGCATAGGCCGCGAGCAACCTGCAGGAGCGAGTTACCCGGCGGGTTGTTAGCGGCTCAGGTACATCTTGGTGGTCAGCAGGTACACCGGCAGTCCCGAGACCACTATCAACAGAGCCGCATAGGGTGCCGCCGCCGCGAACTCGATGTTCGAGGTGTGAGCCCAGACCTGTGTTGCCAATGTATTGAGTCCGGTGGGGCTCAGCAGTAGCGTGGCGGTCAGTTCTTTCATGGCGTCCAGGAACACCAGGGCAAATGCCGCCCCCAGTGCCGGGAAAATGATTGGCAATGTCACCCGGCAAAACGCCGAAAACGACGATGCGCCCAAGGTGCGGGCTGCTTCTTCGAGCTGCGGAGCTGCCTTGTTCAGCGCCGTGCGAATCGGCGCCTGCGCCAGAGGCAAAAACAGCAAGGCATAGGCGATCAGCAGCAGGGCCGAGGTCTGGTACAGCGCAGGCACGTAATGCAGCGAGAAGTACACCAGCGCCAGGGCGATCACCAGGCCGGGCAGTGCATGCAGCAGATACGGCAGGCGCTCGGCCCAGATCGCCAGTTGGCCTTTGTAGCGCACCACCAGCAGGCCGACAGGTACTGCCAGTACCAGGCACAGTGCAGCACCGCCCAGCGCCAGTGACAGGGAGGCGAACAGCGCCTCGCCAATGGCTGCCATCGGGAATGCCGCCGAGCTGCCTTTGACCAGCCAGTACACAAGCATGCCCAGCGGAATCCCGCTGCCAATGATGGCCAGTGTCAGGCAATACAGCTGGCCAAAAAATGACCACTTGCCCAGTTGCACCTGCTCGGCGCGCCGTGCCGCACCCTGGCCGATCCGAATGTGCCGGCCTTTGCCGCGCACTTTCAGTTCCAGCCACAGCAGGCTCAAGCACATCACCAGCAGTACCGCCGAAAGCATGGCCGCATTGGCGTTGCTGAACGACAGCTCGAATTGTTGGTAGATGGCGGTGGTGAAGGTCTGCAGGCCGATGATCGACAGCGCGCCGAATTCCACCAGCATGTGCAGGGCAATCAGCAGCGAGCCTGCCAGCAACGAAGGCCAGAGCAGCGGCAGGGTGATTTTGAAAAACACCCCCCAGCGATTCTGGCCCAGGGTGCGGGCCGACTCTTCAAGTGCCGGATCGAGATTGCGCAGCGTGGCCGCGACCGGCAGGAAGATCAGCGGATATTTGGACAGGCTCATCACCAGGATGGCGCCGCCCAGGCCCTCGAAGCTGGAGCTGAGCGATACCCAGGTGAAGCTGCTGACGAATGCAGGTACGGCAAACGGCAGGCACAGGATCACGCCCCAGAGGCGTCGCCCCGGCAAGCTGCTGCGCTCCAGTAACCAGGCCAGCGACAAACCGATCAGGGCGCAGGTTACCGTTACACCAACCATCAACAGCAGCGTGTTGCGCATCAGGTCAAATACGAAGGGCCGCCACAACAAGTGCACCGCTTGTGCCCATCCGGCCTGCCAGGCCTTGGTGCCGACATACAGCAGCGGCAACAGGCTCAGGCCCACCAGTAACAGCACCGGTAATAACAGCCAGACAGAGGGCTTTTTGCGTTTCACGTTAAAGCGTGCAGGTTGGGCGGCAGACAGCATCAGAGCAGGCCTACATCTTGTTCAAGCTCCAGCGCTTCATCAGCGTTGCCAAGGTCGGCCGGGGTGATTTTTGGCGGTTGCAGTTCATTGAACGGCTTGAGGCCGCGTTCCGACACCATGCCTTTGCGCATCGGGTATTCAGCGGTGGTGTTGGTGATCACCCGCTGACCTTCTTCGCTGGCCATGTAAGCCAGGAGTTGCTGGGCTTCTTTGGGGTGTTTGCTGGCCTTCAAAACGCCGGCGCTGGATACGGTGATCAGGCCGCCCGCATCGCCATCGGTGAAGTAGTGCAGTTTGGAATTCAGCTTGCCTTTCTCGCGCTGCAAGGCGAACCAGTAGTAATTGTTGACCAGTACGGCGGCCACTTCACCATTCTCGACCGCTTTGAGGGCAACCATGTTGTTGGTGTAGGTCTTGCCGAAGGCGCGCAGACCGGTCAGCCATTCTTCTGCGGCTTCGCGGCCATGCAGTTTGATGATGGCCACAGCCTGTTCCTGGAATGCGCCGCTGGTGGGTACAAAACCGATCTTGCCCTGCCATTCGGGGCCGGCGAAATCCAGAACTGACTTGGGCAGTTCTTCTTCCTTGACCTTGTCCGGGTTGAACGCCACGACGCGGGTGCGTGCAGTCACGCCGATCCAGGTATCGTTGGCGGCCACGTATTCCTTGGGCAGTACTTGCAAGGTGCTGTCGTCGACCTTGGCCAGGAAGCCCTGTTCGCCAAGACTGTTCAGTGGCGGCGACTCCTCGGCGTAGAACACGTCGGCAGGCGAGCGATCGCCTTCTTCGACGATCTGGCTGGCCAGCTGGTTGCTGCTACCTTTGCGCACATTGACGTGAATGCCGGTCTTGGCTTCAAAGGCAGCGGCGAGGTTGTCGCCGACTTCTTTGTGCTGGCCGTTATACAGGGTCAGGGTTACAGGATCGGCAGCGTGAGCGGCGGGAGTGATCAGAGTCAGACCAAGAGTTGCGATGGACAAACTACGCAGTAGAAATGTTGCAAGCTGGGTATTTCGGAGCATCATTCGCTGGGTTCCTCGCTTGGGTACTACAAAACTTGTAACAATAATAAACGATATTGCTTCTCAAGTGCGCCACAAGGATAGGGCGATGGTCGTAGGAGAGGGGGCAGGTGCAGGGTGGGAGGCGATTGCCAGCCACAGAAACGCAAAAACCCGCTTTCGCGGGTTTTTGTGAGGCTTCGAATATTTTCAGTGAAAACACTTGAAGCTTGAATTGGTGCCCAGAAGAAGACTCGAACTTCCACGACCTTGCGGTCACCAGCACCTGAAGCTGGCGTGTCTACCAATTTCACCATCTGGGCATTATCAGCAACGTTGCCGCTGTTGATGTGGCGCACTATACGGAGCACTTTTAATTCTGTAAAGCCCTGTTTTATTTAGTTTTAATAAATCAGCGGCTTAGAATGCAAAAACCCGCTTTCGCGGGTTTTTGTGTGAGTCTGCAGATTGTACTAATCTGCATCTCTGAATTGGTGCCCAGAAGAAGACTCGAACTTCCACGACCTTGCGGTCACCAGCACCTGAAGCTGGCGTGTCTACCAATTTCACCATCTGGGCATCATCTTCAACGCTGTTGCCGTTGTCGATGGCGCGCACTATACGGACGACCCTTTGACCTGTAAAGCGTTGTGCATAAAAATAGTGAAAAAAATTCGCGAACGGTTAGTCCGCGACATGAATGTGTGCCAGAACGGGCTATTACGGCTCTGTATGAGTCCGAAATTTCCCGTTTCAATACGCGTATGCCAAACTAACCCGCATATAGACAAGGTGAAAACTATCTAATGGCCGATTGGCAGACCCTCGATCCCGAGGCCGCACGTGAAGCGGAAAAATACGAAAACCCTATCCCTAGCCGCGAGCTGATCCTTCAGCATCTGGCCGAGCGTGGTTCGCCGGCTGCTCGCGAGCAGTTGGTAGAAGAGTTCGGTCTGACTACAGAAGACCAAATCGAGGCCTTGCGTCGTCGCCTGCGTGCGATGGAGCGTGATGCCCAGCTCATTTATACCCGCCGTGGCACTTATGCGCCGGTGGACAAGCTCGACCTGATTCTCGGCCGCATCAGTGGCCATCGCGATGGCTTCGGCTTTCTGATCCCTGATGATGGCAGTGACGACCTGTTCATGAGCCCGTCGCAAATGCGCCTGGTGTTCGATGGTGACCGTGCGCTGGCCCGTGTTTCGGGGCTGGATCGCCGTGGTCGTCGTGAAGGCGTAATCGTCGAAGTGGTTTCGCGTGCTCACGAAACCATCGTGGGTCGTTACTTCGAAGAAGGCGGCATTGGCTTTGTAGTTGCCGACAATCCGAAGATCCAGCAAGAAGTGCTGGTTACCCCGGGTCGCAATGCAGGCGCCAAGGTGGGTCAGTTTGTCGAAGTGAAGATTACCCACTGGCCGACGCCGCGCTTCCAGCCGCAAGGTGATGTGCTTGAAGTGGTGGGCAACTACATGGCGCCCGGCATGGAAATCGACATTGCCCTGCGCACCTACGACATTCCTCACGTCTGGCCGGAAGCGGTGCTTAAAGAAGCCGCCAAGCTCAAGCCTGAAGTCGAAGAGAAAGACAAAGAGAAGCGCATCGATCTGCGCCATCTGCCGTTCGTCACCATTGACGGCGAAGATGCCCGCGACTTCGATGACGCTGTTTACTGCGAAGCCAGGCCTGGCAAGCTGCGCCTGTTCTCGGGCGGCTGGACCTTGTACGTGGCCATTGCCGACGTATCCAGCTACGTGAAAATCGGTTCGGCACTGGATGCCGAGTCTCAGGTTCGTGGCAACTCGGTGTACTTCCCTGAGCGCGTGATTCCGATGCTGCCTGAGCAGCTGTCCAACGGTCTGTGCTCCCTGAACCCGAAAGTTGACCGTTTGGCGATGGTTTGCGAGATGACCATCTCCAAATCCGGCGAAATGACCGACTACAAGTTCTACGAGGCGGTGATTCACTCCCAGGCGCGCCTGACCTACAACAAGGTCAGCACCATTCTGGAGCAGCCGAAAACCAGCGAAGCCAAGCAACTGCGCAGCGAATACGCTGATGTAGTGCCGCACCTCAAGCAGCTTTACTCGCTGTATAAAGTGCTGCTGGCCGCTCGTCATGTGCGTGGTGCGATTGATTTTGAAACCCAGGAAACCCGGATTATCTTCGGCTCCGAGCGCAAAATTGCCGAGATTCGCCCGACCACCCGTAATGACGCGCACAAGCTGATCGAAGAATGCATGCTGGCGGCCAACGTGGCCACCGCCGAGTTCCTCAAAAAGCACGAAATTCCAGCTCTGTATCGCGTTCACGATGGTCCGCCACCTGAGCGTCTGGAAAAACTCCGTGCATTCCTCGGTGAGCTGGGTCTGAGCCTGCACAAAGGCAAGGACGGCCCGTCGCCGAAGGATTACCAGGCGTTGCTGGCCAGCATCAAGGATCGTCCGGATTTCCACCTGATCCAGACCGTGATGCTGCGTTCGTTGAGCCAGGCGGTGTACAGCGCTGATAACCAGGGCCACTTCGGCCTGAATTATGAAGCCTATACCCACTTCACTTCGCCGATTCGTCGCTACCCGGACTTGCTCACGCACCGGGCGATTCGCAGCGTTATCCATTCCAAAATGGATACCCCGCACGTTCGTCGTGCCGGCGCGATGACGATTCCGAAAGCGCGTATCTATCCGTACGACGAAGCGATCCTCGAACAGCTCGGCGAACAATGTTCGATGAGCGAGCGCCGTGCCGACGAAGCCACGCGTGACGTGACCAACTGGCTCAAGTGCGAGTTCATGAAGGATCGTGTTGGCGAGTCGTTCCCGGGGGTAGTGACGGCAGTAACGGGCTTTGGCCTGTTTGTCGAACTGACCGACATTTATGTAGAAGGTCTGGTCCACGTGACCGCCTTGCCGGGCGACTACTACCACTTCGATCCTGTGCATCACCGCCTGGCGGGCGAGCGCACCGGTCGCAGCTTCCGTCTGGGCGACACCGTTGAAGTGCGAGTAATGCGCGTCGATCTCGACGAACGCAAAATCGACTTCGAAATGGCTGAGAAAACCCTCAGCGCGCCGATTGGTCGTAAAAATCGTGGTACTGACGCACCTGCTGGCAAAAATGCTGGGAAATCCGGCACCAAAGCCACAGAGAAGCCCGTCGAGCCGGCTCCGGCCGCTCGTCGTAGCGCGCCCAAAACTGCCAAGAAATCCGACGAGACCTATCGTCCTGGCGATGCTGCGGCCAAAAATGCCGAGCTGCGCAAAAGTCGTGAATTGAAACAGGCGCTGCTGGCCGACGCGAAAAACGGCGGTCGTGCAGCTGAGTCGGGAAAGTCGGGTAGGGGGGCACCTGCTAAAGACGCAGGCAAGCCTTCCAAACCGAGCAAACATCGTAAAGGCCCGCCAAAATCGGGCACCGCTCCTGCCGCCAAAAGTGGTGGGGCGCGTAAACCTAAGGTCAAGTCATGAGCCAGTTGGAAAAAATCTACGGTATTCACGCTGTAGAAGCGTTGCTTCGTCACCACCCGAAACGCGTCAAGCAAGTGTGGCTGGCTGAAAGCCGCAACGATCCGCGGGTTCAGACCCTGATCGCGCTGGCCGCTGAAAACCGGATCGATGTCGGTAACGCTGAACGTCGCGAGATGGACGTTTGGGTTGAAGGCGTGCACCAGGGTGTTGTGGCTGATGTGAGCCCGAGCCAGGTGTGGGGCGAGGCCATGCTCAACGAATTACTGGATCGTACCGAAGGTGCTCCGCTGATTCTGGTGCTGGACGGCGTGACTGATCCGCACAACCTGGGTGCCTGTTTGCGCACGGCGGATGCGGCGGGTGCTCTGGCCGTCATCGTACCTAAAGACAAGTCTGCAACCTTGACCCCGACTGTACGAAAAGTAGCCTGCGGCGCGGCGGAAGTGATTCCGTTGGTTGCGGTTACCAACCTTGCGGCCACGCTGAAAAAGCTTCAACAGCGCGGACTGTGGATCGTGGGTACTGCCGGCGAAGCCGAGCAGGAACTGTACGACCAGGACATGACTGGCCCGACCATCCTGATCATGGGTGCGGAAGGCAAAGGCATGCGCCGCCTGACTCGCGAGCACTGCGATTACCTGGTGCGCCTGCCGATGGCCGGTAGCGTCAGCAGCCTGAACGTATCGGTAGCGACGGGGGTTTGCCTGTTCGAAGCCCTGCGCCAGCGCAGCGTCAAGGCCAAGACTTCTTCGAAGAAGAAGTAAGCAGCACGCTACATCACTGTGGGAGCCGGCTTGCCGGCGATGGCATCAGCGCGGTCTGTCAGACCCATCGCGTTGTAATCATCGCCAGCAAGCAGGCTCCCACAGTCGCTTGTGGTGGGTGAAGGTCTGGATTGTTCAAATAATCACCAATTGCCTTGCACCTCTCTTGTCCCTTCTCTACAATTGCGCCCCTTGCCGTCATGGCGGGCGCATATGTGCCTCTCTAGGCAAGACACACAAGTGTCATTCACTCCTTGTCTGACCGCTTTTTAGTTAGCGGCAGGCTACAACCCGTAAGGAGCATTCATGCGTCATTACGAAATCATCTTTTTGGTCCACCCGGATCAAAGCGAACAAGTCGGCGGCATGGTAGAGCGTTACACCAAGCTGATCGAAGAAGACGGCGGCAAAATCCACCGTCTGGAAGATTGGGGCCGTCGTCAACTGGCCTACGCAATCAACAATGTTCACAAGGCTCACTACGTGATGCTGAACGTTGAATGCACTGGCAAAGCCCTGGCTGAGCTGGAAGACAACTTCCGTTACAACGATGCTGTGATCCGTAACCTGGTCATCCGTCGCGACGAAGCCGTAACTGGCCAGTCCGAGATGCTCAAGGCTGAAGAGAACCGCAGTGAGCGCCGTGAGCGTCGTGACCGTCCTGAGCATTCTGACAGCGCCGATGGCGATGACAGCGATAACAGCGACGCCAGCGATAACGCTGACGAGTAATCCACGGACCTTTTGAGGAGCCAATTACATGGCACGTTTCTTCCGTCGTCGTAAATTCTGCCGCTTCACCGCAGAAGAAGTGAAAGAGATCGATTACAAGGATCTCAACACTCTGAAAGCTTACGTATCCGAAACCGGCAAAATTGTTCCAAGCCGTATCACCGGTACTAAAGCTCGTTATCAGCGTCAGCTGGCCACCGCTATCAAGCGCGCCCGCTTCCTGGCCCTGCTGGCCTACACCGACAGCCACGGCCGCTGAGACCGGGCAGTCGACAAGTAGTAAAGGATTGAAAGCATGCGCGCCTTAGCTGAGTTCATCATGC
This sequence comes from Pseudomonas sp. TMW22089, assembly GCF_022496645.1. Lineage (NCBI taxonomy): Bacteria > Pseudomonadati > Pseudomonadota > Gammaproteobacteria > Pseudomonadales > Pseudomonadaceae > Pseudomonas > Pseudomonas sp. TMW22089. The sequence continues at coordinate 381,121 of NZ_SCFG01000001.1, forward strand.
GAGGCCGTGTGCAGGCCGCGTTAATCGTGGCCGGATGTGCGGCATTGCCGTTTTTGTTCTGGTTGAGTGCTGCTGCGGGTTGCCTTGTGCTCCTGCGGCGCGGTCCGAGAGATGCCTTGAGCATTCTCTCATGGGCTCTACTGCCGGCCTTGGTCTGGTGGTTTATCGGAGAACCTCGCACCTTGATGGTGCTGCTGGGATCTCTGGGATTGGCGATGATGTTACGCGCCGGTCAGCCCTGGCATCGCGTGCTGCTGGTCAGCGTGGCGTTGGGTGTAGTGTATGGCGTGATCCTGGGTACGGTTTTCCGCGAACCCATTGGTGCGATGGCGCAGGAGTTGGAAAAACTTCTGCCGCAGGTCCTCAATGGTCTCTACGACAAGTTATCTGACGTAGAGCGAGCGCGCCTAGGAGCATTGATTGCCCCTGTTCTTACCGGTTTGATTGCAGCTTTGATGCAGGTCGTCAGCTTGCTTAGCCTGATTATCGGGCGTTACTGGCAGGCGTTGTTGTACAACCCGGGCGGTTTTGCCAGCGAATTTCGCAGCATCCGCCTACCGCTGGGTCCAGCGTTACTGTTGCTGGCGTGCATGCTTGTAGGACCGAACTTCGGCCCTCAAATGGCCATGCTTACGCCGTTGTGCAGCGTAGCGTTGTTCTTCGCCGGGCTGGCCCTGATCCATGGGCTGGTGGCGCAAAAGCGACTGGCCAAGTTTTGGCTGGTGGGGTTGTACGTCACGCTGTTGCTGTTTATGCAGCTGATCTATCCGTTGCTCGTGGTCTTGGCCATTGTCGACAGCCTGATTGATTTCCGTGGACGTCTGGCGCCGAAAGACGCTGATAAAGACTCTGCGGACGGTGAAGGTTAAAAGTTAAGAGGATTTTCACATGCAACTGATCCTTCTGGAAAAAGTCGCGAACCTGGGCAACCTGGGCGACAAAGTAAATGTTAAGGCCGGTTACGGTCGTAACTACCTGCTGCCGTACGGCAAAGCTACCGCTGCAACCGCTGCCAACCTGGCTGCGTTTGAAGAGCGTCGTGCTGAGCTGGAACAAGCAGCAGCAGACAAGAAAGCTTCGGCTGAAACACGCGCTGCCCAACTGGCTGAGCTGGAAGTGACTATCACTGCCACCGCTGGCGACGAAGGCAAGCTGTTCGGTTCGATCGGCACCCACGACATCGCTGATGCACTGACCGCCTCTGGCGTTGAAGTTGCTAAAAGCGAAGTTCGTCTGCCGAACGGCACTATCCGCAACGTTGGCGAATTCGACGTGGCTGTGCACTTGCACGCCGAAGTTGAAGCAACCGTACGCGTTGTTGTGGTAGCTGCTTAAGCAGTCTTAACTGACTGGCACCTTGTGTGTCAGGCGGTTAACATCGGGCACGATCCTGTTTACAGGTCGTGCCCTTTGTCTTTCTGCTGTTCCTGATTTTAAAACCCCCAGCTTTTACAAATTAACCAAGTGGCCATGAACGATATCTCCGCTCCTGAGCAATACGACCTGCAAACCGCATCCCTGAAGGTGCCGCCGCATTCCATCGAGGCCGAACAGGCCGTGCTCGGTGGTTTGATGCTGGACAACAACGCCTGGGAACGCGTGCTGGATCAAGTCTCGGACGGCGACTTCTATCGACATGACCATCGCCTGATCTTCCGCGCAATTGCCAAGCTGGCGGACCAGAACTCCCCGATTGACGTCGTGACCCTTGCCGAGCAGCTGGACAAGGAAGGTCAGACGTCGCAAGTCGGTGGCCTGGGCTACCTGGGCGAACTGGCAAAAAACACGCCGTCGGTCGCCAACATCAAGGCCTATGCGCAGATCGTTCGCGAGCGCGCCACGCTGCGCCAGCTGATCGGTATCAGCACCGAAATCGCCGATAGCGCGTTCAATCCTGAAGGGCGCAATGCCGCCGAGATTCTTGACGAAGCCGAGCGGCAGATCTTTGCAATTGCCGAGGCCCGGCCAAAAACCGGCGGCCCGGTCAGCGTCAATGATCTGTTGACCAAAGCCATCGACCGGATCGATACGCTGTTCAACACCGACAACGCCATTACCGGCCTGTCCACCGGCTACACCGACCTCGATGGCATGACCAGTGGCTTGCAGCCGTCTGACCTGATCATCGTGGCCGGTCGTCCATCGATGGGTAAAACCACCTTTGCGATGAACCTGGTGGAAAACGCGGTATTGCGCAGCGAAAAAGCGGTACTGGTGTACTCCCTCGAGATGCCAGGCGAATCGCTGATCATGCGTATGCTGTCGTCTCTGGGGCGCATCGACCAGACCAAGGTCCGTGCCGGTCGACTGGAAGACGATGACTGGCCGCGCCTGACCTCGGCGGTCAACCTGCTCAACGACCGCAAGCTGTTCATCGATGATACGGCCGGTATAAGCCCGTCGGAAATGCGCGCCCGTACCCGGCGTCTGGTACGTGAACACGGTGAGATCGGTCTGATCATGATCGACTACCTGCAACTGATGCAGATCCCCGGTTCGGGCGGTGACAACCGCACCAACGAAATCTCCGAGATTTCCCGCTCCCTGAAAGCCCTGGCCAAAGAATTCAATTGCCCGGTGGTGGCGCTGTCACAGCTCAACCGTTCTCTTGAGCAGCGGCCCAACAAGCGCCCGATCAACTCTGACTTGCGTGAATCCGGAGCCATCGAGCAGGATGCCGACGTCATCATGTTCGTGTACCGGGACGAGGTTTATCACCCCGAAACCGAGCACAAGGGCATTGCCGAAATCATCATCGGCAAGCAGCGTAACGGCCCTATCGGTACCACGCGCCTGGCGTTTATCGGCAAATACACGCGCTTCGAAAACCTGGCGCCGGGCAGCTACAACTTCGACGACGATTAACGGCCCGCTGCGTGGTTGCCCTGGCGGTCACGCTTAGGTTATTGCCGGCAAGGCGGGCATGTGAGGGATCGCAATCACAGGCTCCAATCAATTCCGACCATTACCGTCGGAATTGATCATTTTTTGTGCTATATTCCGCGCCCGCGAATTTCTTCGTAAATGACGCGCCCAATTTTCTGTACTCAACACCGGTCATCGACATGCAATCAGCCAAGCCTCTATTTGACTATCCCAAGTACTGGGCCGAATGTTTCGGTCCAGCGCCATTCCTGCCAATGAGCAGGGAGGAGATGGATCAGCTTGGCTGGGATTCATGCGACATCATCATCGTCACCGGTGATGCCTATGTCGACCACCCGTCGTTCGGCATGGCCATCATCGGTCGCTTGCTGGAGTCCCAGGGCTTCCGTGTGGGCATCATTGCGCAGCCGAACTGGCAGTCCAAAGACGACTTCATGAAGCTGGGCGAGCCGAACCTGTTCTTTGGCGTCGCGGCCGGCAACATGGACTCGATGATCAACCGCTACACCGCCGACAAAAAAATCCGTTCCGATGACGCCTACACCCCCGGTGGCATGGCTGGCAAACGTCCGGATCGCGCGAGCCTGGTGTATAGCCAGCGCTGCAAGGAAGCCTATAAAAATGTACCGATCGTACTCGGTGGCATCGAGGCATCTCTGCGCCGTATCGCCCATTACGACTACTGGCAGGACCGCGTGCGCAACTCGATCCTGATCGACGCCTGCGCCGACATCCTGCTGTACGGCAACGCCGAACGTGCCATTGTCGAAGTTGCCCAGCGTTTGTCGTATGGCCACAAGATCGAAGACATTACCGATGTTCGCGGCACCGCGTTCATTCGTCGCGATACGCCCAAAGACTGGTACGAAGTCGACTCCACGCGTATCGACCGTCCGGGCAAGATCGACAAGATCATCAACCCGTACGTGAACACCCAGGACACCCAGGCCTGCGCCATCGAGCAGGAAAAAGGTCCGGTTGAAGACCCGAACGAAGCCAAGGTCGTGCAACTTCTGGCCAGCCCGCGCATGACCCGTGACAAGACGGTAATCCGTCTGCCATCGGTAGAGAAAGTGCGTGGCGACTCGATTCTGTACGCCCACGCCAACCGCGTGCTGCACCTTGAAACCAACCCGGGTAACGCCCGTGCGCTGGTGCAGAAGCATGGCGAAGTGGATGTGTGGTTCAACCCGCCGCCGATCCCTATGACCACCGAAGAAATGGACTACGTGTTTGGCATGCCTTACGCACGTGTTCCGCATCCTGCGTACGGCAAGGAAAAAATCCCGGCCTACGACATGATCCGCTTCTCGGTGAACATCATGCGTGGCTGCTTTGGCGGCTGCACCTTCTGCTCCATTACCGAGCACGAAGGCCGGATCATCCAGAACCGTTCCGAAGAGTCGATCATTCGCGAAATCGAAGAGATCCGTGACAAGGTGCCAGGCTTTACCGGCGTCATTTCCGACCTCGGTGGCCCGACCGCGAACATGTACCGCATCGCCTGCAAAACGCCGGAAATCGAATCCGCGTGCCGCAAGCCATCCTGCGTGTTCCCGGGTATTTGCCCGAACCTGAACACCGACCACTCGTCGTTGATTCAGCTGTATCGCAGCGCCCGTGCCTTGCCGGGGGTGAAGAAAATCCTGATTGCTTCCGGTCTGCGCTACGACCTCGCGGTCGAGTCGCCGGAATACGTTAAAGAGCTGGTGACGCACCACGTAGGTGGTTACCTGAAGATCGCCCCGGAACACACCGAGGAAGGTCCGCTCAACCAGATGATGAAGCCGGGCATTGGCAGCTATGACAAGTTCAAGCGCATGTTCGAGAAGTACACCAAGGAAGCAGGCAAAGAGCAGTACCTGATCCCGTACTTCATCGCCGCTCACCCCGGCACCAAAGATGAAGACATGATGAACCTTGCGCTGTGGCTCAAGGGCAATGGCTTCCGTGCTGACCAGGTGCAGGCGTTCTACCCGTCGCCGATGGCCACTGCCACCGCGATGTACCACTCGGGCAAGAACCCGCTGCGCAAGGTCACATACAAAAGCGACTCGGTGGTTATCGTCAAGAGCGAAGAACAGCGGCGGCTGCACAAGGCGTTCTTGCGCTACCACGACCCCAAGGGCTGGCCAATGCTGCGTGAGGCCCTGACCCGCATGGGCCGTGCCGACCTGATTGGTTCGGGTAAAGACCAGCTGATTCCATTGCATCAGCCAGCCACTGACAGCTACCAGAGTGCCCGTCGCAAAAACTCGACGCCTGCAGGCAGCCACAAGGTCGCCGGCGAAAAAACCACCAAGATCCTGACCCAGCACACCGGCCTGCCGCCGCGTGCCAGCGATGGTGGTAACCCGTGGGACAAGCGCGAGCAGGCCAAGGCCGCTGCATTTGCCCGTAATAAGCAGGCTGCCAAAGAGCGCCATGAAGCGGCCAAGGGCGGCAAGAGCCAGAAGCCGACCCGTAAGCCGGTGGTACCGCGCTAACGTCTGCCGGGGCCGGTTAGCCGGCTCCTGCAAAAGCGCTTTGGCCAAACACAACGCCAGCCTTCGGGCTGGCGTTGTGCATTCTGCGCGCGCACAAGCCCGTCAGGCGTGAATCGACTGATTGGTGCAAGGGATGCGAGGGAGGGTGGTCTGGAGCGTCTGAGGATGCAGCACAGGCAATCAGGTGGACTGCGAGGATCAACAGCCGGGCTGCTGATCCTGATCACAGATCCTGTGGGCCGGGTTGTGGATAACCGGGCCGAGGGTATTACGCGTCGGGTGCTTTTTGTTCTACGGCGTCGGTGTTTTCAGCAACAACCTCAGCTTCTGCATCGACGTCAACGTCGGCATTCGGGTCCAGCTCTACAGTACCTTCCTCAGCAGCCGCTTTCTTGCGGGCAAGCTTTTCTTCTTTCTTCTGCTCTTTAGCCAAGTCTCTTTGACGCTTAGCGAAGTTGTAATTTGGTTTGGCCATGGGCGATCCTCTGGGGGTCGAAGGGGTTGAGCGGCGCGTATTCTGCCCTGTATTAGTGCTTAGCCGTTAGCTGGGTTTTAGCAAGTCGCTATTTTGCGCTGAAAACACGACTCTACACTGCCGAAAAAGCCGGTTGTGGATTAAATCTCTGAACGAAGCTGATAGCAGCGGCTGATCAGCGCAGAAAGTCCCGTCACTTATTCCTCCGAATACCCTGTTGATGACCTAAGGTGATAAGCCCGGCGTTCCTCTGATGGGCGAATTGTTTCGAACAATGCCAGGACCATGATTCAGATCATTGGAATCGAGACAATTTTCGGGCAATCTGTATACAGATTTTTTTCATACCCTGCCTTGGAGATACACCATGTTTGCCAAAGTTCTTGCGGTATCCCTTTTGACCCTGGCCAGCGGCCATTTGCTGGCGGCTGAATGCGCTGTGACTGTCGATTCGACTGACCAAATGTCTTACAACACCAAAGAGATCGTCATCGACAAGTCCTGCAAGACCTTCACCGTTAACCTGACGCACTCCGGCAGCTTGCCGAAAAACGTCATGGGTCATAACTGGGTGTTGAGCAAAACTGCAGACATGGCAGGTGTAGCGACTGACGGCATGGCCGCCGGGCTGGATAAAAACTACCTGAAAGACGGTGACACCCGCATCATTGCCCACACCAAGATCATTGGTGCCGGTGAGAAAGACTCGGTGACCTTCGACGTGTCGAAATTGAATCCGGCTGAATCGTACGAGTTCTTCTGCACATTCCCTGGCCACAACTCGATGATGAAAGGCGCCGTGGTCCTCAAATAAGCCCCGGCCTGCCAATCAACAGCCCTGACGCGCCTTGTGCGCTCAGGGCTGTTTGCATTCAGGCTTTTGAATCGGTCATCTTGAAAATGCCCTGGGCATTGCTGCTGTCGAAATTCAGATCGATCCGCCCGTTTTCCGGGTCGACCTTGCGCTGAATAAATTCGACAAACGAGCCCGGCACCTGATGCTCGCGATAATGACCGGTGGCATCGATCAGTCCCCGGGTCACCGTGCAGGCACGATAGGCAGTCTGCATCACCCGGCCTGAGGCAGAGACCTCGATGCTGTCCTTCATCGGCCGCTGCAAGTCTCGCTGTTGGGCCACGCAGGCGTTGAGATCCTGCACGCGATCGGTCAGATGGTTGAAGCTGTTGCCCTCGGTGGCAATCCAGGCCATCTCTGCACTTTCATCGAGCAGAGATTGGTAATCGGCCTCGAGCACCACGCCGTGTTGACGGCCGAATGCCCGGTACAGCGCCGGCAGCAGGGTGCGCGCCTCGCCGAGGCTGCAATGACGGGTGAGGCTCAGGCGCTCGAGAATGCTGGTGTGTTCGGCTTGCAGCGGATCGAGACTGGAGCTGACAACCCGGGTAACCGCCTGCTGAAACGTCTGGCTAAAACGCCCCGGATGTAATTCCGAGACAAAAAACTGCGCAATGTCTTCAGGCAGGTCCATCTGCCGATAGCCCCAGCCGGTCATGTTCAGCTTGGTCAGCGGATAGGTTCGTACATCGGTAAAGCCCAGTGGCTCCAGCAGCCGCGCAAAGGCCTGGCGGCCGCGGGGCAGTTCGCCGTTGGCGGGCCAGTCGACGGTGCGGATCGCGCCGTGGTCAAACACCACTTTGCGCCCTTGCTGCGCCTGCTCCTCAACGTAGCGTCGGCCATCCGGCACGGCGTCTACCAGCTTGTGCAGCAGGCACAGGTTCAACCCTTCGGCCAGCCAGGCCCGGTGCACGGCCTGTTGATTCCAGCTGAAAGCCAGCAGCCCCCGGGGCACCTCGACATGCTCGCGCAGCCAATGGGCTGCAGATTGACCGAGCACAGACTCGACAAGAGAGAACAAACCATCGAAAGAAGACATGGGGCAGGGCTCTGGCGACCAAATAGACGCCTATCAAAGCCTTTGAATGCAGAGGCGGCAAGCGAAAAAAAACGTGGGGTTCATTCCGTTTTTTCGTACATGCCCAGTCTTTGCCAGGCCTGGGGGAGCTGGCAGCCAGCTCCCCCAGGTGCCGGGCTTGCTTCAAGGTGCCAGCGGCATTTCACGCTTGTGCTGGGTCTTTTCATAGGTTCGGCAGATGATCCCGAACGCTTCCTGACTCACCGGCTCGCCATGCAAAAATGCATCAATCTCGGCGTAGGTCACGCCATGGGAGGCTTCATCAGGTTTGCCGGGCTCCAGATCTTCAAGGTCGGCAGTCGGGACTTTCTCCACCAGGGATTCTGGCGCACCAAAGTGTCGTGCAATCGCCCGCACCTGATTCTTCACCAGGCCGCTGAGGGGGGCCAGGTCGCAGGAACCGTCACCGAACTTGGTGAAAAAGCCCATCACCGCTTCGGCAGCGTGGTCAGTGCCGATCACCAGGCCACCGGTGGCTCCGGCGATGGTGTATTGCGCCACCATGCGCATCCGCGCCTTGGTATTGCCGAGGACAAAATCCACCGTGGCGTGGGGCTTGCCTTCAAAAGCCGACACCTCAGCGGCCAGCGCTTTGACCGCCGGGCCTATATTCACGGTTTGACGTTGGTCCGGGTCAATAAAGTCGACGGCGGCAGTGGCGTCGACTTCGTCGTGCTGCACGCCGTATGGCAGGCGCACGGCAATAAAACGGTAGGCCTGATCGCCGCTCTGCTCGCGCAGTTGCTTGACTGCGCGCTGGGCCATCAAGCCAGCAGTCAGCGAATCGACCCCGCCGCTGATGCCCAGCACCAGGGTCTTGAGCCCGGAGTTGTGCAGGCAGCACTGGATAAAGGTAATGCGTCGTGCCACTTCGGCCTCAAGGGCTGCAGTGTCGCTAAACGGCGGTTGGACCTTGAGCTCTTCAGCAATCTGACGCTGTACGGCCTGCATGATTCACTCCTTTGGAGGTAGTTCAGGAACATGGAAAACATGGCGCAAGTAGGCGGCAAAGTTCGGGTCCGAGCAATGGGTCTTGCCCGGCTCATCCGAAATCTTGGCCACGGGTGAGCCATTACAGGCGGTCATTTTAAGCACGATGCTCATTGGCTCGACACCCGGAATGTCGCAGGTCAGGTTGGTGCCGATGCCGAAGCTGACGTTGATCCGCCCGCGCAGTGCCCGGAAAATCTCCAGGGAGCGGGGCAGGGTCAGGCTGTCGGAGAACACCAGGGTCTTGCTCATCGGGTCAATGCCCAGCTTGTGGTAGTGCGCGATGCATTTTTCGGCCCATACCACCGGATCCCCCGAATCGTGGCGCAAACCGTCGAACAGCTTGGCAAAGTACAGATCGAAATCGGCCAGAAACGCATCGGTGGTGATGCAGTCAGTCAGGGCAATCCCCAGCAGCCCGCGGTATTCGCGCACCCAGCAATCGAGCGCGGCACTCTGGCTGTCGATCAATCGCGGGCCCAGTTGCTGATGGGCCATGATCCATTCATGGGCCATGGTGCCCAGAGGTTTCATGTCCAGTTCGCGGGACAGGTTGACGTTACTGGTACCGACGAAGCGCCCCGGGAAGTCGTGCTTGAGCACACTGACCACTTCTTCCTGTACCCGGTACGAAAAGCGTCGGCGTGTACCGAAATCGGCCACCTGCAAGTCGGCCAGTTCATCGGCGCTGGCGTTGGCCTGCAGCCAGTCAAACTTGCGGTATAGCTGCTCGCGGGCCTGGGACAGCACCGTGTCGGCATAGCGCGAGCGGTTGCGTACTTCACTGACGATCGCCAGTAACGGTACTTCAAACAGAATGACGTGCAGCCACGGCCCGCGCAGGCGGATAAACAGCTCGCCGTTTTCGATGCCGGTGTGCACATAGCGCAAGTTGAAGCGAAACAGCCCCAGGAAGCGTATGAAATCAGGCTTCATAAAGGTGATTCGTTCCAGAAACCCAAGTTGATCCTGAGTCATGCTCAGCTCGCCCAGACGCTCGATCTGGTGGCGAATTTCATTCAGGTACGGGCGCAAGTCCTCGCTGTTACGGCAGCGGAACTCCCACTCGACTTCAACGTTGGGATAGTTGTGCAGCACCGCCTGCATCATGGTCAATTTGTAGAAGTCGGTGTCGAGCAAGTTCTGCACGATGCGATCGGCAAACACACTCTCGCTCATAGCGGCAATCTCCATGCTGGCCGTGCCAGATAATCACGACGTTCAGCTCTTTCAATGAATGGCGCTAGTGGCGCATATCCGCGGGCGGTTTTGCCAGCGGTTTTTCTCTTGTCTGCAGGGGCGAGCAAGCCTGGGGACCTTTTTAAAGATCAAAAGATCGCGAGCAAGCTCGCGCCTACAGGTCCTCAATGTGTTCCATTATCCACGTCACAAATGCCTGCACCTTGGGCACCCCCGCCGAATGTTCAGGGTAGGCCAGGTAATAGGCGTCGGGACTGGGCATGGAGTGCGGCCAGGCAACGACCAGTTTGCCGTCAGCCAATTCTTCTGCCACCAGAAACCTGGGCAGCAGCGCCACGCCACAGCCCACTTGTGCCGCCCGGATGCACATATAAAACGTATCGAAGCGCGGGCCGTGATAACTGTGATCGGTGCGATGCCCCTGGCTTTCAAACCAGTCATGCCAGGCTTGTGGACGGGAGGCGTTTTGCAGCAGGACCAAATCGGTCAGTTGCGTAGGATCGGTATAGGGCTTGTCAGGCAAGCTCGCTGGCGCACACACCGCCACCAACTCTTCGCCAAACAGCTTCAGGCATTCGGTACCGGGGCGTGAGCCCTGGCCGAAATAGAACGCCAGATCGCTGCGGCCTTGCAGCAAGTCATCGGCCTGCTGTTCATTGCACAGGTCCAGATGGATATGCGGGTGCTGCAGGCGCCAGCCCTTGAGGCGCGGCACCAGCCAGCGGGCACCGAAGGTCGACGGCGTAGATACGCGTAACACTTCTGTTTCGCCGCCGTAGGAGCGCAGGGTGTGGGTCGACATCTCGACCTGGGTCAGGATTTTTCGGACTTCTACCAGGTACAAATCACCCGCCGGGGTCAATTGCAGGCGCCGACGCACGCGGCGAAACAGCAAGTGCTGTAACAGTTCCTCCAGCTGCGCGACCTGCTTGCTGACCGCGCTTTGGGTCAGGTTCAGCTCTTCGGCGGCGCGGGTGAAGCTCAAGTGGCGGGTCACAGCCTCAAAACACTGGAGTGCAGTGATCGATGGCAGATGGCGTTTATTTAGCATCAGCGCTGAGCATAAAAAGCCCCTCATTCTTGTTGTCAGGCAACGTTACCAGCGCAGCATGAATTTTCGGAATGATATCTCGCTTAAAGGTCGTTTGTTGCCGCGATGCGGGCCAGCTACAACTAATGGCCTGAAAACCCGTTTTTTGAGCTGAAGGAGTGTCCCATGCTTGCTGCATTACTGGATCGTCTTGGTGTTGACCCCGCGCTGTACCAGCAGGGCCGGCAACCGGTACATACGCCCATTGATGGCAGCCGGATCGGTGCCGTGCATTGGGAAGGGGCTGCCGAGGTCGAGCAGCACGTGACCCGCGCCGAACATGCATTCGAAGCCTGGCGCAAGGTTCCGGCGCCGCGCCGCGGCGAACTGGTGCGTCAGTTTGGCGACCTGCTGCGTGAGTACAAGGCGGATCTGGGCGAACTGGTGTCCTGGGAAGCGGGCAAGATCACCCAGGAAGGCCTGGGCGAAGTCCAGGAAATGATCGACATCTGCGACTTCGCCGTCGGCCTGTCGCGTCAGCTTTACGGCCTGACCATTGCTTCCGAGCGCCCGGGCCACCACATGCGTGAAACCTGGCACCCGCTGGGCGTGGTGGGGGTGATCAGCGCGTTCAACTTTCCGGTGGCCGTCTGGGCCTGGAACACCACCCTGGCACTGGTCTGCGGCAACGCGGTGATCTGGAAGCCCTCGGAGAAAACCCCGCTCACGGCACTGGCCTGTCAGGCACTGTTCGATCGGGTGCTGAGCACGTTCAGCGATGCCCCCAAGTACCTGGCCCAAGTGATTATCGGTGGCCGGGACGCCGGCGAAGCCCTGGTCGATGACCCGCGCGTCGCCCTGATCAGCGCCACCGGCAGCACCCGCATGGGGCGCGAAGTGGCACCAAAGATTGCCGCGCGCTTTGCCCGCAGCATTCTGGAGCTGGGTGGCAACAACGCGATGATCCTTGCTCCGAGCGCCGATCTGGATATGGCCGTGCGCGCCATCCTGTTCAGCGCCGTCGGTACCGCAGGCCAGCGCTGCACCAGCCTGCGTCGCCTGATCGCCCATGACTCGGTCAAGGAAGAAATCGTCACCCGGCTCAAGGCGGCCTATTCCCGGGTGCGCATCGGTCACCCGCTGGAAGGCAATCTGGTTGGCCCGCTGATCGACAAACACAGTTTTGAAAACATGCAGGACGCCCTTGAGCAAGCCCTGAGCGAAGGCGGCCGGGTGTTTGGCGGTGAACGCCAGCTGGCCGGGCAGTACCCGAATGCGTACTACGTGGCCCCGGCCATCGTTGAAATGCCCGAGCAGAGCGATGTGGTGTGCAGCGAAACCTTCGCCCCGATCCTGTACGTGGTGGGTTACAGCGACTTCAGCGAGGCCCTGCGCCTGAACAATGCCGTACCCCAGGGCCTGTCGTCGTGCATCTTCACCACTGATGTACGTGAGGCCGAGCAGTTCATGTCGGCCACCGGCAGTGACTGCGGTATCGCCAACGTCAACATCGGGCCCAGCGGTGCAGAAATTGGCGGCGCCTTTGGCGGTGAAAAAGAAACCGGTGGCGGCCGTGAGTCCGGCTCCGATGCCTGGCGCGGCTATATGCGGCGCCAGACCAATACCGTCAACTACTCGCTGGAACTGCCGCTGGCGCAGGGTATTACGTTCGATTGAGGCACCCCCCCGGAGCTCATGTGAAGGGCCACTGTGGAAGCCGGGTCAACCCGGCTCCCACTGTTTGTGGATAAAAACGCATCACCGTTGGGTTTCATCTCTGGAGCTTGGCAATGCCTTTACTCGAACAATGTTTGTGGGAAAACCTGACGCCTCAACGTCCGCAATCGTCTGCCTTACAGGGCGAACTGAGCGTTGATGTGTGTGTGATTGGTGCTGGCATCACCGGTTTGTCTGCCGCCATTCACTTGCTGGAACAGGGTAAAAGCGTCTGTGTGCTCGAAGCCCATCGCACCGGGCACGGCGGTTCGGGGCGCAATGTGGGGCTGGTCAATGCCGGGATGTGGATTGCCCCGGACGAGATCGAAGCCGGTTTCGGCGAAGCAGTGGGCAGCCAGCTCAATCGCATGCTGGGTGCTGCCCCGGCACTGGTGTTCAGCCTTGTCGACAAGTACCGCATCGACTGCCAGCTGCGCCGCGAAGGCACCTTGCACATGGCTCACAATGCCCGGGGCGAAGCTGACCTGCGCAGTCGCGAGCAACAATGGAAGCGTCGGGGCGCCCCTGTGGAACTGCTCACCGGCGCTGCCTGCACCGAAGCGACCGGAACCCCGAAAATTGCCGCCGCCCTGCTCGACAGGCGTGCCGGAACCCTCAATCCAATGGCCTATACCTCGGGCCTGGCCAAAGCCGCCAGTGACTTGGGCGGGCGTTTGTTTGATCACAGCGCAGTGACCGGCCTGGATCGTCAAGGCCAGCGCTGGTCGGTGCAAACCGCTCAGGGCGCGGTGAGTGCAGAGCAAGTGGTGCTGGCGTCCAATGCCTACACCGAAGGCGAATGGACTGACTTGCGACGTAACTTTTTCCCCGGTTATTACTACCAGGTTGCCTCAAAGCCGCTGACCGATGACAGCGCCAGCCGCATCTTGCCCGGCGGGCAGGGCTCATGGGACACCCGCCAGGTGTTGAGCAGTATTCGCCGTGATGCCGAAGGCCGTTTGCTGTTGGGCAGCCTGGGCAACGGCAATCAAAAACCGGCCTGGTTTCTCAAAGCCTGGGCCGATCGCGTGCAGCAGCACTACTTCCCGTACCTCAAAGGGGTGGAATGGGAATGCACCTGGACCGGCTGCATCGCCTTCACCCCCGATCATTTGATGCGTCTGTTCGAGCCCGCGCCCGGTTTGGTGGCAGTCACCGGTTACAACGGCCGGGGCGTGACCACGGGCACTGTGGTGGGCAAAGCATTCGCCGATTACCTGTGTAACGGCGATGCCAAAGCCCTGCCGATACCCTTTGCGCCGATGCGGCCACTGTCTGGCACGGGGCTGCGCAGCTGTCTGTACGAAGCCGGTTTTTCGCTGTACCACGCCGGTCAATGCTTGCGGATTGTCATCTGACAAAGCTTTTGCAGGCTCCCGAACGCATCTGCCCCGGCATCGACTAGCCTCAAATGGTGCGGCCTGTAGCAGTCGCGCACCGGGAGTGTGCAGTTAGGTGACGTAAGTGGTTACAGAGTGGTTGCCCGGAGCCGGGCAACCCGGTTGCAACCCTTGTCGTTTGAGGTAACACCAACCCATCAAAAACAGTTTTACCTTCCTTGGTCTAGACGGTTGCACGTCCAATGAAAATGGACTCGAAACAGCCGATATAACAACAAGACAGCGGCTTTTTTAAGAATAAAAAACCAATGGCACGCGGCTTGCTCTGAGCTTCACCTGAAGTCGAAGTGCCATCTAACAAAACCTCAGGAGCACCACCTCATGTCGCAGACGTTCTACAAGAAAGGTTTTCTGGCCCTCGCGGTAGCAACAGCGTTGGGTGTTTCTTCGTTTGTTCAGGCTGATGTGAAAATCGGTGTGGCGGGCCCGATGACCGGTGCCAACGCGGCATTTGGCGAGCAGTACATGAAGGGCGCGCAGGCGGCTGCGGATGCAATCAACAAGGCGGGCGGAATTAACGGTGAGCAGATCAAACTGGTGGCGGGCGACGATGCCTGTGAGCCGAAGCAGGCTGTAGCCGTTGCCAACCGCCTGGTGGATCAGGACAAAGTAATCGGGGTTGTAGGTCACTTCTGCTCTTCGAACACCATTCCGGCGTCGGATGTGTATGCCGATGCGGGTGTGATCATGATTACGCCGGGCTCGACCAATCCGCAGGTTACCGAGCGCAAGCTGGACGCGGTGTTCCGTATGTGCGGGCGTGATGACCAGCAGGGCATCGTGGCGGGTGACTACATTGTCGACGTGCTCAAAGGCAAGAAAGTCGCGGTTATCAACGACAAGGACACCTACGGTAAAGGTCTTGCCGATGCCACCAGTGCGCAACTGACCAAGCGCGGAGTCAAACCGGTCCTGGAAGAAGGCCTTACCCGTGGTGAAAAGGACTTCAGTGCCCTGGTCACCAAAATCCGCTCGCTGGGCGCCGATGTGGTGTACTTCGGCGGCTTGCACCCAGAGGCGGGCCCGCTGGTGCGTCAACTGCGTGAGGCTGGCCTCAAGGATGTGAAGTTCATGTCCGATGATGGTGTTGTAACCGACGAACTGGTCGCCACTGCTGGCGGCCCGCAGTACGTCGATGGCGTGTACATGACTTTCGGCGCCGACCCGCGCCTGCTGCCGGACAGCAAAGCGGTGGTTGAGCAGTTCCGTAAAGCCGGCACCGAACCGGAAGGCTACACCCTGTATGCCTACGCCTCGGTTCAGGCCCTGGCTGACGCTTTCAATGGCGCCAAGTCCAACAAGGGCGAAGACGCTGCCAAGTGGCTCAAGGCCAACCCGGTTGAAACCGTAATGGGCAAGAAGGAATGGGACGCCAAAGGCGATCTCAAAGTCTCTGACTACGTGGTTTACCAGTGGGACAAGGACGGCAAATATCACCAGCTGGAAAAACAGAAGTGAGATAAGCCGCTCTGCCTTCTCCTGTAGGAGCGAGCTTGCTCGCGAGCTGTTAAAGATCGCGAGCAAGCTCGGTCCTACGGAGAAAGGGCATCAGGCATGTCTGCATCACCTGTCTTCTTTTCCATGAGCGGCGCAAACCTTGCCCTGCGGGCGGGTTTGCGCAATGGCTCAAGTGCGTGAGATTGCGTTATGGACGGTATATTCCTACAGCAACTGCTGAACGGCCTGACCCTCGGGTCTGTTTACGGCCTGATTGCCATCGGCTACACAATGGTCTACGGCATCATCGGCATGATCAACTTCGCCCACGGCGAGGTGTACATGATCTCCGCTTACCTCGCGGCTATCAGTCTGGCTCTGTTGGCATACTTCGGCGTTGAATCCTTCCCGCTGCTGATGTTGGGCACCCTGGTATTCACCGTCATCGTCACTGGCGTGTATGGCTGGGTGATTGAACGTGTGGCTTACAAACCTCTGCGAAATTCCACACGGCTGGCGCCACTGATCAGCGCCATTGGTATTTCCCTGATCCTGCAAAACTATGTGCAAATTGCCCAGGGCTCGCGGCAACAAGGCGTCCCGACACTGCTCAGTGGTTCCTGGCGCGTCGATATCGGCACCGGTTTTGTACAACTGACCTACACCAAAGTCTTCATTCTGATCGCGGCCTTTGCAGGCATGGGCCTGCTGACCTACATCATCAAGTACACCAAGCTGGGGCGCATGTGCCGTGCTACCCAGCAAGACCGCAAGATGGCGTCGATCCTGGGCATCAACACCGACCGGGTGATCTCCTACGTGTTTGTAATAGGTGCCGCCATGGCCGCGTTGGCTGGGGTGCTGATTACCATGAACTACGGCACGTTCGACTTTTACGCCGGCTTCATTATCGGGATCAAGGCGTTCACGGCTGCGGTACTCGGCGGGATCGGATCCCTGCCCGGGGCCATGCTCGGCGGAATCATCCTGGGCATTTCCGAATCACTATTTGCCGGCCTGGTTAACTCGGATTACAAGGACGTGTTCAGTTTCTCATTGCTGGTGCTGATCCTGATTTTCCGTCCCCAGGGCCTGCTGGGTCGTCCTCTCGTGGCGAAGGTGTAAGTATGTCTGCAGCCATTAACAAACCGATTGATATCAAAAAAAGCGTCGTTGATTCGATCCTTGCCGGGTTGATTTCATTGATTGTGTTCGGACCTATCGTGGGGGTGGTGCTCGACGGCTACAGCTTTAACCTGCAACCGGCGCGCGTCGGCTGGCTGGTTGCGATTGTGATGGTGGGGCGCTTTGTTCTGAGCCTGTTCCTGCAAACGGCCAGGGGCCTGAAAATCCTTCAGGGGTTCGAGTCCACCGGCTCCGGCGTGCACGTACTGCCCCCGGATTACAAATCGCGGCTGCGCTGGATCGTGCCGTTGCTGATCGTGATTGCCATCGTTTTTCCGTTTTTCGCCAACAAATACATTCTGACGGTGGTCATTCTCGGCCTGATCTACGTGTTGCTCGGTCTGGGGCTGAACATAGTGGTGGGCCTGGCGGGGCTGCTCGACCTGGGCTACGTGGCCTTCTATGCCATCGGCGCTTATGGGCTGGCACTGGGTTATCAGTATCTGGGGCTGGGTTTCTGGTCGGTGCTGCCGCTGGCGGCGATTGCGGCAGCGATGGCTGGATGCATTCTCGGGTTCCCGGTGTTGCGAATGCACGGTGACTATCTGGCCATCGTGACCCTGGGCTTTGGTGAAATCATTCGCCTGGTGCTCAACAACTGGCTGTCATTTACCGGCGGCCCCAACGGCATGCCGGTACCATCGCCGACGTTTTTCGGCCTGGAGTTCGGTCGCGTGGCCAAGGACGGCGGGGTACCGTTCCATCAGTTCTTCGGTCTGGACTACAACCCCAATATCAAATTCCTGTTTATCTACATCGTGCTGTTTCTGGTGGTGCTGCTGGTGCTGTATATCAAGCACCGCCTGACTCGCATGCCGATTGGCCGGGCCTGGGAAGCGTTGCGTGAAGACGAAATCGCCTGCCGCGCCATGGGCCTGAATCACGTTCTGGTCAAACTTTCAGCCTTCACCCTCGGCGCTTCTACGGCAGGTCTGGCCGGTGTGTTTTTTGCCAGCTACCAAGGGTTTGTCAACCCGTCGTCGTTCACCTTCTTCGAGTCGGCGCTGATCCTCGCCATTGTGGTGCTCGGTGGTATGGGCTCGACCGTGGGGGTAGTGATTGCTGCATTTGTCCTGACCGTGGCGCCGGAACTGTTGCGCAGTTTTGCCGAGTACCGGGTGCTGCTGTTTGGCGTATTGATGGTGCTGATGATGATCTGGCGCCCACGGGGCCTGATCCGGGTCAGCCGTGTCGGGGTCACGCCACGTAAGGGAGTCGCGCCATGAAAGACCTCTCCAGCAACGACGAAGTAGTGCTCTCGGTCGACAAGCTGATGATGCACTTTGGCGGGATCAAGGCTCTGAGCGATGTCAGTCTCAAGGTCAAACGCAATTCAATCTTTGCCCTGATCGGGCCTAACGGGGCGGGGAAAACCACCGTGTTCAACTGCCTGACCGGGTTTTACAAAGCCAGTGGCGGCAGAATCGAACTCAATGCCCGTGGTGCGCGGACCAATGTCATCAAGCTGCTGGGGGAGCCATTCAGGCTGACGGACTTTGTCTCGCCCAAAGCCTTTGCCAGCCGCCTGTACTACAAAATGTTCGGCGGCACCCATCTGGTTAACCGTGCAGGGCTGGCGCGCACGTTTCAGAACATTCGTCTGTTCAAGGAAATGTCGGTGCTGGAAAACCTGCTGGTGGCGCAGCACATGTGGGTCAACCGCAACATGCTGGCGGGCATCCTCAACACCAAGGGCTACCGCAAGGCCGAAAGCGATGCGCTGGACCATGCGTTTTACTGGCTGGAAGTCGTCGACCTGGTGAACTGTGCCAACCGCCTGGCCGGGGAGTTGTCTTACGGCCAGCAGCGGCGCCTGGAAATTGCCCGGGCCATGTGCACGCGGCCGCAAATCATCTGTCTGGACGAACCGGCGGCCGGGCTTAACCCGCAGGAAACCGAAGCGCTCAGTGCGATGATTCGCCTGCTGCGGGACGACCACGACTTGACCGTGGTATTGATCGAACACGACATGGGGATGGTCATGAGTATTTCCGATCACATAGTGGTGCTCGACCACGGCAACGTGATCGCACAGGGCGGGCCGGAAGCCATTCGCAACGACCCGAAAGTGATCGCGGCCTACCTTGGCGCCGACGAAGAGGAGCTGATATGACGGGCACTATCCTCGAACTCAAGGAACTGGACGTTCACTACGGGCCGATCCAGGCCCTGAAAAAAGTCTCGATGCACATCGAGGAAGGCGAAACCGTGAGCCTGATCGGCTCCAACGGTGCGGGCAAGTCCACGTTGCTGATGTCGATCTTCGGCCAGCCCAGAGCCAGTGGCGGGCAGATCTTCTACCAGGGCGTGGACATCACTCAGAAGTCCTCGCACTACATTGCCTCCCATGGCATCGCCCAGTCGCCGGAAGGCCGTCGCGTATTTCCGGACATGACGGTGGAAGAAAACCTGTTGATGGGCACCATCCCCATCGGCGACAAGCATGTCGACGAAGACATGCAGCGCATGTTCGAACTCTTCCCCAGGCTCAAGGAGCGGCGTAATCAGCGGGCAATGACCATGTCGGGCGGTGAGCAGCAAATGCTCGCCATCGCCCGCGCCCTGATGAGCCGTCCCAAGTTGCTGTTGCTGGACGAACCCAGCCTGGGGCTGGCGCCGATCGTGGTGAAGCAGATTTTTGCGACCTTGCGTGAACTGGCTACCACCGGCATGACCATCTTTCTGGTCGAGCAAAACGCCAACCACGCCCTGCGCCTGTCGGACCGGGCCTACGTGATGGTCAACGGTGAAATCCGCCTGACCGGAACCGGCAAGGAACTGTTGAGCAACGAAGAAGTACGCAACGCGTATTTAGGCGGGCACTAAAGGGTTCACCCTGCAGGAGCGAGCGCTTTGCAAATCTCGCGAGCCAGTTCGCTCCTGCAATTTTCGCAGCCCCTTTCCAGGGGCTTTTTGTTTTTCAACAGCGCACTTTTGAAATTGTGGAAAACAATATTCCAGACCCGCGAAAGCGCGACATAAAGCCGCTCTAAATACCTGTTTTAACATCATTTTGACTTGTCCCCGTTTGCTGTGGAGGTGGCTGTGGGTAACGTGGGAGTAGTTGGCTGCAGGCCTTTGTTTACGTGGCTTGCACGGGTGTGGTTGTTTTTTGATCAGCGGTTTTTACCTGGCTTCCTGCAGGATTTGTCAACAGATTTGTTCAGTTATAAACATAGTCATTAGTCGATAACCAACCTGTGGATAAGTCTGTGGTTAAACTCTGGAAGGAATGCCCTGAGCGGCGGAATTACTGGCCTCTGGCTATCTCAGAGGTTTTACCGGGTTGCACCTTTTTGGGGCGTCTGCATGTTGCCTGCGTCCAGGTCAAGCTAAAAACTCTTCAATCAGCGCTCAACCCCTTGTGGCCAGAGGCTTTGGCCATTTTGGAGTTGCCCCCAAAGACTGTGGACGGGCCTGTGGATAACGTGAGTGCATATGGCTCCAGCCCTTGTCTGGCAAGGCCTGCAGGGAGTTGGTTGTTTTTCGTACAGGTTTTGTCCGGGATCATGTGCCGGGTTGCCGCCAAATCGCAGCCGGGGCATGCTGCTTCCCGTCTTATTCAACGGCGGCCGATGCCCGCCAGCCAAGGAGAACGCTATGACTTCCACCCTGTTTATTACGGGCGCCACTTCCGGATTTGGTGAGGCCTGCGCTCGCAAGTTTGCGCAAGCAGGCTGGAAACTGGTACTGACCGGCCGCCGTAAAGAGCGTCTGGATGCCCTGTGCGAAGAACTGTCCAGCCAGACCGAAGTCCATGGCCTGGTAGTAGATGTACGTGATCGCAAGGCGATGGAAGAGGCAATTGCCAATCTGCCACCGTCGTTCAGCAAGCTGCGCGGACTTATCAACAATGCCGGGCTGGCGCTGGGCACCGATCCGGCGCCCAAGTGCGACCTCGACGATTGGGAAACCATGGTCGATACCAACATCAAGGGGCTGCTCTACACCACGCGCCTGCTGCTGCCCCGGCTGATTGCCTACGGCCGCGGTGCCGGTATCGTTAACCTGGGCTCTATCGCCGGCAGCTACCCGTACCCCGGCAGCCATGTCTATGGCGGCACCAAAGCCTTCGTCAAGCAGTTCTCCCTGAACCTGCGCTGCGACTTGCAGGGCACGGGCGTGCGGGTCAGCAACGTTGAACCGGGTCTGTGTGAAAGCGAATTCTCGATGGTGCGCTTCGGCGGCGACAAGGCCCGCTATGACGCCACCTACCAGGGTGCTGAGCCGATTCAGCCGCAAGACATCGCCGAGACGATTTTCTGGGTGCTCAATACGCCGGCCCACATCAACATCAATCGCCTTGAACTGATGCCCGTCACGCAGTCCTGGAGCGGTTTTGCCATCGAACGCCACGCCACAGAGTAAACTCACGCCTGGCAGCCTGCCCGCGACCTCCTGAGGGGGTCGCATTCAACAGGGCTGAAAAGGAGTTTTTGTGAGTAACAGTGGTGAGCAGAAACTGCTCAAACAATCGACCGTTCTGATGTTCGCGGTGGCCATCGCCGGCATCGTGACGGGTGTTATTTCGGGTTCGCAATCCATCTTGTTCGATGGGTTCTTCTCTTTGATCGCGACCTTTATCAAAGTACTGATGCTGATCACGGCACAGTTGATCGCCAAGGAAAGCAACGAACGTTTCCAGTTCGGCTTCTGGCACCTTGAGCCCATGGTGCTGCTGATCGAAGGCAGTTTCCTGTTTTTGATTGCGATCTATGCCTTTCTCAATGGCGTGTTCGGCATTATCAATGGCGGGCGCGAAATTGAGCTGGGCCTGGTGATCATCTACGCGGCGGTGTTTACCGTAATCGAGTTTGCCTACTACTTCTGGGTCCGGCGTAAAAACCGCAAGCTCAAGTCCAGCCTGATCCAGTTCGACAACATCAGCTGGCTGGTGGACGCCATGCTGTCGGTGGGGCTGTTGATAAGTTTTGTCACGGCGCTGATTCTGAAACAACAGGGTTATGCCCATTGGGCCGCCTATGTAGACCCGGCGATCCTGATTTTGCTGGCTTTCAGCATGCTGGCTCCGGCGTTCAAAATCCTGCGCCCGGCTTTGCGCGACGTCCTGGGTATTGCCCCGGACAAGCTCGATGACAAGGTGCGGGATGTGCTCGAGGAAATGTCGGCGCGCCATGGCTTTGAGGGCTACAAAACCTATGTGCAAAAGCACGGAAGGGCGCGTTTTATCGAGATCCATATCGTGTTGCCGGCGGGATATCCGCTGACCAGCATCAAGACCCTGGACGGGTTTCGTGAAGAGATATCAGGCATGTTGGGCGCGGCCGACAGTGCGCGCTGGCTGACCATCAGCTTTACCGGCGATCGCAAGTGGATTGCCTGACCTTACCCCTGTAGGAGCGAGCTCGCCTCGCGAGCTCTTTACATATTCGCGAGGCAAGCTCGCTCCTACAGGAGTTGCGCCAGGCCGCTGTAGCAGGTGGCCAGGTGATACGGCGTGGTCGACGGCATGTCCAGGCGGCTGACGTTGCCTGCCGCATCCCGGCATTCATACCAGCCACCGGCATGTAAAAAGTTCTGCTGCAACGCCAGCAACTGGCGTTGCAGGCGGGGCAGGGGCGCCGGACGCAAGGTCAGGGCGCGCAGGTACTCGGCCTGGGCCCAGATGCGCTGGGTGCCATCGCGCAAGGTGCCATCCGGGGCCAGCATGCCGCAGACCGCCCCGGTCTGCGGGTCGACCCCAACCTGTTCGGCAAAGTCGAAGGCGAGCGCAAGCGAGTCGTGCAGGGCTGTATGACGCAGCAGTGGCGAGGACTCCAGCAAGTAGAACCACTCAAACTGATGCCCGGGTTCAAACCAGTTATCCACAGCCCCCAGCGGTTTTTCGAGCAAGGCGTTATGCACAGGCTCGATAAAGCGCTGTTGCATGCCATCGGCCAGCGCCAGCAATGCGCTGTGTACCGGCGCATCGTCGCGCACCGACAAAGTCGCCAGAAACGCCTCGGCCAGATGCATCAACGGGTTTTGCAGCGGGCCGGTGTCCAGCGTTGACCAGTCCCGCTCGAGGCTGGCTTCGTACAGGCCATTACCATCGCTGAAGCGCTCGGCGACGACTTTCAGCGCGGCATTGAGCACTGACTCCACCGCCGGCTCGCGCACCTTGCCCCAGTAATGGGCGCAGGCAAAGATGATAAAGGCATGGGTATACAGGTCTTTACGCTGATCCAGCGGCGCGCCGTCGGGGTCGATGCTGTAAAACCAGCCGCCGTGTACGGCGTCGTAAAAGTGCTTTTGCAGCGAGCGGAACAACCTGCCTGCGCGCTCGGCAGCGCCGGGGAAGGCAGGGTCATCGATCAAGCTGGCGAATAGATATAGCTGACGGGCGCAGGCCATGGCGCGATAGCGCTGGGGCGTCAGTGGCCGGTGCTCGGGGCTGAGTGCCTCATAGGGCAGTTCCAGTTCGGCATTCCAGCCGGGGCCTTGCCAGAGCGGCACAATGACCTGGCGAAAATGCTGCTGTACCGCCGCAAACAGGGCGGTCAGTTCGAGCGGGAAGGCGGAGCTGGCTACATGGGGCATTGGCTGGCGTCGTCACGGCTGGGGCGTTTGCGCGACATGATACACCGTGACGTCCAACTCTGTAGGCGCGAGCTTTTAAAGCTTCAGGCCCACAAAAGATCGCGGGTTATGAGATCAACAGTCCCTGCCGTTCAATAAACCTCACGATGGTATCCAGGCCGTGGCCGGTTTTTTGATTGCTGAACACAAAGGGCTTTGCCCCGCGCATGCGCCGGGTGTCACTGTCCATCAGCTCCAGCGATGCGCCCACCAGCGGTGCGAGGTCGATTTTATTGATCACCAGCAAGTCGGATTTGCAAATCCCCGGTCCACCCTTGCGCGGCAACTTGTCCCCTGCGGATACATCGATCACGTAGATCGTCAGGTCGGACAGTTCCGGGCTGAAGGTGGCCGACAAGTTATCCCCACCCGATTCCACCAGAATCAGGTCCAGCCCGGGGAAGCGCCGGTTCAGCTGGTCCACGGCTTCGAGGTTGATCGATGCATCTTCACGAATGGCGGTGTGCGGGCAGCCGCCGGTTTCTACACCGATGATCCGCTCCGGTGCCAGCGCCTGGTTACGCACCAGAAAATCGGCATCTTCGCGGGTATAAATATCGTTGGTGACCACCGCCAGGTTGTATTTGTCACGCAGTGCCAGGCACAGGGCCAGGGTCAGGGCAGTTTTGCCGGAGCCC
Organism: Pseudomonas sp. TMW22089; assembly: GCF_022496645.1. Taxonomy (NCBI): domain Bacteria; kingdom Pseudomonadati; phylum Pseudomonadota; class Gammaproteobacteria; order Pseudomonadales; family Pseudomonadaceae; genus Pseudomonas; species Pseudomonas sp. TMW22089. The sequence continues at coordinate 405,077 of NZ_SCFG01000001.1, forward strand.
ACCGGGCCCCCGATGCCGACCCGCAAAGGTTGTGTGTTCATTGCATTCTCCTAGGAACGAAACAGACGGCTGTACTGGCGCTCGTGGGCCATGCTCGCCAATGACAGGCCGAAAGCGGCACTGCCCAAACGGGATAAGTCGAGGTTGCTGGCGTGTTGTTGCGCCTGCTGCAGCGCCGGGGATAACTCGCTGGTCATGCGTTGAGCGGCCTGCTGGCCCAGCGGCAGGGTTTTCATCAGCACCGCCAATTGGTTTTCCAGCCAGCTCCACAGCCAGGCTGCCAGCGCGTCTGACGCACTGATGCCCCAGGCCCGGGCAGCCAGTGCCCAGCCGAGTGCCAGGTGCGGCTCGGCTTGTTGGGTGAGAAATAGCCGTGCAGGCTCATCCAGCTCGGGCAACCCCATCAGAAGTTGCTGCAGGGAGTAGCCCATTTGCCGGCTTTCCTGATGCAATTCGCGGGTTTCACGACTGGCGCGGTGTTCGTCGCAAAATTGCTGCAAGGCACTCCAGTCTTCGTCGGCCGCCGCCCGGCAATGGGCGAGCAGCAACGGAGCCTCGAAGCGCGCCAGATTGAGCAGCAATTGATCGCTGATCCAGCGGCTGGCAGTTGCCGGGCTGGATACCCGGCCATTTTCGACGGCCATTTCCAGGCCCTGGGAATAGCTGTAGCCGCCAATCGGCAGCTGTGGGCTGGCCAGGCGCAACAGCGCCCATGCCGGACTCACAAACGCACACCAAACTGATGCAGGCGCGGGGCGTAGTTGAAGTCTTCTTCGCCTGCGCGGGAATGATGATGACCGCCGCCGTAGGCGCCGTGCTCCGGTTGGAACGGCGCCTCAATGGCTTCGGTCTGCGCGCCCAATTGTTCCAGCATGGCTTTGAGTACGTAGTCATCGAGCAGGCGCAGCCAGCCATCGCCGACTTGCAGGGCGACATGGCGGTTGCCCAGATGATAGGCCGCGCGGGTCAACTCAAAGGCATTGAGACAGGTCACGTGCAGCAACTTTTCGGGGCTGGCACACACCCGCACGATGCGCCCGTCCTGGGCTTGCAGAAATTCGCCGTCATGCAGGGGCGGTTGTCCGCGTTCAAGGAACAGGCCGACGTCCTCGGCGTCACTGCTAAAGCAACGCAAACGGCTTTTGCTCCGGGCTTCGAAGTTGAGGTGTAACTCAGCGCTCCACACGGGGTGGGGCTGAACTCTGCGATGAATCACCAACATCGGTAGGCTTCCTGCAATTGACAATGCCTTGATCAGAGCAAGGGGCTTGCCAACCTTGGGTTGCACAACAAAGGCGAGTGATCCGGGGAAGGGAAAGGGGCTGCGGCGAGCGATAATGGTGCGCTATGAGTTTTATTTCGCACCAACAAGGTGCGCGCCTTTACTCGGTACTGCCCAGGCCTTGCCAGTGCTTGAGCCCGATAAAGATAAAACGCAGCTGCTGGCTGATTTTTGCCTGGGGTTGCAGGTAGTCGGGAAGCGCCTCGGCGGGCGGATCGATGACATCGGGCAAGGCCGCGAATACACTTTTAACCACCAGATCGGCAATTACCGTAAGGCCTGCGTGGTTCAAGTGCTGCAGCTTGGGCTTGGACCCGAGGTCGGCGGCCAGATCCGAGGTGATGTCTTCGCGCAGCGCCCCGACAGCCTGGCGCACTGGCTGTGAGCCGCCGTATTGCTCGCGGGCCAGAAACAGAAACTGCGAGCGGTTGGCCTGCACCACATCGAGAAAGATCCGTACCGACGCGTTGATCACACCGCCCATAAACAGTTCGTTGTGTCGCACCAGACGAATGGTTTCGCGAAAGGTCTGACCGACTTCACTGACCAGCGCCAGGCCCAGTTGGTCCATGTCGCTGAAGTGCCGATAAAAGCCGGTGGGCACTATGCCTGCGGTTTTTGCGACTTCGCGCAGGCTCAGGCTGCCAAAGCCGCGACCCGATTCCATCAAGTGGCGGGCGGCATCCATCAGCGCAAGGCGGGTTTGTTGCTTCTGTTCGGCGCGAGGCAGCATCGGAGCTGGTATTCCAGACAAGTACAACGGCGCACTCTAGCAAATCGGCTTTGATGACGTCGAACTGCAATGGAGACTCTGCAGGAGCGAGCTTGCTCGCGAGCTCTATTACTGCGTAAACAGATCGCGAGCAATCAGTTGCCGTCGGGCTCCTGCAATCACTTGATTAGCTGGCACGTTGATTCCTTTCGGCAAGACGATCCGCGCCGCCTTCCGCCACCAGGTTGCTCTGGCGTTGAGTGCGGTCGTAGCCATCTTCAGCCACGGGGTTCTGCTGGTTCAGAGTGCGTTGTGCGCCGTCCTCAGCCACAGGGTTCTGCTGGTTGAGAGTGCGTTGTGCGCCGTCCTCAGCCACGGGGTTCTGCTGGTTCAGAGTGCGTTGTGCACCGTCCTCAGCCACGCGGTTCTGCTGGTTCAGGGTGCGTTGGGCACCGTCTTCAGCCACAGGATTCAGCGGTTGGCTCAAGCTGCTGGAAGCAGGCTGCACCATGGGGGTTTGCTCGTCGTCGGCGGGCATCGCAAAGGCGTTGATGGCCAACAGTGAGAGGCCAAGACCAAGCAGTAATGGGCGTTTCATGATATCGGTGCTCCGTAGCAGGGCAATTAGTTAGTCAGGTAAGCAATGCTACGCTTGGATCTTCGATATCAAAGTTCATACGGCCAATGGTGATAATCAACACAATTGATTGTTCAGGCGCGAGTGCTCTGGCTTGCGGCTTTCGGGTGTTTTTTTCATGAAAGTCGGCCTCCGGTTAAACCTTGGGCAGTCTTTGACAGTCGTACTTTTATTAGCGTCGCAGCCATTGTAAAACGCCGCAGTTGGGACGTTCAGCCGTAATAAGGAGCCGTTAAATGACACGCACCCGTAAAGTCCTTGCCTGGATTGGCGGTATTTTGCTTCTGCTGGTGGTGGTCCTGGTGGTGATCCTCGCTACCTTCGACTGGAACCGGATCAAGCCCACAATCAATACCAAAGTGTCTGACATCCTCCATCGCCCATTTGCCATTAACGGCAACCTGGCCGTGCGCTGGCAGCGCGAAGCGGACGAGGGTGGCTGGCGTGCCTGGGTGCCTTGGCCCCATGTGATTGCCGAAGACCTGAGCCTGGGCAATCCCGAGTGGTCAAAAGAACCGCAAATGCTCGGCCTGAAGAAGGTGGAGTTGCGTCTGTCACCGCTGGCGCTGCTGACGCAGACCGTGGATATCCCGCGTATCGACCTGACCGAGCCATCGGCCAGCCTGGAGCGTCTGGCCGATGGCCGGGCGAACTGGACATTCAAGTTAGACCCCAAAGACCCGAACGAAAAACCCTCGGACTGGAAGGTGGACATTGGCGCCATAGGTTTCGACAAGGGCCATGTGACGCTCAATGACCAGACCCTCAAAACCCGTCTGGATGTAGTGATCGATCCGCTGGGCAAACCCATCCCGTTCAGCGACATCGTCGGCCAGAGCGCGGCGAAAAAAGCGCTGGAGAAAGGTTCTGCGCCACAAGACTACGCATTCGCGCTGAAGGTCAAAGGTCAGTACCACGGCCAGAACCTCGACGGCACCGGCAAAATTGGCGGCCTGCTGGCCTTGCAGGACGCGGCCAAACCCTTCCCGTTGCAGGCGCAAGTCAGCATTGCCGACACCAAAGTCGCGCTGGCCGGGACCCTGACCGACCCGCTCAACCTGGGGGCGCTGGACCTGCGCCTGAAATTGGCAGGCAGCAGCCTGGCCAACCTTTATCCACTGACCGGCGTAACCCTGCCTGACTCGCCGCCTTACTCAACCGATGGCCACCTGATTGCCAAACTGCATGAGCCGCACGGCGCAGTTTTCACTTACGAAAACTTCAACGGCAAAATCGGTAGCAGCGATATTCATGGCAACCTGAAATACGTCGCCAGCCAGCCACGGCCCAAGCTGAGCGGCGCACTGGTGTCCAATCAATTGCTGATGGCTGACCTGGCCCCGTTGATTGGCGCGGACTCCAACGCCAAGCAAAAAGCCCGTGGCGGCGACAGCAAACAACCGGCGGGCAAAGTGTTGCCGGTTGAAGAGTTCCGCACTGAACGCTGGCGCGATATGGATGCCGATGTGGAATTCACCGGCAAGCGCATCGTCCAGAGTGCCGAGCTGCCGTTCACTGACCTGTACACCCATGTGGTGCTGGACAATGGCGAGCTGAAACTCGAACCACTGCGTTTTGGCGTTGCGGGCGGCAAGCTGGATGCGCAAATCAACCTCAACGGCCGCAGTACGCCGATGCTGGGGCGGGCCAAATTGACCGCGCGCAACTTCAAGCTCAAGCAGCTGTTCCCGACCTTTGAACCGATGAAAACCAGCTTTGGTGAGCTCAATGGCGATGCCACGCTGTCGGGCACCGGCAACTCGGTGGCCAAGTTACTGGGCACGGCCAATGGCGGCTTGAAGATGATCATCAACGATGGCGCCATCAGCCGCAGCCTTATGGAAATTGCCGGCCTGAACGTCGGTAACTATGTGGTGGGCAAAATATTCGGCGACGAAGACGTGAAGATCAACTGTGCGGCGGCGGACTTCGGGATCAAGGATGGTCTGGCCACTTCGCAGTTGTTTGTGTTTGATACCGAGAACGCGATCATCTACATCGACGGCACCGCCAACTTTGCCACCGAACAGCTCGACCTGAAAATCACCCCCGAGTCCAAGGGGCTGCGTTTGTTTTCGCTGCGCTCACCGCTGTACGTAAAAGGCACCTTTGGCAACCCTTCGGCGGGTGTGGAAGCGGTACCGCTGCTGCTGCGCGGTGCAGGCATGGTGGCACTGGGCGTGATTGCCGGCCCGGCGGCCGGTCTGCTGGCGTTGATCGCCCCCAGCGGCGGCGAACCCAACCAGTGCGCACCGCTGCTGCAACAGATGCAGCAGGGCAAGGTACCGAAAACGGTGAAGTAGCCCCACAAACCCTGTAGGAGCGAGCTTTTAAGATCAAAAGATCGCCAGCAAGCTCGCTCCTGCAGGCCAGTGCTGGCGGCTTGATCCAGACAAAAAAATGCCCGCCCCTCATCACATGGGGGCGGGCATTTGCATTTGCGGGTCTGTTTACAGCCCTTTGAGCAGATCCGCCATGTCATCGGCATGCTCTTCCTCTTGGGCGAGGATTTCTTCGAAAATCCGGCGTGTGGTCGGATCCTTGTCGCCGATGTACTGAATGATTTCGCGATAGCTGTCGACCGCAATGCGCTCGGCCACCAAATCTTCGTAAACCATTTCCTTCAGGTTTTTGCCCGCGACGTACTGGGCGTGGGAATTTTTCGACAGCAGGTCGGGGTTGAATTCAGGTTCGCCACCCAGTTGCACAATGCGCTCGGCCAGTTTGTCGGCGTGCTCCATCTCCTGGGTGGCGTGCTCCAGGAACTCTTGCGCGGCAACGTGGGCCTTGATCCCGGTAGCCATGAAGTAGTGGCGCTTGTAGCGCAGCACGCACACCCACTCGGTGGCCAGGGATTCGTTGAGCAGGCGAAGGATCTCTTCGCGGTTGGCGCTGTAGCCTTCAGTGACAGCACCTTCTTCGACGTTCTTGCGGGCACGTTCACGCAGGGTCTTTTTATCGGTTAATTGCATGTCGCTCATTTCAATCTCCTTACTCATCAGGTTGCCGCCTTGCTCTGCTGGCAAGATCGGTTCACAAGTTGTGAGTTCAGCGCGAGGAGAAAGTTTTATCCGATTTTTGGTGTCTTTCTCAGGGGCGTGGTCCAGCGTTCCGAGAGGATTACCCCGGCCAGGGTCAGTGCGCCACCAATCAGGTGGTAAGCATGCAGTTGCTCTTTGAGCACCACCGCGGCAATCAGCGCCGTGATCAGCGGCAACAGGTTGAAGAACAGCGTGGTGCGGCTCGGGCCCAGCACGGTGACGGCTTTCATCCAGGCCAAAGGTGCCAGCATGGAGGCCAGAATACAGGCATACAGCACCAGCCCGATGTTGTGCACCGTAAGGCCGGTCTTGGGTGACATCAGGTACAACGGCAGCAACACCACGATCGCCACCAGGATCTGCATGTACAGCATCTGCAGGGGCGGCAGGCGCAACTGCCATTTTTTCAGCAAGGTGCTGTAGATCGCATAGGCCAGGGTGGCAATCAGCATCATCGCGTCGCCCAGGTTGAGGCCGTGGTCAAGCAGGGCACTGAAGCTGCCGCTCGATACCACCACCAGCACGCCGACAAAGGATAGGATCGCGCCGACCAGGGCTCCGGCGGTAAGACGCTGCCCCAGGCTGATGATCGACATGGCCAGCACCATCAACGGCATCAACGACAGGATGATCCCCATGTTGGTGGCCGAAGTCCGGGCTGCGGCGTAGTAGGCCAGGCTTTGATAAATCGCCATGCCCAGCACGCCGAGGACAAAGATCTTGCCCAGATTGGGCCGGATCACCGACCAGTTGGCGATCACCGGTTTGAGCATGAACGGGGTGAACAGCAGGCCGGCCAGCAGCCAGCGATAGAAGCCGATCTCGGACGGGAAGATGGCGCCGACCGCGAGTTTGTTGATTACGGTATTGCCGGCCCAGATAAAAATGGCCAGTAGCGGGTAAGCGTATTGCATCAGGAACAACCACAGGGTTAATGAGCAGCGATTATCCGCCTGTCTGTCTGCAAGCCTATACTTCGATCCGGCCAATCTCCCCCTGAATCCAGACAGCATGCGCAAGAATCTGATCAACGTTCCCGAATTCGACGGCTTGCCGGCCCCGGTGTACTTCCGTTATGCCGAATTTGATGCCGACAGCCATGCTGCGCCCCATGTCCATGCCTGGGGCTCGCTGGACTATGTGGCCCACGGGGTGATGCGCTACGAGGTCAACGGCCAGCGCTTCATGTCACCGCCGCAGTACGCGGTCTGGGTCCCGCCCCATACCGAGCACAGCGCCTATAACCCGCAGGCGATTGTCTATCGTTCGGTCTACCTGGATGTCGTCCATTGCCGGCACCTGCCCAAGACTCCGGTAACGCTGGCCATCAGCGACATTCTCAAAGCCATCCTCAGCGACTTTGCCCGGCGCGACATCAACATTCCCCAAAGCGAGTCCGACAAGAGACTGGCCCAGGTTCTGGTCGATCAGTTGCGCCAGGCACCTGTGCATCAGTGCTATTTGCCTTACGCCCGTCATCCAGGCCTGCAGGTGGTCCTTGAGGCCCTGCAGAGCCAGCCCGGCGACAATCGGCCGCTTGGGCAGTGGGCCGCTCAGGTGCATGTCAGCGAGCGGACCCTGGCGCGACTGTTTGTCCGGGAACTGGGCATGAGCTTCGGCGAGTGGCGGCAACGCCTGCGGTTTCTGGCGGCGATTGAAGCGCTGGAGTCTGCGCGCAGCGTGCAGGACGTGGGTTTTGATCTGGGCTACAGCACCTCATCGGCGTTTATCGCCATGTTCGCCCGTCAGGCCGGCTGCACGCCGGAGCAATATCGGCGTCAGGCCCGGGGCGTGATGTAACAGAGTTTGTCTACACTCCAGAGCAGTCCGCTGCCACTCGGTGCGGCCATAAGGAGAAAACTCCATGACGAAGCTGCGTATTCCTCTGCTGATGATGGGCTTGTTGCTGTGCTCCCAGGGTTTTGCGGCCACGGCCCAGCAAAACAAAATGACCACCTGCAATGCCGATGCGAGTGCCAAGGCCCTCAAGGGCGATGAGCGCAAAGCGTTTATGAGCACTTGCCTTAAAGCCGCCCCGGCGGCCCCTGCGACTCAGCAGGAAAAAATGAAAACCTGTAACGCCACTGCCGGCACCCAGGACCTCAAAGGCGATGCACGCAAAGCTTTTATGAGCGACTGCCTGAAGAAGAAATAAAGCCCCCGGCAGCAACGGGCTTGCTCGCGACGCCTGCAGATCCGCTGCAATCGCGGGCAAGCCGCGCCTGCAGGTAGCAGGGCAACGTCACAACTTCTAGTGCTGCCCGCTGAAGGCTGGCAGACTGCCTGTCCTTTCGCGCTGCTTGTTTTGAGGCTGTATGCCATCGTTTTCTCAGCGTCACATTTTGTTCGCCAGTTACCTCATCATCGCTGGCGGCTTGTTGCTGGTTTTTCCGTTGCGCCTGTTGCCCAGCCTGCTGGCCGGGTTGCTGGTTTACGAACTGGTCAACATGCTCACGCCACAACTGCAGCGGCTGATCGCCGGGCGCCGGGCGCGCTGGCTGGCGGTGGCATTGCTGGGCACTCTGGTGGTCAGCGTGCTGGCGTTGATTTTTGCCGGCGCCATCAGCTTCTTGCTGCACGAAGCAGAAAACCCCGGGGCATCGCTGAATAAATTCATGGTCGTGGTCGACCGGGCGCGGGGTCAATTGCCGCCGTTTCTGGACAGCTATCTGCCGGCCAGCGCGGCCGAGTTCCGGGTGGCGATCGGCGAATGGGGCAACAAACACCTCAGCGATCTGCAACTGGTGGGCAAAGACGCCGCGCACATGTTCGTGACGTTGCTGATTGGCATGGTGCTGGGCGCCATCATCGCGTTGCAGCGCATCCCGGATGTCAGCCGTCGCAAGCCCCTGTCAGCCGCGCTGTTCGACCGTTTGCACCTGCTGGTGCAGGCGTTTCGCAACATCGTGTTTGCGCAGATCAAAATCGCGCTGCTCAATACCGTGTTCACCGGGGTGTTTCTGGCGGTGATCCTGCCGCTGTTCGGCGTACATTTGCCGCTGACCAAAACCCTGATTGTGCTGACCTTCCTGCTGGGGCTGCTGCCAGTGATAGGTAACCTGATCTCCAACACCCTGATCACCATCGTCGGCTTGTCCCTGTCGATCTGGGTCGCGGTAGGGGCTCTGGGCTATCTGATCGTTATCCACAAGCTGGAATACTTCCTCAATGCCAAGATCGTTGGCGGCCAGATCAGTGCCAAATCCTGGGAGCTACTGCTGGCGATGCTGGTATTCGAGGCAGCCTTCGGCCTGCCGGGGGTGGTGGCCGGGCCGATTTACTATGCGTATCTGAAGAGTGAGCTCAAGCAGATGGAGCTGGTCTAACCCGCAATCCCTAGTCGCTGCCGCAGGCTGCGGCAGCGATAAGGGTGTGGTTTTAGCCGTAACGCTTTTTGGCTTCAATCGCCAAACCGCTGCCGATGCTGCCGAAGATGTTGCCTTCGACGTGATGGGCGTTGGGCAGCATGGCCGCGACGCTCTGGCGCAGCGCCGGAATACCGCTCGAGCCGCCGGTGAAGAACACCGTATCCACCTGCTCGACACCCACGCCCGCACTGCTGAGCAAGTCAGTCACGCTGTTGCGGATGCGCTCCAGCTGGTTGTCGATGGAGGCTTCAAACAGCGCCCGGCTCAGTTCGACACTTAGCCCCGGTTCTACCCGGTCCAGCGGCACATGACGGCTCTGGGCGTGGGTCAGTTCGATTTTGGTTTCTTCGATTTCCATCGCCAGCCAGTGACCGGCGCGCTGTTCGATCAACTTGAACAAGCGGTCAATCCCGCCGGTATCGACGATGTCGTAGCGCATGCTGTTCAGCGCGATCTGGGTTTTCTGTGCATACACCGAGTTGATGGTGTGCCAGGTCGCCAGGTTCATGTGATGACTGGTGGGCATGTAGGCCCCGCTTTTCATCCGGCTACCGTAGCCGAACAGCGGCATGACCCCTTGCAGGCTCAGTTGCTTGTCGAAGTCGGTACCGCCCACGTGCACGCCGCCCGTGGCCAGGATGTCGTCCTGGCGGTGGTCCATGCCACGGCGCTCAGGGGACAGGCGCACCAGCGAGAAGTCGGAGGTACCACCGCCGATATCGACAATCAGCACCAGCTCTTCGCGCTGGATGGTCGACTCATAGTCGAACGCTGCGGCAATGGGCTCGTACTGGAACGAGACTTCCTTGAAGCCGATGGCGCGGGCCACGTCGGTCAGGGTGTTTTCGGCTTCCTGGTCGGCCAGCGGATCGTCATCGACGAAATACACCGGGCGGCCCAGCACCACTTCTTCAAATTCACGGCCCGCGGTCGCTTCGGCGCGCTTTTTAAGCTGGGCGATAAACAGCCCCAACAGGTCCTTGAACGGCATGGCCGTGCCCAAAACGCTGGTGTCGTGCTTGATCAGCTTGGAACCCAGCAGGCTCTTGAGCGAGCGCATCAGGCGGCCTTCGTAGCCTTCCAGATACTCATGCAGCGCCAGACGGCCATACACCGGGCGGCGCTCTTCAATGTTGAAGAACACTACGGAGGGCAGGGTGATCTTGTCGTCCTCCAGCGCGATGAGGGTTTCCACGCCTGGGCGCAGCCAGCCGACGGTGGAGTTGGACGTGCCAAAGTCGATGCCGCAGGCACGTGCTGGAGTGGCGCTTTTCATGTCTTTCGAGTTCCGGTTAAAAAACGGCCGCGCAGTGTATGCCAGACGCTCGCAGAATCGAAGCGCGACGATTCTTTAAATCGCAGGTTTTAATCCCCTTGAAAGACTATCCTTCACCCCCAAACTTCCAGACATTGGTTTGGCGGTCTTAAGGCTGCCGATAAACTTTTGCAGCGCTGGTCAGTCACAGGATTGAGATCGGTCAACCCCCGGGCCGGTTAACCAGAGCATTCTGGGTGGCTTCGAGCTGCGCGATATTGATAACGGATGGTGATCCTTACATGGACTTCAAAGACTATTACAAAATCCTGGGTGTCGAGCCCACGGCTGACGATAAGGCGATCAAGACCGCTTATCGCAAGCTCGCGCGCAAGTATCACCCGGATGTGAGCAAGGAAAAGGACGCCGAGGAGAAATTCAAGGACGTCAACGAAGCGTATGAAGCCCTGAAAAGTGCCGACAAGCGCGCCGAATACGATGAAATGCGCAAGTACGGTCAACATGGGCAGCCATTCCAGGGGCCGCCGGGCTGGCAAGGGCACTCGAGCGGTGGTTTCGAGGATCAGGGCGATTTTTCAGACTTTTTCAGCTCGATCTTCGGTTCGCGCGGTAATGGCTTCGGCGGCCAGAGCGGCCGCAGTGCGGGACGTCGTGGACAGGATGTAGAAATGGAACTGCCGATTTTCCTTGAAGAAACCCTGTCCGGCGAATCGAAGCAGATCAGCTTCCAGATTGGCGGCGCCAACAAGACCCTTAACGTGAAAATCCCGGCCGGTGTCACCGACGGTGAGCGCATCCGCCTTAAAGGGCAGGGCGGTCCGGGCGTGGGTGGCGGTGCCAATGGCGATCTATACCTGATCATCCGCTTTGCTCCGCATCCGAAGTTCGATGTTGAAGGTCATGATCTGGTGATCACGGTGCCAGTGGCGCCGTGGGAAGCTGCTCTGGGGGCCAAAGTGGCCGTGCCGACCCTGACCAGCAAAATCAACCTGACCATCCGTCCGGACAGCCAGAGCGGTCAACGCTTGCGCATCAAAGGCCATGGCCTGGCGAACAAGCAAGGCGAGCGTGGTGATTTGTATGCCCAATTGAAAGTGGTCATGCCGAAACAGAGCGACGAGGCCACAAAAGCCCTGTGGCAAGACTTGGCCGACAAATCGGCATTCGATCCGAGAGCCCAATGGAGTAACTGATCATGAGCAGCACCCTGATCGTTCAGCTGGACATGGAAAGGTTCTGCGAAGAGGCCGGCATCCCGGCCACTTACGTGATAGAGATTGTCGAACACGGAATTATCGAACCTCAGGGCCGCACGCCGGACGTGTGGCGTTTTGAAGACTACGAACTGGCCATCGCACAGCGTGCGACCAAGCTGCACCACGACCTGGAGATGGAGTGGGAAGGCGTCGCCCTGGCGCTGGACCTGATCGAGGAAGTGCAGCAATTGCGGGCCGAGAACCAGCGGCTCAAGCAGCAACTGGGCCGCTTTGTCTGCGACCTGTAGCCGCGACCGTACTGTAGGAGCGAGCTAGCCTCGCGAGCTTTTCAGATAGCTGTTCACAGTAGCGTGCAGCACGCCAGATACAGCTCGCGAGGCAAGCTCGCTCCTACGGGTTTTTTATTTGTCAGATCTGTTTGGGCAACACCACGGTAAACGTCGTGCCCTCGGCTTCGGTCGAGGACACTTCGATGCTGCCATGGTGCGCGTCTACCACTTCCTTGACGATGAACAAGCCCAGGCCAAGGCTGGTGGACGCGCCCGGGTGGCCAATGTCTTCGCTCGGGCTGCGTACCAACGGGTCGAACAGGGTGGCCAGCGCCTCCTCTGCAATCGGGGTGCCGTTGTTGTGCACCCGCAGGGTCACGTGGTCGTCAGTTCCGTTCAGGATCAGGGTCACCGCGCCTTCGCTGGCGCCATGCTGCAACGCATTGCCGATCAGGTTCTGCAGCAGCTGGTCGAGGCGTCGAGGGTCCCAGTGGCCTTCAACATTGCCGTTAACCTGCAAGCTCTGCTCACACTTGGGGTGTCCGGCGCCGGCCTGGTCCAGTGCGGTCTGACAAGCCTGGGCCAGGTTCATGGCGCAGGGTTCCACAGGCAACTGCGTACCCAGGCGGCTGCGCACAAACTCCAGCAGATCACTGACCATCGCCTGCATGTGGCGCGCCCCGGTCTTGATCGCCTTGACGTAATTCAGGGCGTTGGCATCCAGGGTAATTTTGCGTTCCAGCATTTCGGTGGACATGCTCACCGCTTGCAACGGCGCGCGCAGGTCATGGCCCAGAATCGCCAGGAAGATATCCCGCGAGCGGTTGACCTGCTCGGCGTAGGCCTCGGTGGATTCGGCCAGCGCCTCATCAATGGCCTCATTGAACCGGATCATGTCCTGCAAGTAGCTCAGCTCCAGAGTTTCGAGGCTGGCGACCCACAAGCGGATCACGCAGGCGCGCAAGTGCCGGAACTCGGAGGTCATCTGCACCAGATCAAAGCCCACGGTATGGCGCAGTTCGCCATGGCTGGCGGCGGCAACGTCCAGGCTCGGGGTTTTTTCCGGCCCTTCGCCCTCGGCCTTGGCCTGTTGTTCGCTGGCGGTTTGCGCGGTGTTCATGTCCCGCGCAGCGGCCAGCAGAATGGCCTTGGCATGATCGCGCAGGGCCACGCTGTCCATTGATTCGGCAGCCGGGGTGATGGTTTCGGCGAACTGCTCCCATTCATCGACGATACGATCAGCGTTGTGCACGATGAATTCAGATAGGCGCATAGCCAGACCCTGCTGCAAGAGCGATAGTAATTAAGGTGTCGCATCTTAGCCCCTAACGACAGCTTTCTATACAACCGCTTGCCGGTACAGTCCCCTGCCAGCCAGGGGAACTGCCCGCAGTCCTCAAAACAGAAAATAGCGCTGTGCCATCGGCAATACATCAGCGGGTTCGCACCACAGCAGCACCCCGTCGGCCTTGACTTGATAGGTCTGCGGATCGACTTCGATTTCGGGCAGGTAACCGTTGTGAATCAGGTCGGTTTTCTGCACTTCGCGACAGCCTTTGACCACCGCGATTTGCTTCTTCAGCCCCAGTGCCGCGGGTACCCCGGCATCCGCCGCCGCCTGGCTGATAAAGGTCAGGCAGGTGGCATGCCGCGAGCCGCCGTAGCTGGCAAACATCGGGCGGTAGTGCACCGGCTGCGGGGTAGGGATCGACGCATTCGGATCACCCATCAGGCTCGAGGCAATCGCCCCGCCCTTGAGAATCAGGGTCGGCTTGACCCCGAAGAACGCCGGTCGCCAGAGCACCAGGTCGGCCCACTTGCCCACCTCGATCGAGCCCACTTCATGGCTGACACCGTGGGTGATCGCCGGGTTGATGGTGTATTTGGCGATGTAGCGTTTGGCGCGAAAATTGTCATTGCCCGGTGCGTCTTCGGGCAGCGGGCCGCGCTGTTTCTTCATCTTGTCGGCGGTTTGCCAGGTACGGGTGATGACCTCGCCGACCCGGCCCATGGCCTGGCTGTCGGAGCTGATCATCGAAAACGCGCCGAGGTCGTGCAGGATGTCCTCGGCGGCGATGGTTTCACGACGGATACGGCTTTCAGCGAAGGCCACATCCTCGGCGATGCTCGGGTCGAGGTGATGGCAGACCATCAGCATGTCGAGGTGCTCGTCGATGGTATTGCGGGTAAACGGCCGGGTCGGATTGGTCGAGCTGGGCAATACATTGCTCAGGCCGCAGGCCTTGATGATATCCGGGGCATGGCCGCCACCCGCGCCTTCGGTGTGATAGGTGTGGATGGTGCGGCCCTTGAATGCGGCCAGGGTGGTTTCGACAAAGCCCGACTCGTTCAGCGTGTCGCTGTGAATTGCCACTTGCACGTCATACAGATCGGCCACGTTCAGGCAGTTGTCGATGGCCGCGGGCGTAGTGCCCCAGTCCTCGTGCAGCTTGAGACCGATGGCCCCGGCTTCGACCTGCTCGATCAGCGGTTGCGGCAGGCTGGCGTTGCCCTTGCCGGTAAAGCCCATGTTCATCGGGAATGCATCGGCGGCCTGCAGCATGCGCGCCATGTGCCACGGCCCCGAGGTGCAGGTGGTGGCATTGGTCCCGGTGGCCGGGCCGGTGCCACCGCCGATCATGGTGGTGACCCCGCTGTTCAATGCCTCTTCGATCTGTTGTGGGCAGATGAAGTGGATATGGGTGTCGATACCGCCGGCCGTGAGGATCATGCCTTCGCCGGCGATCACTTCGGTACTGGCGCCGATGGCGATGGTCACGCCGGGCTGGATATCCGGGTTGCCGGCTTTGCCGATGGCGTGGATCCGGCCGTTTTTCAGGCCCACGTCGGCTTTGACGATGCCCCAGTGATCGATGATCAGGGCGTTGGTAATCAGCGTGTCCACCACCTCGCTGGCGAGCAACTGGCTTTGGCCCATGCCGTCGCGGATCACCTTGCCGCCGCCGAACTTCACTTCTTCGCCGTAGATGGTGAAGTCCTGCTCGACCTCGATCCACAGCTCGGTGTCGGCCAAGCGGATCTTGTCGCCAACGGTAGGGCCGAACATGTCGGCGTAGGCCTGGCGGGAAATTTTCATAGTGAGTTCCTAAATATATAAACCATCCCCCAATCCCTGTAGGAGCGAGCTTGCTCGCGAGCTTTTTCTCAAGAGCGCTTAAGGGCTCGCGAGCAAGCTCGCTCCTACAGGGGATTAGGGGATTGGGGTTAATCCAGATTGCCCATGACCCGGCCGGCAAAGCCGAACACCCGGCGCAGCCCGGCCAGTTCCACCAGTTCCACTTCGCGGGTCTGCCCCGGCTCGAAACGCACGGCGGTGCCCGCCGGGATATTCAGGCGCATGCCACGGCTGTCAGCACGGTTAAACATCAGGGCATCGTTGGTTTCGAAAAAGTGATAGTGCGAACCCACCTGGATCGGGCGGTCGCCACGATTGGACACGCTGAGGCTCAGGGTCCGACGGCCGACATTCAGCTCGATGTCACCGGCTGCAATGCGGTATTGGCCGGGAATCATTGCGGCTCACTCAAGGTTTTGTAGTAGATGGCCGTAGGGCTGTAGTGACCGTCGGGGCTGCGGCAATAGTTGGGTAGCTCGCCGACCCGGGTGTAACCCAGGGCACTGTAGAAGTTTTCTGCGGGCGAGCCGGCCTCGGTGTCCAGGTGCAGCAAGCCGCGCTTTTGTGCCCGCGCCCCTTGCTCCAGGGCGTGGATCATTATCTGGCCCAGACCACGGCGCCGGGCTTCGTTGAGCACCAGCAGTTTCTGGACCTCGGCACGGTTGAGCCCGTTGCGCTTCTGGCACAGGGCAAGTTGCACGCTGGCCAGCACCCGGCCGTCTTCAATCAACACCCACAGGAGCAGAGTGCCTTGCTCCAGCTGGGCCTGTACTTCGTTGAAATAGTGGCTGGCCTGGGGCAGGTCCAGATCGTCCATGAATCCCACGGACGCGCCGTAGCGCACAGCATCCAGCAGCAAGGTAATCAGCCCGTCGCGATATTCGGCAAAGCTGCGGGCGGTTAGCTGCAGCACTTGTTCATTATTCATTTGCCGCACTCCTGTGGCGGCAGCGCGCCGGGGTTGAGCATCAGTTGCATAAAGGTCAGGTCCAGCCAGCGGCCAAACTTGATCCCGACTTGGGGCATGCGCCCGCCGGTGACAAAACCCAGCTGTTTATGCACATGGATCGAGGCCGCATTGCCGCTCTCGATGGCCGCCACCATCACGTGCTTGCCGCACGCTCTGGCACGTTCAATCAGCGCTGCCAGCAATTGCGGTCCGAGGCGTTTGCCCCGTTGTTCGGGATGCACGTACACCGAATGTTCGACGGTATGGCGGAACCCTTCAAAGGGGCGCCAGTCGCCAAACGAGGCGTAACCCAGAGTCAGATTGCGCTCATCGACTATCACCAGCACCGGATAGCCCTGGGCCTGGCGGGCAGCGAGCCATTGCTGACGATTGGCCAGGTCGACGGTTTGCTCGTTCCAGATTGCTAGGGTGTTGAGCACCGCATCGTTGTAGATATCGAGAATCGCTGGCAGGTCAGCCGCGACGGCATCACGAATTAGGTAAGACATGCAGCAGCCTCAGGCGATGGGTTGGTGGACGGTGACCAGCTTGGTGCCATCCGGGAAAGTGGCTTCGATCTGGATGTCGGGGATCATCTCCGGAATGCCTTGCATCACTTGTTCGCGGGTCAGCAGGGTGGTGCCGTAGTGCATCAGCTCGGCGACGGTACGGCCGTCGCGGGCGCCTTCGAGCAGGGCGGCGGATATATAGGCGATGGTTTCCGGGTAGTTAAGCATCACCCCGCGTGCCAGCCGTCGCTCGGCCAGCAGTCCGGCGGTAAAGATAAGCATCTTGTCTTTTTCGCGTGAGGTCAGGTCCATGGTGGGTCCGTTGTTAAATTAAGGATTATGGGTCGAGGACCTCTGTGGGAGCTGGCAAGCCAGCTCCCACAGAGGTCCTCAAAAAATCGCGACGGTTCTCAGGTACTCCAGATCCTCGGGGCCAGTGCCTCACGGCCCAACAATGCCGGGCGCAGCAGGCGCCACAGCTCGATCAGCCAGGCGCGGGCCTGCAAGGCTTCTACCGCCAGGCAGCGTGCGACCACTAACCCCGGCAGCTGGGTCAGGTCACCGCGTACCGGGTTGGGCAGGTCGCGACAGGTTTGCAGCAGCTCGGCACTGATTTCCCCGGTCACCAGCAATGTCGCGAACACCGGGTTGCCGTCCAGTCCGATTGGCGAATCCAGCAAGCCGTCGCCGCCGATAACCCGCTGGCGCTCATGCCAGAGCAACTGGCCGTCACGGCGAATATCCAGCTGTGATTGAAAATGCCCGTGCTCAAAACGCTCACCACTGGCCAGTCGTCCCAGCGCCACCATGTCCCAGTAAAACAGGCGCCCGTCGCCTTCAAGCTCAATGCGCGTCGTCAGTTCGGCCCGGGCGTCGCTGAACACTATGGTTTCTTGCGGCAGCCATTCCAGGGTCGCACCGGCGGCCACGTTCAGGGTCAGGCTCTGGTACGCCGGGCCGGCCGCGCGATACCACTTGGCGGCACCGGGGCTGGTGAGTTGCGCCCAGGCATCCGGGCCGACACTGGCGCAGATGTTCAACCGGTCGCCGCCGGCAATGCCGCCGGGTGGGTGAACAATGATGTGCTGGCACACCTCGGGGCCTTCGGCATACAGGTGCTTCTGCACCCGCAACGGACCGACATGGCGGCGCTGGGTAGGGCGCGTACTGTCGCCAAAACGGCCATAGCCCAGCTCCAGCTCGGCGTGCCAGCTGGGGGTGAACAATGCGGGGTTGGCAGGCAGGTTCATAGGTCGGCTTTTTCATCAAAAAGAGTTACAGACTAAATCGTCACCAGTCCACGCACACCCTCTGTTTGCATATTTTCACCACGGCCCTGTTGCACGATTTCGCCTCTGGACATCACCAGATACTGGTCCGCCAGTTCTTCGGCAAAGTCGTAGAACTGCTCCACCAGCAGGATGGCCATATCGCCCCGGGCAGCGAGCATCTTGATCACCGCGCCGATCTCCTTGATCACCGATGGTTGAATCCCTTCGGTCGGCTCATCGAGGATCAGCAGGCGCGGGCGGCTGGCAAGCGCGCGGCCGATCGCCAGTTGTTGCTGCTGGCCGCCGGACAAATCGCCGCCGCGCCGATGCTTCATTTGCAGCAACACCGGGAACAGTTCATAGATAAATCCGGGCACTTCCCGGGCCTGGGAACCGGGGAAACGGGACAGGCCCATCAACAGGTTTTCCTCCACCGTCAGGCGCCCGAAGATCTCCCGGCCCTGGGGCACATAAGCGATCCCGGCGTGAACCCGCTGGTGGGGCTTGAGCGTGGTAATGGGCTTGTCCTCCCAGGTCACGCTGCCTTCCCTGACGGCCAGCAAACCCATCAGGCACTTGAGCAATGTGGTCTTGCCCACGCCGTTACGGCCCAGCAGGCAAGTGACTTCGCCGACTTTGACCTCAAACGACAGGCCGCGAAGAATGTGGCTGCCGCCGTAGAACTGATGCAGATTTTGTATTCGTAGCATCGTGAATCCCCTAATACCCTGTGGGAGCTGGCTTGCCAGCGATTGCAGCGGGGCGTTAGCGGCCCAGATAAACCTCGATCACCCGTTCATCCGCCTGCACCTGTGCCAGCGAGCCTTGCGCCAGAACGCTGCCCTGGTGCAACACGGTGACGTGGTCGGCAATCGAGCCGACAAATCCCATGTCGTGTTCCACCACCATCAGCGAGTGTTTGCCGGCCAGGCTTTTGAACAGCTCGGCGGTGAATTCGGTTTCGGCATCGGTCATGCCCGCCACCGGTTCATCCAGCAGTAACAGTTGCGGGTCTTGCACCAGCAGCATGCCGATCTCCAGAAACTGTTTCTGGCCATGGGACAGCAATCCCGCCGGGCGCCGGGCCGAGGTGCTCAGGCGAATGGTCTCCAGTACTTCGGCGATGCGGTCCCTTTGCTCACCCGTAAGTCTGGCGCGCAGGCTGGCCCACACCGACTTGTCGGTTTTTTGCGCCAGCTCCAGGTTTTCGAACACGCTCAGGGCTTCAAACACCGTGGGTTTCTGGAACTTGCGGCCGATCCCGGACTGGGCGATCTGTACTTCGCTCATCTGCTGCAGGTCCAGGGTTTCACCGAACCAGGCCTGACCTTCGCTGGGGCGGGTCTTGCCGGTGATCACGTCCATCATGGTGGTCTTGCCTGCGCCATTGGGGCCGATGATGCAGCGCAACTCGCCGACGCCTATGTACAGGTTGAGGTTGTTCAGGGCCTTGAAACCGTCAAAGCTGACGCTGATGTCTTCCAGCGTCAGAATGGTGCCGTGGCGGGTATTGAGGCCGGTTCCCGCAGCCTGGCCCAGACCTATGGCGTCGCGGCTGCTGCCGGCATCCTTGTTTGGATCGAATGCGGGTTCGAGCATAAATTCCGCCGTTGCAGTGATTCTCATTGTTCGCCCCTTTTCTTCAGCAGGCCGATCACGCCTTTGGGCAGGTACAGGGTCACGACGATAAACAGCGCGCCGAGGAAGAACAGCCAGTACTCGGGGAAGGCTACGGTGAACCAGCTCTTCATGCCGTTGACCACACCCGCGCCCAGCAACGGGCCGATCAGGGTGCCACGCCCGCCGAGGGCTACCCACACGGCAGCTTCTATGGAGTTGGTGGGCGACATTTCCCCAGGGTTGATAATGCCCACTTGCGGTACATACAACGCCCCGGCCAGGCCGCATAAAACAGCACTGAGTACCCAGACGAACAGCTTGAAACCGCGGGGGTCATAGCCGCAAAACATCAGGCGGTTTTCGGCGTCGCGCAATGCGGTCAGCACCCGCCCGAATTTACTGCGCGCCAGGCGCCAGCCGAGAAACAGGCTGGCCACCAGCAACATCACGGTGGCGAAGAACAGTGCCGCGCGGGTGCCGGGCTCGGTGATGCCAAACCCCAGAATGCTGCGGAAGTTGGTGAAGCCGTTGTTGCCGCCAAAACCGGTTTCGTTGCGGAAAAACAGCAGCATCCCGGCGAAGGTCAGGGCCTGGGTCATGATCGAGAAATACACGCCCTTGATCCGCGAACGGAAGGCAAAAAAGCCGAACACCAGCGCCAGCAAACCGGGGGCCAGCACCACCAGGCACATGGCCCACCAGAAATGCTCGGTGCCGGTCCAGTACCAGGGCAATTCGGTCCAGGACAGAAAGGTCATAAAGGCCGGTAACTCATCGCCCGAAGCCTGGCGCATCAGGTACATGCCCATGGCGTAACCGCCCAGGGCGAAGAACAGGCCGTGGCCCAGCGACAGCAGGCCGGCGTAGCCCCAGACCAGATCCAGCGCCAGGGCAACGATGGCGTAACAGAGGATCTTGCCCGTCAGCGTCAGGGTATAGGCCGAGATCTGGAACGGGCTGTCGGCAGGCAGCAGCGACAGCAGCGGCAGGGCCAGCAGCACCAGTAATACCAGGCCGCCGACAGTGGCGGTCACGGCCGGTCCGGCCTTTTGCGTGGCAGTAAGCAGCAGAGGCTGATTCATCAGTCGATCACCCGTCCTTTGAGCGCGAAGAGACCTTGCGGACGCTTCTGGATAAACAGAATGATCAGCCCCAGGATCAGGATTTTGCCCAGCACGGCGCCGATCTGCGGTTCAAGAATCTTGTTTGCGATGCCCAGGCCGAAGGCCGCGTACACCGTGCCCGCCAGTTGGCCGACACCGCCCAGCACCACCACCAGGAACGAGTCGATGATGTAGCCCTGGCCCAGGTCAGGGCCGACGTTGCCAACCTGACTCAAGGCCACCCCGCCGAGCCCGGCAATCCCCGAGCCGAGGCCAAAGGCGAGCATATCGACCCTGCCGGTGGGTACGCCGCAGCAAGCCGCCATGTTGCGGTTCTGGGTGACCGCACGCACGTTCAGGCCCAGCCGGGTTTTGTTCAGCAGCAACCAGGTCAGCAACACCACGGCCAGGGCGAAGACGATAATCACCAGGCGGTTGTACGGCAGCACCAGGTTGGGCAGCACTTGCAGCCCGCCCGAGAGCCAGGCCGGGTTGGCCACTTCGACGTTTTGCGCGCCGAACAGCACCCGCACCAATTGAATCAGGATCAGGCTGATGCCCCAGGTGGCGAGCAGGGTTTCCAGCGGCCGGCCATAGAGGTGGCGAATGATGGTGCGCTCCACAAGCATGCCCACGCAGGCCGTGACAAAGAACGCCACGGGCAGCGCCAGCAGCGGGTAGAACTCGATGGCGCCGGGGGCGAAGCGCTGAAACAGCAACTGCACGCAGTAGGTCGAGTAGGCGCCGAGCATCAGCATCTCGCCATGGGCCATGTTGATCACCCCGAGCAGGCCGAAGGTGATGGCCAGCCCCAGGGCTGCCAGCAACAGAATCGAGCCCAGGGACAAGCCGCTGAAGGCCTGGCCCAGCAAGTCACCGATCAGCAGTTTGCGTTTGACCTGGGCCAGGCCGGTTTCGGCAGCGATGCGTACCTTGGCGTCGGTTTCGACCCCGGCCTGCAGCAGGGTTTCGAGGCGGGTGCGGGCCAGGGGTTCGCCGGTTTCACCCAGCAGGCGCACGGCTGCCAGACGCACTGCCGGGTCGGGGTCCACCAGTTGCAGGTTGGCCAGTGCCAGGCTCAGGGCGCTATGTGCAGTACTGTCGGTTTCGCCGGCCAGTTGCCGGCCGAGGAAGGCCAGTTGTGCCGGTTTGGCGGATTTTTGCAGTTGCAGGGCGGCCGCCAGACGCAGTTTCGGGTCTGGAGCGAGCAATTGCTGACTGGCCTGGGCGGTCTCAATCAAACCGCGCAAACGGTTATTCAGGCGCAGGGTTTTGCTTTGCCCGTCGACGCTGATCTGACCTTGTTGCAGGTCGTTGATCAGCGCCGCGCGTTCAGCTGTCGGTTGTGCCGCCCAGCTTTCCAGCAGTTGGGCCTGGCGGGAA
This sequence comes from Pseudomonas sp. TMW22089, assembly GCF_022496645.1. Taxonomy (NCBI): domain Bacteria; kingdom Pseudomonadati; phylum Pseudomonadota; class Gammaproteobacteria; order Pseudomonadales; family Pseudomonadaceae; genus Pseudomonas; species Pseudomonas sp. TMW22089. The sequence continues at coordinate 426,850 of NZ_SCFG01000001.1, forward strand.
TTGTCGGCCGCTGCGAAGTCGCCGGCATCGTCGGCGTACGCCCCCGGGGGCAGCAACAGCAGGCAGGCGAAGATAAAACGGTAAAGGGCAGTTGGCATAGACAGGGCCTTTTTCCTGCAGGAGCGGGCTTGCTCGCGAGCAAGCTCGCTCCTGCAGAGGTTGTGTTATTGGCTTTAGTTGCTCTTCACTGCGTAATCCGGCTTTTTGTCATTGCCCGGGATATACGGACTCCAGGGCTGGGCGCGGATCGGCTCCTTGGTCTGCCACACCACGTTGAACTGACCGTTATCTTCGATCTCGCCGATCATCACCGGCTTGTGCAGGTGGTGGTTGGTCTTGTCCATGGTCAGGGTGTAGCCCGACGGCGCGGCGAATGTCTGGCCGGCCATGGCTTCCCGGACTTTATCGACATCGGTGGACTTGGCTTGCTCTGCCGCCTGCGCCCACATGTGGATACCGACGTAGGTGGCTTCCATCGGGTCGTTGGTCACGGCCTTGTCCGCACCCGGCAGGTTGTGGGCTTTGGCGTAGGCTTTCCAGTCGGCGACGAACTTCTGGTTCACCGGGTTGTGCACCGACTCAAAGTAGTTCCAGGCCGCGAGGTTGCCCACCAGCGGTTTGGTATCGATGCCGCGCAGTTCTTCTTCGCCCACCGAGAATGCAATCACCGGCACGTCGGTGGCCTTCAGGCCCTGGTTGGCCAGCTCTTTATAGAACGGCACGTTGGAGTCGCCGTTGACCGTGGAGATCACCGCCGTCTTGCCCCCGGCGGAGAATTTTTTGATGTTGGACACTATGGTCTGGTAATCGCTGTGGCCAAACGGGGTGTAGACCTCTTCGATGTCCTTGTCGGCCACACCTTTGGAATGCAGGAAGGCACGCAGGATCTTGTTGGTGGTGCGCGGGTACACGTAGTCGGTGCCCAGCAACACGAAGCGCCTGGCGCTGCCGCCGTCCTCGCTCATCAAATACTCGACCGCCGGAATGGCTTGCTGGTTAGGTGCGGCGCCGGTGTAGAAGACGTTGGGCGACATCTCTTCGCCTTCGTATTGCACCGGGTAAAACAGCAGGCCGTTGAGCTCTTCAAATACCGGCAACACCGATTTGCGCGACACCGAGGTCCAGCAGCCGAAGACCACGGCGACCTTGTCCTGGGTCAGCAACTGGCGACCCTTTTCTGCAAACAGCGGCCAGTTGGACGCCGGGTCGACCACCACCGCTTCGAGCAGCTTGCCGTTCACGCCGCCTTTGGCGTTGATCTCGTCGATGGTCATCAGCGCCATGTCCTTGAGCGACGTTTCGGAAATCGCCATGGTTCCGGACAACGAATGCAAAATCCCCACCTTGATGGTCTCGGCGGCTTGCACCGTCCAGGTCATGCCCATGGCGGCAATGGATGCCGTGAGGGTGAAAGCTTTGAGCAAGCTGCGACGCTTCATGGGGCGATCTCCAGATGTCTGATTTTTCTAATGGGTCGACGGGGACACTGGGAAGGTCTATAGCAAGGGCTGTGCCGAAGTGGTGCGCAGGCTCTGGAACGGGGCTCAAGGGCGAATTTTGAGGTGTCGGCGCACCAGTGCGGCGCCTGAAGGCGGTTTTGGTGCGCGGCCTGCGCCGTGTTGGTGCTACGGGAGGGGGGTTAGCGCTTGCGCATCAGCCCTATAAAGAACAGGCCGCCAATCGCCGCAGTGGCCACGCCGATGGGCAGGTCTTCAGGGGCGATCAGGGTGCGCGCGGCAACGTCCACCCAAACCAGGAACACGCTGCCCAGCAGTGCTGACACCGGCAGCAAACGCCGGTGCTCGGCCCCCACCAGACGCCGGGCAATGTGCGGAATCATCAGCCCGACAAAGCCGATCGAGCCGCTGATAGCCACCAGCACTCCGGTCATCAGGGAGGCGATCAAAAACACCTTGAGCCGCACATTGCGTGCGTTCAGGCCCAGGGTGACGGCGGTTTGCTCGCCCGCCATCAAGGCGTTGAGCGGGCGGGCCATGCCCAGCAGCAGTACCAGCCCCAGCAGCACCACAGTGCTGGGCACCAGTAGCAGTTCCCAGCGCGCCAGCCCCAGCCCGCCGAGCATCCAGAACAGTACGGCGGAGCTGGCGCGATGGTCGCCCAGAAACAGCAGGGTATTGGCGATGGCCATCATCACGAACGACACGGCCACCCCGCACAGCAGCAACCGGTCACTGTCCAGGCGGCCCTGGCGGCTGGCGATGGCCAGCACCAGAACCATGCTCAGCAACGCACCGATAAAGGCCGCGATGGGCAAGGTCAGCAGGCCGACGATCTGGCCCACGTGCAGCACCACAATCACCGCCCCCAGTGTGGCACCGCTGGTCACGCCCAGCAGGTGCGGGTCAGCCAGCGGGTTACGGGTCACGGCTTGCAGCACCGCGCCGATCAATGCCAGCCCGGCACCCACCAGCGCCCCAAGCAGCATGCGCGGCACGCGGATCAGCCATACGATATGTTCCTGCCCGGCGCTCCAGCTGACCTCACCGATACCGAACAGTTTGTTGAGCAATATGTGCCACACCACGTCCACCGGCACCCGCGCCGGGCCGAAGCCCAGGGAAATCACGCACGACACCAGCAGCAGGGCGCCGAGACAGGCCAGCAGCAGGGCGTAGCGGCGAGTCATCATTGGGGGTGGAAACCTTTGGCCAGGGTTTCGATGGCCAGCACGTTGTCGATGCCGGGGGTGGCTTGCACGTAAGGGATGACGATGAAGCGTTTGTTGCGAATCGCGTCGACCGATTGCAGGGCCGGGCTGGTTTCGAGGAAGCGCTGTTTTTGTTCGGCGCTGACTTCGCTGTAATCGACGATGACGATCACTTCAGGGTTGCGCTCGACCACGGTCTCCCAGTTGATACGGGTCCAGCTGGCGTCGATATCACTGAGGATGTCGTTGCCGCCTGCGGCTTCGATCAGTGCGTGGGGAATGCCCAGCTTGCCCGAGGTCATGGCACGGTCTTCACCGCTGTCGTACAGGAACACCCGTGGCTTTGCCCCGGGCAGGTTCTTTTGCACGGTGGCGATTTTTTCCTGCATCTGAGCGATCAGCGTGTTGGCGCGGTCTTGCACGTCAAAAATTTTGCCCAGGTTGCGCAGGTCGTTGTAAGTGTCCTCCATGCTGGCGGGCGGGCGCTTCATCACGAAGGCGCAGGACTCGGTCAGCTCGTACACGTTAATGCCCAGCGGGGTCAGGGTTTGCGGCGTGAGGTCGCCGCCGACGCGCATGCCGTAATCCCAGCCGGCAAAGAAGAAGTCGACGTTGGCGTTGAGCAGGGTTTCCACCGAGGGGTACTTGCTCGCCAGCTCCGGCAGGCCATCGAGAATCACCTTCATCCCGGGCGTCACCGCTTTCCAGCCACTGATGCCGCTGTAGCCGACCATGCGCGGCTTGAGGCCGAGGGCGAGCATCATTTGCGTCATGTTGATGTCATGGCTGACTGCGTGTTCGGGTGCCTGGTTGAAGGTCACCTCACGGTTGCAGCTGGTAATGGTCAGCGGGTATTTGCTGGCTTCGGCCCGGGCCCATGGGGCAGCGGACAATGCGCACAGGCAGAGGGCGAGGCGGATCAGTTTCATGCTTGGGTTATCCAGGTAATGCGCGGGTAGCCGGACAGCGGATGGTCGTCGATCAGCGCGTCGACGCCAAACACGTCGCGCAACAGGTCGACGGTCAGCACCTCGCGCGGGGTGCCGCTGGCGATGATCCTGCCGTGGTCGATCACGTATAGCCGGTCGCAAAAGGCCGCGGCCAGATTGAGGTCGTGGATGCTGGCCAGGGTTCCGATGTTCAGGCGTTTGACCAGTTGCAGCAGCTCCAGCTGGTAGCGTGGATCGAGATGATTGGTCGGCTCGTCGAGGATCAGCAGTTCGGGTTGCTGGGCCAGGGCCCGGGCCAGAATCACCCGCTGTTTTTCACCGCCGGACAGGGTGGCGAATGCGTGGTCTTCGAAGCCCTGCAGGCCAACGGATTCGAGGGCTTTTTTCGCCAGCTCGCGGTCGGCCTCGGTATCGCCGTCGAACAGGCCTTTATGGGGGGTACGGCCCATGGCGACCACTTCATCGACGGTCAGGCCAAAGGCGTCCGGAAATTCCTGCAACACCACGGCGACGCGTTGGGCGCACCAGCGTGGCGATTGCTGCCAGAGGTTGTGCGCACCGAGGTGAACCTGGCCCGACTCGGGTTTGCTGAAGCGATAAGCGCAACGCAGCAGGCTGGTTTTACCGCTGCCGTTGGGCCCGATCAGCCCCACGAACTCGCCTGCGGCCACGTGCAGATTGGCATCACGCAGCTGGAACTGGTGATGACAGTGGCCGTGGCCCAGCGGGGTCCAGGCAAGTTGAGTGAGGGTGAGGCGGGTCATAAAATTCCGGTGTTGATCTGATCTCTGCAGGAGCGAGTTGCTCGCGAGCTTTTCACGGCTCGCGAGCAAGCGCGCTCCTGCAGGGGTTGGGGCTTTAAAAGGTGTAATCCGCCGTGACGAAGAACGAGCGCGGTTCGCCCATGATCCATTGCTGGCCGCCATTGTATTGGCTTACAGCGTACTGGCGGTTGAACAAATTATTCAGGCGCAGGCCCAGGGTGGTTTTTGGCAGCGCTTTCCAGCTGACAGTGGCGTCCACCACGGTATAACTCGGCAGTACGACGGTGTTGGCAAGGTCGGCGTAACGGGAGTCCACATAACGCACCCCGGCCCCGGCATTAAGGTCATCGCTAATGGTTTTGCTCAACCACAGGTTGGCGGTGCGCCGCGGTACGTCGGTGGGGCGGTTGCCTTTGCGGGACACGCCTTCGTCATCGAACTTGTCGTATTCGGCCCGCACGAACGCGGCATTGGCCTGCAGCTGCCAGCGGTCCGGCAGTTGCAGATCGAGGCTGGCTTCAAGGCCGTTGGATGATTGCTGACCGACTTGCAGCGAGTTGCCCGGGTTGTTCGGATCAGGCGTCAGCAAGTCCTTTTTGACGATGTGATACGCGGCCAGGGTCCACTCACCGCGCTGGTCCCAGAACATTTGCTTGAAACCGACTTCGGTCTGGCGGGCGCGGGCCATGTCAAAGCCTTGCTCGGAGGGGTACAGGCTGATCAGCCCGGCTACGCCATCGACGCTGGTGGCCTGTTGCGCATACACCGACATGTCCGGCGTCAGTTCATACACCAGGCCGACTTTCCAGCTGTTGGCCGAGAGGCTGCGATCACTGCGGGTGTCTTCGATCAAGTCGTCGCGGTCCAGGTGCACGATGTCGCGCCGCACGCCAGTGACCAGCGACAGCTGCTCGCTCAGTTGCGTGCGGTTTTCGGCAAACAGCGACACTTGCTGGGTGGTGGTCTTGAACTGGTCGCGGTAGGGCGAATTGCTTGTGAACTCGCCGCGATCCGGGTGGTTCATGTCAATCGGTGTACCGACAGTCACTACATCCTTGTAAGGCGCATTGCTGTGCAGGTCAAAGTGGATACGGTTGTAGTCCGCGCCCACCAGGGTTTTGCTTTCAAGGCCGAACAGATCGTGGTCGAGGGTGAACGTCTGACGGTCACCGACCTGTTCCTGCTGGTGCTTGATGCTGTAGTAGCCACTGCGCATCAAGGTTTGTCGGTCCTGGTCCCAGGCATGGTTTTCAGCGTTTTGCCAGCGACGCTGGGCCTTGAGGTAATACAGTTCGTTGCTGGCAACCAGATCGTCGTTGATCTGCCACTCGCTGTTCAGGCGCGTCCACTGATCGTTGTAATGCAGCTTGGCGTCGCGCACGTTGTAGTTCTTGTCCCGCAGGCTCTTGTGATAACGGCCATTGATCAGGGGGACGCCGAAGTCGTTCTGCGGCTCCTGGTCGCCGTAGTCGTGGCTCAGGGTAAATGCCAGATCATCCCGGGCCTGCCAGCGCAGGGCGGCACTGATAAAGGTGCTTTCGGAGTCACCGTGGTCGATCCAGCCATTGCTTTGGATGTGGTTGAGGTTCAACCGATAGCTCAGGGTATCGGTCAGCGAGCCGCCGCTGTCCAGGGCTTGCTGCTGGCTGTCGTAGGAGCCGTAGCCAACCCGCAGATGATTTTCGATTTCGCCGCTGAACGGTTTTTTCGGGATCACGTTGATCACCGCGCCGGTCGCGCCTTCGCCGTACAGCACTGATGCCGGGCCGCGCAGCACATCGATGCGCTCCACCGACCAGTCGTCCACCGGGAAGGTCACGGTGCCGGCGCCGCTGTACATGCGAATCCCGTCATACAACTGCATCACCGAGCCCTGGCCGACAAAACCCCGGGCCGAGTACGACGAGCCGCCGTTGCCCGGGGTAGCCGTGTTGGTGATACCGGTGGTACGAGTCACCGCGTCCTGGACACTGCGGTCGCCGCGGGCACGAATCCGTTCGCCGCTCAGGCTTTCGACGCTGGCCGGGGTTTCAAGGCTGTTGAGGTTCAGGCGTGAGCCGGCGCTGGTGGCAGTCTTGAGGTCGATGTGTTCGGCATCGACTTGCGGCGCGGTAATGTTCGCGGCCGGCAGCATCAGGGACGGGGCGGAGTCATCCGCGTGGGCGCTGTTGATCGCCAGCAGACAGAGGCTGGAAAAAAGGTACTTGTTCATCGGGGCAGTGAGTCGCTTATTTCAAGAGGTGTCCCCGCTGCCTCCTGGCGGCGGGTGATGGAGCTTAAAGGCCTTTGTTATACAGTAACAATGGTTTTCTGCTTGATACTGGCTTGCCAGTATAGCCAGGGCTCTAGATCGCGCATCTCGGATGCTTCATGTTGATTATGAGCGCAGCTCAAGTGGTGGCGTTTTGCGAAAAATCATCAGCAGGCGATCCAGCAACCACACCGCGATCAGCGAAGCGCCCACCAACGGAAAGGCAATGGCCAGTGCCAGGATAATCAGCACCCCGGTTTTCCAGGTCGGCAAATCGTGGCGCAGCGGCGGGACCCCCAGACGGCCCTGGGGACGGCGTTTCCACCAGATCACCAGAGCGCTGACCGAACTCAGCAGGATCATCAGGCACACCAGCAAAATCACGATCTGGTTGAAGGTGCCGAACAGCTTGCCTTCATGCAGCATCACGCTCATTTCGGTGGCGCGGGCGACGTTGCCGTATTGCTCCCAGCGCACATCGGCCAGCACCTGGCCGGTGTATTGATCGATATGCAGGGTGGCGTCGTTGCGCGGGTCGTCAGCGAACACGGCGATGGTGAATACGCCGGTGGCGGTGGTGGGCAAGGTGATGCTGTAGCCGGGTTCGACCTTGCGTGCAGTGGCCGTTTCAACCACCTGTTGCAGGCTGATGCCGGGGGCCGCCGGGCCGCTTGCGTGGGCGGCATGGGCCATGTGTTCAGCGTGGGCCCCGGAGACCGGCAGCGGGGTGTTTTCCATCGCCCAGGGTACGGTCTGGCGGGCAGGGGTGTTGAGGCTGCGGGCCTCGATATCTGACTGCGGCACGTTATTCCACATCGCCACCGGGAAGCGGTTCCACAGGTCGGCGTATTGCTTGCCCCACAAGCCGGTCCAGGTCATGCCGCTGAGCAGCATGAACAACAACAGGGCTGCGCCCCAGAAACCGGTGACAGCATGCAGGTCGCGCCACAACACGCGGCCGCGGCGGCTCAGGCGCGGCCATAAGATTCCGGCGGCCGATTGCCCGCGCGGCCACCACAGGTACAGGCCGGAAACCACCAGCACCACGCCCCAGCCGGCGGCGAGTTCCACCAGCCGGTCACCCACAGTGCCGATCATCAACTCCCCGTGTAGCGCCCGGGCCACGGCTTGCAGGTTGAACCTGGCATCCTGCTCGCCCAGCACTTCACCGCTGTACGGGTTGATGAACACGTTGAGCTGGCGCCCGTCATTGCTGACCACGAACTGGGCGCTGCGCTCGGGGTTGACCGCAGGCAGGTACTGGCTGATGCGGCCCTGTGGATAATCGAGGCGCACCCGCTGCAGTTGCTCGTCGGCACTGAGGCGGTGGTGGCCGGGGGTGACATTGAGCAGGTGGTCATACATCAAGGGATCGAGCTGGGGCTTGAACAGGTAAATGATCCCGGTCAGCGCCAGCAGAATCATGAAGGGGGCGACAAACAGCCCGGCATAGAAATGCCAGCGCCAGGCCAGGTTGTAGAAAGAGGGGGTTGGTCGGCTCATCGGGAGCGGCTCCGCAAGGTCATTATTCTCTTGAGCCCTGTGGGAGCTGGCAAGCCAGCTCCCACAGGGCAATCCGTTGTTGTCAGAAGCTCACGTCAACCTTGGTCCACAAGGTGCGCCCCGGCTCGTTGATCGGGGTCGGGTCGTTTGCCGGGTAGCCGTAGCCGGCGTTGCCCGCCATGTTCAGGTGCTCGCTGTAGTTTTTATCCAGCAGGTTGTCGACGCCGGCACTGACCTTGAGGTTTTTGTTGATGCGGTACGCGCCGTTCAACGAGAACACGCCAAAACCGGCACTCTTGTCGTAGTCCTTGCCGACCACATTGCCGGCATTACGGTCGATGCGGTCTTGCGGTGCCACCAGTCGCCACAAGGCCCCGGCACTCCAGTCGTCCTGGCTGTAAGTGAGGCCCAGGCGGCTGTCCAGCGGTGGCATTTGCGGCAGTGCCTTGCCGTCTGTGGTGTTCTTGCCCCAGGCGTAGGCCAGGGTGGCGTCGGCTTTCCAGTGTGCAGTCAGCTGATACGCAGCACCCAGTTCGCCGCCCATGATCCGGGCGTTGATGTTTTGCGCCCGGGACGAACCCGAGTCGTAGTCGAACAGGATGTAATCGTGAACGACCCCGGCATAGGCCGAGACCCAGGCTTCGAGATCGCGGATTTTGTATTGCAGGCCCACATCGAGCTGAGTGGTTTTTTCCGGCTTGATTGCATCGAAAGCGTTAACCGAGCCGGCCGGGCCTGAGGTCGGGGAGAACAGCTCCCAGTAATCCGGGAAACGTTCGGCGTGACCCAGGCCGGCATAGACCGTGGCCGGGCTGTCGGCCAGATCATGTTCGTAACGCACAAAGCCGCTGGGCAGTGTGTCGGCGCGGGTTTTATCCAGGGTCGGGTTGGCTTTGCTCATCATCCCGGAGCCGATCCGGGCGCGGTAATCCTTGGCTGCAGCGTGGTCCAGGCGGGCTCCGGTAATGACCCGGTCACGCTCGGCGGCGTACCAGGTCAGTTCGCCAAAAGCACCGTAGTTATGGAAGTCGGCGTCCTTGCTCCAGTTCTGATCCTTATAGGTATCGATGCCCATGCCGGAGCGTTTGCGGTGTTCGTTGGTCTGCGCATCGATACCGCTGATCAACTGGTAGTCGGCCCAGTGCCAGGTGGCCTTGATCCGTGCGCCGAGGGTGCGGCGGTCGACGTTGGAGGCCATGGGGCCGCTCATCATGCCGGTGCCCGACGGGGTGCGCAGGCTGTAGTTGTCCATGACGTGGTCGGCATAGTTGTAGTAGACCTGTGCTTCGATCTTGTCGAGAACATCGCCGATATTTGATTTTTCGAAGCGCAGGCCCAGGCTTTCGCGCTGGTACTGGCTGCCGTCCATGCCGCGCCCGGCAGAGCGGGCTTGACCATCGCCCTTGCCGGCAGTGAGCTCCAGCAGGGTGTCCGGGTCCGGGGTCCAGCCCAGTGCTACATCGCCGTTCCACTTGTCATAGCGCGACGGCACGGTGTCGCCGTTGCCGTCCTTGTAGTCATCAGCGTGCGCGGTGTTGCCGATCACCCGCACGTAGCCCAGCGGGCCGCCGGCGGCGGCGTCGACGGTCTTGTCGAAGCGGCCGTTGGAACCGGCCAGGACACTGGCATTGACCCGGGTGCCCAGTTCGCCGAAATGCTCCGGTTCGCGCTCGAACAGGATGGTGCCGGCCGATGCCCCCGGGCCCCAGAGTACGGTTTGCGGGCCCTTGATCACGGTCAGCTGGTCGTAGGTTTCCGGCGAGATGTAGGAAGTGGGGGCGTCCATGCGGCCGGGGCAGGCGCCGAGCATCATGCCGCCGTTGGTGAGAATGTTCAGGCGTGAACCGAACATGCCGCGCAATACCGGGTCGCCGTTGGTGCCACCGTTGCGGACCAGGGCGAAGCCGGGAATGGTCTTGAGGTAGTCGCCACCGTCACTGGCCGGCACCGGCTGGCGCGGGTCCTTGGGGTTGGTGACTATGGTCAGTGGCGAGCTGGGGGCGATGGCCGTGATCACCAGCGGGCTGATTTCGTTGGCGTGCTCTGCGTGTTCGTCGGCCATGACCGCAGGCGCGAACAATGCGCAGCACAGTGCGCTCAGGGCGAAAGGGAATACCGTTTGGGCGTGGGGCAAACGGGCGGCAACAGTAAAGCGGGACATAAACATTCCAATATTCAAGCGAATACAACACGGCCAGGGGCCTGCGGCTGTCTAAAGCAGCACTGGCAGGCGGGCCTGTGAGTTTGTGGGGTCGGTGCTTAAAGGAATGCTGGCGGGGCGCGGGAGCGGGCGCCGGGGAAGACCGGTTGCCGGGCATGGCCCAGCAGGGTGGTCGCCGCCAGATAGTTGCCCGGAGGGGGGGCTGTATGGAGGGTCAGGGTCGGGGCGTTGGGCAGTGCCGGGCAACTGAACAGCAGGGTGCAATAGCCGCACTTTTCCCAAATCGCGTGGTGATCGGCGGACGGTTTGCCGTGCTCGCCGTGGTCTTGCATCGACATGCCGGCCGACATCGGCATCGTCATGTTCATGGAGGCGTGATGATCCATCGGCACCGCTTGGGAAATCAGCGGGCCGATAAAAATCATCAGCATGGCAAACAGGCTCAGCCAGTTGCCGCGAATCTGCGACATGGCGTGCCTGGCGCGAGGGGCGCCCACGGGGATCAGTGACCGTTAGTGGGTGTGCATGGCTTCCGTGCTGGCGGGCGGCGCCTGTTTCTGCACGTTCACATCAACCGTGATGGCACCGGCCTTTTCAAAGTGCAGGGTCATGGGGAAGTGTTTGCCGTCCTGCAGCAGACTGCGGTCTTTGAGGCCGAGCAGCATCACGTGGTACGCCATGGGCGCGAACGTGACGGTGCCGCCGGGGGCAACCTCGACGCTGGGCACCGGTTGCATCTTCATCAAGTCGCCCTGCATCACGTGCTGATGCAGCTCGGCTTTATCGGCAATGGGGGTGTCGACACTGACCAGGCGGTCGGCGCTGGTGCCGGTGTTGTGAATCACGAAATACGCGGCCACGGTCGGCGCATTGGGCGGTAACTGCTGGGACCACGGATGAGCGATTTGCAGCGTGCCGCTTTGGTATTCATGGGCGTTGGCGAAACAGGCAGGCAGCAGCAAAGCCGCCGCGATCAGGGCATTTTTGACCAGTGACAGGTTCAACATGGCAATTCTCCGGAACGATTCAAACGCAAAATGGTTGCGAGGATGAATCAGGCCAGAGGGGAAGCGCGGGGGTTGAGGCTCGGCCATTGCTGGCGCGGGGTGGGGCGTTTGAGGTGGTCGGGGACTTGGCTGTGGCCATGTTCGATGGCGGCGAAATACAGAGTCGGGATATGCGCCGGCAAAGCCACCAGCGGTGCCGCGCCCGAGCAGCACCAGCAATGCTGCATGTTCGAGTGATCGTCTTTGCGGCTGTCGCCGGCGTCAAGCTTGCCCAGTGACACGGCAACCATCTTGGTGCCGGTGGAGGTGCAAAAGCTGCTCCACATGAACTGTTCGCCCGCTTCTTGCCTTGCCCCGCCCATGGCTCCGGCCGTCGACATGGCGAGCATGTTGAACAGCACTGCGAAGCAGGCGATCCAGGCAAATGCAAAGCGTTGTCGGGACATGAACAATTCCATGAGTGATGGCATCAAGGCGGCTATTTAGCCTGAATGACCGACGTAAGTAAAAACACAGGCTGTGTGGCGAAATGTCGCGTCAGTGTAGTTCAGGCTGTCTTGGTTCTGGGGTTGAAAACTTACCCGTTCGCTGTGGGAGCTGGCTTGCCAGCGATGCAGGTGCCGCGCGCCGGCAAGCCGGCTCCCACAATGGCGCAGTAAACCCTGTAGGAGCGAGCTTGCTCGCGAGCTTTTTCAGCGCTGCAAACATGCGGCTTTTACAGCACTGCATTGGTCCATATTCACAAATAACTCTCCCGCCTCAGCGCCTGCAGCACTTCATCGCCGGTCAAAAATGCACGGTCAACCTCTGGCAACTGCGGGCGTTTGAGAATCAACACCGGAGTCCCGCGTTCGCGGGCGACTTCGAGCTTGGGCTCAGTGGCGCTGCTGCCGCTGTTTTTGCTGATCAGTACGTCGATGCGGCGTTGGGCGAACAGGGTGCGCTCATCTTCGATCACAAATGGCCCCCGGGCGCCGATCACTTCGCAACGGGCATTGCCGGGGTAAGTGTCCAGGGCGCGCAAAGTCCAGAACTGTCCTTCGGGGATTTCATGCAAATGCTCAAGCGGCTCGCGGCCCAGGGTGAACAGCGGGCGCTGAAACGGTTTTAGCGCCTCGACCAGTTCGGCCCAGTCCGCCACTTCGCGCCAGTTATCTCCGGCCTGGGGCTGCCAGGCCGGGCGGCGCAAGGCCCAGCACGGGATACCGGCGAGGGCGGCAGCGCTGACTGCGTTGTGGCTGATTTGTGCGGCGTAGGGGTGAGTGGCGTCGAGCAGCAAATCAATGCGCTGCTGGCGGATGTACTGCGCCAGCCCTTCGGCGCCGCCATAACCGCCAACCCGCACTTCACAGGGCAAGTCCGCGGGCACGCGGCCGACGCCGGCCAGGCTGTAAATGTGTTGCGGCCCCAGGCGGCGGGCCATGGCCAGCGCTTCAGTGACGCCGCCCAGCAACAGGATTCGTTTCATGCAAAGGCTCCGGCGTGACCGACTATCCCGCCCTGGCGGTCGATGGCAAACACTTCGACCTGCACCTGTGCCGGCACCACGCTACGGGCGAAGTCGAGGGCGTGCTGGCACACCGTATCACCCAGGGCGATGCCCGCAGCACTGGCCATTGCCAGGGCTTGCTGGCTGGTATTGGCCTGGCGGATCGCCTCTTGCAGTTCGCTGTCGGCACCGCTGGCGGCGGCCCATTCGGCCAGCTGCGGCAGGTCGATACTGGAGTGTCGGCTGTGCAAATCCATATGCCCGGCCGCCAGCTTGCTGATTTTTCCGAAGCCGCCGCAGAGGCTCAACTTACCCACAGGTACTTTGCGCAGATGCTTGAGTACGGCACCGACAAAGTCGCCCATTTCGATCAGGGCAATTTCCGGCAGGTTGTAGACCCGGCGCATGGTGTCTTCGCTGGCATTGCCGGTGCAGGCGGCGATGTGCAGGTAGCCGTTGGTCTTGGCCACATCGATGCCTTGATGGATCGAGGCGATGTAAGCCGCGCAGGAGAACGGGCGGACGATGCCGCTGGTGCCCAATATCGACAGACCACCCAGGATCCCCAGTCGCGGATTCATGGTTTTCAACGCCAGGGCCGCGCCGTCCTGGACGTTGACGGTGACGGTAAAGCCGCCGCTGTAGCCCAGTTCGGCTGCCAGCAGCAGCAGGTGTTCGGTGATCATTTTGCGCGGCACCGGGTTGATCGCCGGTTCCCCCACGGCCAGTACCAGACCCGGGCGGGTCACGGTGCCCACTCCGAGACCGGCGACAAAGCCGATACCCGGTTCCGGCCTGAGACCCACTTGGGAGTAAAGCAGCGCGCCGTGGGTTACATCCGGGTCATCCCCGGCATCCTTGATGGTGCCGGCTTCGGCCCCCTGATCGCACAGGCGGCAGAACTCCAGGCGCATGGTGACGATCTTGCCTTTGGGCAAGGTGATGGCGACGGCGTCATGGCTGACCCCGCTGAGCAGCAGGCGCGCGGCGGCCAGACTGGTGGCTGTGGCGCAGCTGCCGGTGGTCAGGCCGCTGCGCAGCGGCGCGGGTTGTTCGGCGGTTTCGTCACGCATCGAGAGGTTTGGTCACGTCTAAGAGGGTTATCGGCAAGGCCTGACGCCAGGTATCGAATTCCCCCAGCGGTTGCGCCTGGGCGATATGGATTCGGGTCAGTTCGCCACCGTGACGCTCGCGCCAGCTCATCAGCAGCATTTCGCTTTGCAGGGTGACGGCATTGGCCACCAGGCGCCCGCCGGGTTTGAGCTGTTGCCAGCAGGTGTCGAGCACCCCTTCGCGGGTCACGCCGCCGCCGATAAAGACCGCGTCCGGGCGCTCCAGCCCTTCAAGGGCTTGCGGAGCCTTGCCGCGGATCAGTTGCAGGCCGGGGACGCCCAGAGCATCGCGGTTGTGTTCGATCAATTGCTGGCGCCCGGCATCGGCTTCGATGGCCAGGGTGCGGCAGCTGGGGTAAGTGCGCATCCATTCGATTCCGATCGAACCGCTGCCGGCGCCCACGTCCCACAACAACTGCCCCGGCAACGGCGCCAGGCGGGCCAGGGTAATGGCCCGTACATCGCGTTTGGTCAGTTGGCCGTCATGGCGGAACGCGCTGTCGGGCAGCCCGCCGCTTCGTGACAGCGGCCGGGTGTCGGTATCGGCCAGGCAGTCGATGGCGATCAGGTTGAGCGCCGCCACGGGCGGGTCGCTCCAGTCATCGGCACTGGCCTCGACTCGCCGCTCGGCCGGGCCGCCCAGGTGCTCAAGTACCCTCAGGCGGCTCGGGCCAAAGCCGCGTTCACGCAGCAGGGCAGCAACGGCCGCCGGGCTGCTGGCGTCGTTGCTCAGCACCAGCAGGCGCACGCCGCTGTGCAGATGAGCATTGAGCGCGGCGACAGGCCGCGCCACCACCGACAGCGTCAGTACATCCTGCAAGGCCCAGCCCAGTCGGGCGGCGGCCTGCGAGAAAGATGACGGGGCAGACAGCACCTGCATTTCATCGCTGGCTACCACCCGGGCAAGACTGGCCCCCACACCGAACCACATGGGGTCGCCGCTGGCCAGCACGCACACCGGTGTACCGCGCAAGGCCAGGACCGGTGCCAGTGAGAACGGGCTCGGCCACGCCTGGCGTTCGGCGCGGATGCAGGCGGGCAGCAAGTCCAGCTGGCGCGGACCGCCAAACACGTTGCCGGCACTGAGCAGGGCGCGCCGGGCGTTTTTGCCCAGGCCGCTGAAGCCGTCTTCACCGATTCCCACAATTGTTAGCCAGGGCGACATGCCGATCCTCTTGGTAAACGCTGATTTTTCCATCCGCCAGCACTGTTGCAAGACGCGCCGGCAGGGCGCCCATGATAGCGCGCCTTGGGCTCTCGGCGCCTCGCCCATAAAGCGGGCGGGCGGGCTCTGTTGCAGGTAATGCTGCTTAAGGTTGCCCGCAGCGGGTATTCCGTCCGGCAAGCTTTTCATGCGGTCGCCCAAAGCAGGCATAATGCGCCACCTGCAACAGCCCATTGCCTGCCTGGATCGACCTTTGACCTTGCCACCTCAACTCCCTGTCATGACGCCCGTGCGCCCTACGGCTTGCCCGGGGTTGCTACGTATCGTGCAGGCGCTGGACGGCGGGATTTGCCGGGTCAAGCTCGATGGTGGCTGCATCACCTCGATGCAGGCCCGTGCCGTGGCGGATGTGGCGCAGCGCTATGCCAGTGGCGTCATTGAAGCGACCAACCGTGGCAACCTGCAGATTCGCGGGGTCGGGGCGCAACATCGGGCTCTGGTTGAACCCTTGCTGGCGGCAGGTCTGGGGCCTGCGACGGCAGCGGGTGACGATGTGCGCAACCTGATGCTGAGCCCGGCTGCGGGTATCGACCCGCAGATGCGCATCGATACCCGGCCGCTGGCCGCAGAGCTGCTTGCCAGTCTGCAAAACACCCCGCGACTGGCCGAGTTGTCAGCCAAGTTCGCGCTGCAACTGGACGCTGGCGAAGCCCTGGTGATGCTGGAGCACCCGCACGATCTGTGGCTATCGGTGATTGAGCTGGACGGTCAGTTGGTGATGGCCTTCGGTCTGGCCGGCTGCCCGGCGCACAACCCGGCATTGGCTGCGGTGCCGCTGGCACAGGCCCATGAATTGGTGATGGCGGTACTGTTGCTGTTTCTCGATCTGGCCCGGCCTGAGCAAACCAGAATGCGGCATCTGCTTGAGGAAGTTGCCGTCGAGCACTTCATCGAGCAGTTGCAGCAACGGCTCAGCGTGGGGTTGATCCCGCTGGCCGTGGGGCCACGGGGTGTCGCGCCCGGGGTGAGGCATATCGGTACTTTTGCCCAGCGCCAGCAGGGCCGGGTGTATATCGGCGCGGTTCCCGGCCTGGGGCGTCTGGATGCCGCCATGCTCCGGGGGCTGGCGCAACTGGCTGACGAATCTGGTGACGGCACCCTGCGGTTCAGCCCCTGGCAAAGTGTGTTGCTGCCTGGGATCAAGACCAGCGATGCGCCAGCTGTGACCCTCCAGTTAGAGGCGCTGGGTTTGTTGTGTGAGGCGGCGCAGCCGCTGGCACATCTGGTGGCCTGCACTGGCTCCGAGGCGTGCGCGAAAGGCTTGGCGGACACCAAACAGGATGCCCGCCAGCTCGCTGCGGGTCTGCGCCAACCGCTGAATGTGCATCTGACCGGTTGCCGGCGTTCATGTGCGGCAGCCCATATTGCGCCGGTCACTCTGCTGGCCGTGGCGCCCGGTCATTACGACCTCTATTTACGTGCTTCAGAACAGCCGGGTTTCGGTGTTCTGCATGGGCGCAATCTTACTATTGAAGCGGCAGGCGCCTGGCTTGAGGCCCGCCAACGGAGCAACACCGATGATTGATTACATCCGCGATGGTCAAGAGATCTATCGCAACTCCTTCGCCATTATCCGGGCCGAAGCCAACCTCGAGAGCATCCCGGCAGACCTGGAAAAACTCGCAGTGCGGGTGATTCACGCCTGCGGCATGGTCGACGCCATCGAAGACCTGCGTTTTTCCCCCGGTGCAGGCAAGGCCGGGCGCGATGCGCTGGCCGCCGGCGCGCCGATTCTGTGCGATGCACGCATGGTGCTTGAAGGTGTGACGCGTACGCGTTTACCTGCCAATAACCAGGTGATTTGCACGCTCAAGGAAGAAGGCGTGGCCGAGATGGCGCTGGAGCAGGGCAACACCCGCTCGGCGGTGGCCCTGGAACTGTGGCGCCCGTATCTGGAAGGCAGCGTGGTGGTGATTGGCAATGCACCGACCGCGCTGTTTTACCTGCTGGAGATGATTGACGCCGGGGCACCGAAACCGGCCCTGATTCTGGGCTTCCCGGTAGGTTTTGTCGGGGCCGCAGAATCCAAGGCGATGCTGGCGGCAGACAGCCGTGGCGTGCCGTTTGTGATCATGCAGGGCCGCCGCGGCGGTAGCGCGATGGCTGCGGCAGCGGTCAACGCACTGGCCACGGAGATCGAATGATGACTCAACCTGGACGTTTGCTCGGTCTGGGCGTCGGTCCCGGCGATCCGGAGCTGATTACCGTTAAAGCCTTGCGCCTGCTGCGCGAATCGCCGGTGGTGGCGTACTTCGTGGCCAAAGGCAAAAAAGGCAACGCGTTCGGCATCATCGAAGCGCACCTGCAAGACGCGCAAACCTTGATGCCACTGGTGTACCCGGTGACCACCGAGGTGTTGCCCGAACCGCTGTCGTATGAACAAATCATCAGCGACTTCTACGATCAGGCGGCCGTAGAGGTTGCCGTGCATTTGCAGGCCGGCCGTGATGTGGCAGTGATCTGCGAAGGCGATCCGTTCTTCTATGGCTCCTACATGTACTTGCATGACCGTCTGGCCGAGCGCTTTGAAGCGCAAGTGGTGCCGGGGGTGTGCTCGATGCTGGGCGGCGCTTCGGTGCTCGGCGTGCCGCTGGTGTATCGCAATCAGAGCCTGTCGGTGCTGTCGGGGGTGCTGCCCCACGATGAGCTCAAGCGGCGTCTGGCCGATGCCGACGCTGCCGTGATCATGAAGCTGGGGCGCAACTTTCATAAAGTGCGCGAGGTTCTGGGGGAGCTGGGGCTGGCCGAGCGTGCGCTGTACGTCGAGCGCGCGACCATGAGCAACCAGAAAATCGTCCCGCTCAATGAAGTGGAGCCGATGTCGTCGCCTTATTTCTCGTTGATCATCGTGCCCGGCGAACGGTGGCAAGGTTGAGTCGCCCGGCCCCGGCCATTGTGATTCTGGGCAATGGCAGCCTGGCAACGGCCCGGCGCATCCAGCAGCTTTCCCCTCAGGCGTTGATTTACGGCCTGGCCGGGCGGGTTGACGCGCCAGACCGCAGCTACAGCGATTTTGGCGCGACCCTGCGCCAGCTGTATCAGCAAGACACGCCGATTATTGCGCTGTGCGCCGCCGGGATTGTGATTCGCACCCTGGCTCCGCTGCTGCTGGAGAAAGGCGCCGAGCCGCCGGTGCTGGCCGTGGCCGAAGACGCTAGCGCGGTGGTTCCGCTGCTGGGAGGTCTGGGGGGGGTGAATGACATGGCGCGGGAAATCGCTGCCGGTCTGCAGGTTGCCCCGGCCATCACCACCAGCGGCGAATTGCGTTTTGGCACCTGCCTGCTGAACCCGCCGAGGGGCTATGCCCTGGGCGACCTGGAGGTGGGCAAACGCTTTGTCTCGGATTTGCTCGCGGGCGAGTCGGTGCGTATCGAAGGCGATGCGCCCTGGCTGGCCGGTGCACAACTGCCTGAAAACCCGCAGGCGCGGCTGGCGATCTGCGTCAGCAGTGCCGAGCGTGAACCCGCGGCCAATGAACTGCTGATCTACCCGCGCAATGTTGTAGTCCGGGTCAGCTCCGTTGTTGCAGCGCAGGGGATCCGTGAGGCGTTGCATGCAGTGAAGCTGGCCTGGCAGTCGCTGGCCTGCATCGTTGCCGACGACACCTTGATGGCGAGCCCGCAACTGCGTGAGGCGGCGGCTGAGCTGGCTGTGCCGCTACGCTTTGTGAGTGCCGAGGAGCAGGCGCTACCTGTGGCCTGGCACGAGTCGGGCAGTGGTTTGGCCCTGGGTGTCGCTTCGGTTCCTCTGGACCCGCAACAGATCGGCAGGGCCCGGGGGCGGTTGGCAGTCATCGGCCTTGGCCCCGGCGCTGCGGAATTGATGGTGCCTGCGGTCAAGGCCGAACTGGCGCGGGCCGATGACGTGCTGGGTTACGAAACCTATGTGCGGATGGCCGGACCGTTTCGCGACGATCAAGTGCTGCACTGCACCGATAATCGTGAAGAAATGCAGCGCGCGCGGCATGCCTTTGAACTGGCGGCCAGTGGTCGCTCGGTGGTGGTGGTGTCTTCGGGTGATCCGGGGGTTTTTGCCATGGCCGCCGCCGTGCTTGAAGCCTTGCATGAGTCTGGTGATGCGCAGTGGCACAACGTCGACCTGGAAATCCTGCCCGGGGTTTCGGCATCGCTGGCTACCGCCGCGCAGGCCGGTGCGCCATTGGGGCATGACTTCTGCGTGATGTCGCTGTCGGACAACCTCAAGCCGTGGAGCATCATCGAAAAGCGTCTGGACCTTGCTTGCGAGGCGGATCTGGCGCTGGCGTTCTACAACCCGATTTCCCGCTCACGGCCCTGGCAGCTGGGGGTTGCGCTGGAAATCGTGGCCCGGCACCGCAGCCCACAGACGCCGGTGGTGCTGGGGCGCGACATTGGCCGCCCGGGCCAGACATTGCGGACTATCACTTTGGGCGCGTTGACTGCGGATCAGGTGGATATGCGTACTATGGTGCTGATTGGATCGTCTACCACCTGCACCTTCCCGCGTGCCGACGGCACAGAGTGGGTGTACACGCCACGCTGGTACGGCGAAAAGCCCTGACGGGCAGCATGGCCCCGCAATGGGGCCATGCTCTGTAATCGCTGACGGGGCGCGGGAGGTCAGGGCACTAGATACCCGCGGATTCCGGTGAAGATGATCTGCGCCGCTAGCGCACAAACGAACAGGCCCATCAGGCGGCTGACGATCTGCAGGCCCTGGTCACCCAGAATCCGCTCGATCCTGTTGGACAGGTACAACACTACGCCGACGGTCAGGCTGGCCAGGGTAATGCTGACTATCGCCATCAGCTTGTCATCCCAGTGCGGCTGGCTGACCCCCATGACCAGCAGGGCACCGATGGTGCCCGGTCCGACCGTCAACGGAATGGTCAGCGGCACTATGGTGACATCCTGCTGCACGTTGTCGGTTTGCACGGCCGATTTGCCCTGGGCCATGCCCAGTGCCGAGATGAACAGCACGCTGCCGGCGCCGATGCGGAAGGCGTCGACGGTAATCCCGAAAACACTGAAGATCGCCCGCCCGAACAGGTAGAGCAAGACGCTGGATATCAAGGTGGCCAGCGCCACTTTCCAGGCGAGACGACGGCGCTCTTTGTTGGAGTAGCCCCGGGTCAGGCTGATAAAGCATGAGAGCACGAAGAACGGGCTGTAGAGCACCAGCATCTTCAAATACACACTGAACAATACATGGAGCATGGTCTGAGCTCACACCGAAGAAAGGCGACGAAAGTCTATCAGGCCGCCGGCAGTCTGTCGGCCAGCGTAGGGCCCTAGGAATGCTGCGCCTGGGATTCACGCAACTCCCGTTGCGCCACCCAATATTCCACCAGCTCGCGCAGTTGCGACAACTCGACCGGCTTGGCCATGTGTCCGTCCATGCCGGCCTGGCGCGCCCGTTCTTTGTGCTCCTCCAGTATGTGTGCGGTTAACGCCACCACCGGGGTGCGAATACGCTGATGGCTGACTTCCCAGGCGCGTAATTGCTCAGTGGCCGAGAAGCCGTCCATTACCGGCATTTCGCAATCCATCAATACCAGGTCATAACGCTGCGCTTTCATGGCCTTCAAGGCCTCTTCGCCGTTACAGGCCGTGTCGGGCTGCAAATTGAGCTTGCCCAGCATGCCGCGAATGACCTTGGTGGAAATACTGTTGTCTTCGGCAACCAGGATGCGGAAGTCGCCAGGCACCGTCACCGCTGTTGGCGGGCCATTGGCCGGGAGCTGCGCCGAGACCTGGCCTTTGTTGCGCTGGGTCAGCTCATCGGCCAGGGTGGTTTTCAGGGTATAGCCCGCCACCGGTTTGGCCAGAATGCGCTTGATCCCGCAGTTGCGCGCAATGATCTTGCTCGGGGCGTTGCTGATGCCGGTCAGCATCACCAGCAGGATGTCGTGGTTCAGGCTCGGGTCTTCTTTGATCTTGGCCGCCAGTTGCATGCCCGTCATGCCCGGCATGTTCTGGTCCAGCAGCACAATGTCGAAGTAGTCGCGCAGATGCGCCTTGGTGCGTAACAGGGCCAGGGCTTCTTTGCCCGAGGCCGCCGCGCTGACACTCAAACCCCAGGCCGAGCATTGCTGTACCAGCACTTTGCGGCAGGTGTCGTTGTCATCGACCACCAGTACCCGTGCACCCTTGAGCGGGCTGTCCAGGTCGGAGGTCGGGTGCTCGAGGTGTTGCGGGTCCAGGGGCAGGGTCAGCCATAGATTGCTGCCCCTGGTTTGCCCCGGCTTTATGCCGAACTCACCGCCCATCAAGCTGATCAGCTGGCGGGCGATGACCAGCCCCAGGTGACCGCCCAGGCGGGTAGCGGCGAGGAAGTTCTTGCTGTGCAGTTCGGCACTGAGCAGGGCTTCGCGCTCCTGTTCATCCATCGGCTGGCCGGAGTCCTGGATGGCGATGCGCAACCGTGGCGGCTGAGTGCGCTCTTCCAGTGCCACGACAATCAATATCTCGCCTTCGACGGTTTTCTTCAGCGCGCTTTCGAGCAGGCTCAGCAGGGTCTGGCGCAGGCGCGTGGGGTCACCGCTGATGACCCTCGGGACCTGTGGCTGAATGAAACTGATGAGTTCGACGTTTTGCTGTTCGGCTTTGGTGCGGAAGATATTCAGGCAGTCTTCGATCAGGGCATTGAGGTCGAACTGCACATCGTCCAGTTCGATCTGGCCCGACTCGAGCCTGGAAATATCGAGAATTTCATTAATGAGCGTCAGCAGTTCATTGCCGGCGCTGTGGATGGTCTGTACGTAGTCACGTTGTTTGACCGACAGTGGTGTCCCCAGCAGCAGTTCAGTCATGCCCAGTACACCGTTCATCGGGGTGCGAATTTCATGGCTGATCTTGGCCAGGAATTCGGCTTTGGCATTCACTTCGGCGTTACTGGCGGCCAGGTCACGGCTGATGCTGAATTGGTCCTCGGCGATGCTGCGAGCGCGTTCGCTCAGGGCGATGCTCATCAGCAGGCCGCAGATACAGACCACCGCCATCAAGGCCAGGATCAGCTCCTGGGGTGCGATCAGGGTCAGGCCCAGCAGCGTCGGGAGAATGACCAGGGTGCCGATGTTGAACACAATCATGGCCACCACGAACAGGCGGGCAGGGCGGTAGCCTTGCTGCAAGTGGTGAACCGAGACCAGCAGGATGCTCAGGCTTGCAAGCCCGACCAGGCCATAGGTCATCACGTTTAACGGCAGGGTGTCGAAGAACAGCACCAGCAGGCCGCCGATACAGATAATCAGGGTGTTGAGCAGCAACAGTTTCTGCAACCTGTGGGCGCTGCGGGCGCCGAAGAAACTGTAGGTGAACATCAACCCGCAAGGCGCCGTCAGTATCAGCGCCAGATAGGCTCCGGGTGGGTGGGCGCTGTGCCACTCGGGAAACCAGGGCCCCAGCAGATTCAAGAACAGCGCCGAGCTGATCAGGAGCAAGGCTTCGCAGGCAGCGAGCCACAGGCTGCTGACTGAGCGGGTGAAAGCAAAGCGGATCAGGTTGTGCAGCACCAGCATTGCCAGGCAGCCGAGCAACAGCCCGTAGAGCAGGGTCATGCCCTGGTTAGCGGCGAGTATGACGGCGGAATCGAGAGTAATGTGCGGGCGCAGCTGATGCTCCGAAACCAGGCGCAGATACACATCCAGCTCTTGAGAGCTTTGGGGCAAGGGCAGCAGGTAGTCGCTGCTGGACAGCGGTTTGTCGGACGTCGGCAATGTACTGCCGGCGCTGGTTTCGCTGATCAGTTTTTTGCCGTCGAGAACGTACAGGTCAAGACGTGCAAGATCCGGGGCGAAGACTCGCAAAATCTGTTCATGCTTGTTGGGCTGCAGCCGGAATCGCAACCATAACGCCTCATCGGGGTTGGCTGCGGTCAGCTCTTCGAGCTCGATTGGGCTGAATTGATTGCTTAAGCGGGGGGAACTGACATCGCTCAGTTGCAGGTCGCCACTATGGTCCAGAAGAACAGACCAAAGGTTGCCTTGGGCCGCCTGCACCGGCGTTAAATAGAGCAAAGCAGTCAGTAGACTGACGGTAATACCTATGGCGATCCTAAGCCAGCGCACGCTGAAATCCCTTCGTATATTGAAGCCTGATGGTAACTATGCGCGGCGCTGGAATAGTTAGGCAAGGGTTTGATCCCTTGCCTGTCCATATGGGTTACCTATTCCTGGGTTTCGCCGCGCTCGCGTGCAATGGCCCGGTAGCCAATGTCGTTGCGGTAGAAGCAACCATCCCATTCGATGGTTTTGGCCAGTGCATAAGCCTGTTCTTGAGCTGCTGCAACGGTGTCACCCATTGCGGTCGCGCACAGTACACGGCCACCGGACGTCACCACTTCGCCAGCGGCATTGAGGGCGGTGCCGGCGTGGAACACCTTGCCTTCCAGTTTGGCTGCAGCATCCAGACCATGGATCACTGCACCCTTGGCGTAGTCGCCAGGGTAGCCGCCTGCAGCCAGGACGATGCCCAGGCTCGGGCGCGGGTCCCATTGTGCTTCTACCTTGTCCAGCGCCTGGGCCAGAGCAGCCTCTACCAGCAGCACCAGGCTCGATTGCAGGCGCAGCATCACCGGTTGGGTTTCCGGATCGCCGAAGCGGCAGTTGAACTCGATGACTTTAGGGTTGCCGGCTTTGTCGATCATCAGGCCTGCGTACAGGAACCCGGTGTAGACGTTGCCTTCTTCGGCCATGCCGCGCACGGTTGGCCAGATAACCAGATCCATCACGCGCTGGTGCACTTGCGCAGTGACCACTGGCGCCGGGGAGTAAGCGCCCATACCGCCGGTGTTGGGGCCGGTATCGGCATCGCCGACGCGTTTGTGGTCCTGGCTGGTGGCCATCGGCAACACGTTCTTGCCGTCGACCATCACGATGAAGCTGGCTTCTTCGCCATCGAGGAATTCCTCGATAACGACGCGCGAACCGGCTTCGCCGAATGCGTTGCCCGCGAGCATGTCGCGCACGGCATCTTCGGCTTCAGTCAGGGTCATGGCGACGATTACGCCTTTGCCTGCTGCCAGGCCGTCAGCCTTGATCACGATAGGGGCGCCGACTTTTTGCAGGTACGCCAGCGCCGGCTCGATTTCAGTGAAGTTCTGATAGTCGGCGGTCGGGATTTTGTGGCGTGCCAGGAAATCCTTGGTGAAAGCCTTGGAGCCTTCGAGCTGGGCAGCGCCGGCAGTGGGGCCGAAGCAATCCAGGCCGCGGGCGCGGAACAGATCGACCACACCGGCTACCAGTGGAACTTCAGGGCCAACGATGGTCAGCGAGACATTTTTCTCGGCGAAATCTGCAAGTTGCTCAAGGGCCATCACGTCGATGGCGACGTTCTCGCACTTGGCTTCAATGGCGGTGCCGGCGTTGCCCGGGGCAACGAATACTTTGGCGACACGCGGGTCCTGAGCTACTTTCCAGGCCAGTGCGTGTTCGCGGCCACCGCTGCCAATGATCAAAACATTCATTTCAAAAACCTCGGATGACGCTGAATTCTGGGAAACGCTTTGTTTCTCTGTAGGAGCGAGCAGTCAAAAGATCGCGAGCAAGTTCGCTCCTACAGAAAGGGACGTCTAGTTAGTGACGGAAGTGGCGCATACCGGTGAACACCATGGCAATCCCGGCTTCGTCGGCTGCAGCAATCACTTCGTTGTCACGCATCGAGCCGCCCGGCTGGATCACCGCAGTGATACCGGCCTTGGCTGCATTGTCCAGACCGTCACGGAACGGGAAGAACGCGTCGGATGCCATGACCGAACCCTGCACTTGCAAACCGGCGTGCTCGGCCTTGATCGCGGCAATGCGGGCCGAGTTTACGCGGCTCATCTGGCCAGCGCCGACACCGATGGTCTGACGGTTCTTGGCGTAGACGATGGCGTTGGATTTGACGTACTTGGCGACTTTCCAGGCAAAGATCAGGTCGTGGATCTCTTGTTCGGTCGGTGCGCGCTTGGTGACGACTTTCAGGTCTTCGCTGCCGATCATCTGGATGTCGCGGCTTTGTACCAGCAAACCGCCATTCACCCGCTTGAAGTCCCAGGCCGGTGCGCGGTCTGCGCTCCACTCGCCGCAGGCCAGCAGGCGTACGTTGGCTTTGGCGGCCACGATGGCGCGGGCTTCTTCGCTCACGGACGGGGCGATGATCACTTCAACGAACTGACGCTCGACGATGGCTTTGGCCGTTTCGGCGTCCAGTTCGCGGTTGAAGGCGATGATGCCGCCGAATGCCGACTCGGTATCAGTGGCGTAAGCCAGTTCGTAGGCCTGACGGATGCCGCCTTCGGCGTCCGGGCTGACTGCGACGCCGCACGGGTTGGCGTGCTTGACGATCACGCAGGCTGGTTTGACAAAGCTTTTTACGCATTCCAGCGCGGCATCGGTGTCGGCCACGTTGTTGAACGACAGCTCTTTGCCTTGCAGCTGGGTGGCGGTTGCGATGCTGACTTCGGCCGGCTTGGCTTCTACGTAGAACGCCGCGCTTTGATGCGGGTTCTCGCCGTAGCGCATTTCCTGGGCCTTGATGAACTGGCTGTTGAAGGTGCGCGGGAACAGACTGCGGCCTTCGGTGCTCAGGGTTTCGGCTGTCTGATTAACGGTGCCCAGGTAGTTGGCGATCATGCCGTCGTAGGCGGCGGTGTGTTCGAACGCCTTGAGCATCAGGTCGAAACGCTGGGCGTAGGTCAGGCCACCGGCCTTGAGGTTTTCCAGCACGTTGGCGTAATCGCTGGCATTGACCACGATCGCTACGTCTTTGTGGTTTTTTGCTGCCGAACGGACCATGGTCGGGCCGCCGATATCGATGTTCTCGATGGCGGTCGGCAGGTCGCAGCCTGGCTTGTTGATGGTTGCTTCGAAGGGGTAGAGGTTTACGGCTACCAGATCGATCGGCTTGATGCCGTGCTCGTTCATGATGTCGTCATCGATGCCGCGACGGCCCAGGATGCCGCCGTGGATTTTCGGGTGCAGGGTTTTCACCCGCCCGTCCATCATTTCCGCAAAGCCGGTGTAGTCCGCAACTTCGACAGCGGCTACGCCGTTGTCTTGCAGCAGCTTGAACGTACCGCCGGTGGAGAGGATCTCGACGCCGAGGGCTTCCAGTTCACGGGCGAAATCAAGGATTCCGGTTTTATCGGAAACGCTGATTAAAGCGCGGCGGATCGGCAGGCGGGTAGTCTGATCGGTCATCTCGATTTCCATCAAAAGCAAAGGAGTCAGCAAAAAAGGCGACCCGTTTTACCGGGACGCCTTTCAGGTTTGATTGAATGCTTACAGCAGATCGTACTGCTTGAGTTTTTTGCGCAAGGTGCCGCGATTAAGTCCCAGCAGCTCTGAGGCCTTGGTCTGGTTGCCCTTGACGTAGTTCATGACGCACTCGAGCAGCGGGGCCTCGACTTCGGAAAGTACCAGGTTGTACACGTCCGTGACTTCAGCGCCCTCCAGGTGGGCGAAGTAATTGTGCAGCGCCTTTTCGACACTGCCACGAAGGGTCTGACCTTCTTCGCTCGGTGTATTGAGGTGCTGTTTCAGGTTGACGTTGTCGCTCACGGGCGTTGTTCCACTCACTAATGTCTCGGTCATCATCGTCATGCGGCCACCCATCCTTCGTCCCCTGTCCCCAGGCTCTTGTGTCGTTCGGCGAAAAACGCCTGAACGTTGGCGCATTGTGCTTCCGTATCTTCTAAACGATTGAAGTGGGCGCGAAACTCCTTGGCGCCCGGCAAGGTTGCGAGATACCAGCCGACATGCTTGCGGGCAATACGTACCCCCAATACCTCCCCATAGAAGGTGTGCAGTGCAGCCAAATGCTCTAGCAGAATACGTTCCACTTCGCTCATCTGTGGTGCCGGCAGGAGTTGCCCGGTACGCAGAAAGTGATCAACTTCGCGGAAAATCCAGGGCCGCCCTTGGGCCGCCCTGCCAATCAACAGTCCGTCAGCGCCGGTCGCTTGCAGCACGTGCCGGGCCTTGTGGGGTGAATCTATGTCGCCGTTGGCAAATACCGGTATCGACACTGCCTGCTTGATCGCGGCGATGGTGTCGTATTCGGCTTCACCGGTGTACAGGTCGGCGCGGGTTCTACCGTGCACCGCCAGAGCAGCAATTCCGGCCTGTTCGGCAATTTTCGCCACGGTCAGGCCGTTTTTGTTGTCCCGGTCCCAGCCGGTGCGGATCTTCAGGGTGACCGGCACATCAACCGCAGCCACGACGGCCTGCAGGATCTCGGTCACCAATGCTTCGTCTTTCAGTAGCGCGGAGCCCGCGGCCTTGTTGCAGACCTTTTTTGCCGGGCATCCCATGTTGATATCAATAATCTGCGCGCCCAGTTCCACATTGGCCCTGGCGGCATCTGCCAGCATTTGCGCGTCACCGCCGGCAATCTGTACCGAGCGGGGCTCGGGATCACCGTCGTGAATCATGCGCAAGCGTGACTTGCGGCTATTCCAGAGACTCATGTCGCTGGTGACCATTTCCGAGACAACCAGTCCCGCGCCCATCCGTCGGCAAAGCTGACGAAAAGGTTGATCGGTGACGCCCGCCATAGGCGCGAGGATCAAACCGTTGTGCAATGTATATGGGCCGATGCGTACCGCCGACATAGGACTTCCCTGTTGTGGGGCCGGATCTTGGGAGTTCGAAAAAGGGTTGGCATGATACCCGCTCTCGATGACCGGATAAAGACGCAATTGGATGAATTTTGAACAATTGGAGCCGAAGGCTGGCCACAAGCCTCAAGCGACAAGCTGCAAGACACAGCAAATCAGCATTTCACTTCTAACTCGCCTCTTGCAGCTAAAAGCGCCACGCGCTCATTCCGGGGAATGAAAGCTCAGGCTGTAGTTCACGGCTTTCGGGCCTGGATCGAGAATGTCCAGGGCAATGTGGATAGGTGTCTGTGGCGGCATTTCGGCCTTGGCCAGATCACCGATCAGGTATTCGCCGGGCTTGAAACGGCGACTGGCGATCATTTTGCCGTGCAGGTCGGCGAACCGCAGCTCCAGCAGCGGGAAAGGCTGGGAGAACGGCGCGCGGTTGTAGAGGATTGCGTCTACCACCAGCGCTCCGGCGAACTCGGGATGGCTGCGTACCACCAGATTGCTGCTTTTGATTCGGTCTATATCGACCCTGGACGGCACTGTGCAGCCGAGATGCGGGCACAGTTGCTGGAAGATCGGGCGGTATTGATCCTGTCGGGCCAGTTCATCGAAATGATTGGCAATATATTGGCCGGCCAGTGCCGCGCCGGCCAGCAGTATCAGCAAGACCCAAAGCAGGCGTTTGCCCCATGGTGTACGGCGTTTTTGCCAGTCCAGCTGCAGCGGGTCGTCGACCAGATCCAGCAGTGCGTCTTCACGCACTCTTGGTTCGTTGCGCCTGCGCTTGCTCAGGGGCAACGGCTCAGGGGGCTCGTCGTCGTCATCATCGCTCGCGCTCAGGTGTTCGCCGGTCAGTCCCGGCTCCAGCTCATCGTCCAGCGAAAGCTTGAGCGGCGGCGTTTCATCCGGCTCGTCGAGGTCCAGTGATAATGACGGCTCGGTGCGCCCCGTTGAGGCGGGTTCGCTGAGCTTCTCTGCGGCTTTGCTGGCGAGCGCTGAGGTTTCGGCGCGTTCGGCCGCCGAATCGCTGAACAGGCTGTCTGCCCATTGGCTTTCTTCGGCGTCCGGGCTGTCGCGCCGGGCACTCAGTGAGCTGTCTTTTACCTTGTGGGGCTGGCCAAAGCTTTTGCTGGGCTGGATCTCACGCTCTTCGAGCCGGGCCAGTTCTTCATCCAGATCCAGATGGTCGAGATCGAGTTCGGCTGCTTGCCAGTGTTCCGGGCTGACGGGCTTGGGGCCGGCAGGCGGCTCGATGACCTCGGGTTCTGCAACATCAGGGGTCGTTACTGTCGGCAGTTGTTCATTTTCAGTGCGTTTGTTCAGCAGTTGCTGTGCAGCATTGAACACTTGCAGGCAGGCGCCACAGCGCACAACGCCGCGAGCCGCGCTCAGTTGGGCGTGGTTGACGCGAAAATTGGTCTGGCAGTGTGGACACTGGGTAACGAAGCTATCGCTCATGTGGCCATCCGGATTGGGCAGGCGTGCATTGTAGGGGCTGTACCCGTTTGATTGCGAGCCGCGTCGCGGCCGCAACCAAAGGTCAACAGGCTCTAGCGGCGACGGCCACTGATGCGCACCCAGCCATCGCGATTGGCGATCGGGTCAAGATCAAAGTCTGCGGCGTAGGCTGCGGCGACTTCTTCGCCCTGTTCGGCGAGGATGCCCGACAGCGCCAGGCGACCGCCCGGTTTGACCAGGCTCGACAGCTGCGGGGCCAGGGAGACCAGGGGGCCGGCCAGGATGTTGGCAACCACCACGTCGGCCTGAACCTGTGGCAGGTCTTCGGGCAGGTACAGCGGGAACAGCTCTGCGGCGACATTGTTGCGCCCGGCGTTATCGCGCGAGGCTTCCAGCGCCTGTACGTCGATGTCGGTGCCGATGGCCTGTCTGGCCCCCAGCAACAGGGCGGCGATTGCCAGAATCCCCGAGCCGCAACCGAAGTCCAGCACGCTGCAGTCCTTCAGGTCCTGACCGTCGAGCCATTCCAGGCACAGTGCGGTAGTCGGGTGGGTGCCGGTACCAAAGGCCAGGCCCGGATCCAGCAGCAGGTTCACGGCGTCCGGTTCCGGCGCGGCGTGCCAGCTAGGGACGATCCACAGGCGCTGACCGAAGCGCATCGGATGGAAGTTGTCCATCCAGCTGCGTTCCCAGTCCTGGTCTTCGATGACTTCGGCATGGTGCTCGGGCAGGGGCGAGCCGGTCAGCAGTTCCAGATGGGACAGAACGAGGTCAGCTTCGGTACCGCCTTCGAACAGTGCCAGCAAATGGGTGTGGGACCACAACGGGGTGGTGTTGAGTTCAGGTTCGAAGATCGGCTGATCTTCGGCATCCATGAACGTTACCGATACGGCGCCGACTTCGAGGAACGCGTCTTCGTAGGTTTCGGCTTGTTCCGGGCTGATGGCGAGGCGTACTTGCAGCCAAGGCATGGCGGGCACCTTTGAAAAATAGGAGTGTGCAACCGGTGGGCTGCGAGAAGCGCGCCAGTTTACGCGAGCGAGGGCGGTGCGGGTAATCAAAAAACGATGAAAAGCCCTCGTCGTACATCGCCACAGGGAGCTGGCTTGCCGGCGATGCTGGCGACGGGACAATCGCTGGCAAGCCAGCTCCCGCAAAGCGTGGGTAGGTTGCAGAAACGACCAGGCCGCCCGAAGGCGGCCTGGTTGATCTGGAATCAAACTTACTGCTTGGCCAGTTTGTGTTCCAGGTAGTGAATGTTGACGCCGCCTTTGCAGAAGCCTTCGTCATTCACCAGGTCGCGGTGCAGCGGGATGTTGGTTTTAATCCCGTCGACCACGATTTCGTCCAGCGCATTGCGCATGCGGGCCATGGCTTCGTCACGGGTCGAGCCCCAGGTGATCAGCTTGCCGATCAGGGAGTCGTAGTTGGACGGAACCTTGTAGCCGCTGTACAGGTGCGAATCGACGCGAACGCCATTGCCGCCCGGTGCGTGGAAATGCTTGACCAGACCAGGGCTCGGCATGAATGTCGCCGGGTCCTCAGCGTTGATCCGGCACTCCAGGGAGTGACCGTGAATTTTCACGTCATCCTGGGTGAAGGACAGCTTGTTGCCTGCCGCGATGCTCAACATCTCTTTCAGGATGTCGATGCCGGTGACCATTTCGGAAACCGGGTGTTCCACTTGCACACGAGTGTTCATCTCGATGAAGTAGAAGCGACCATTCTCGTACAGGAACTCGAAGGTGCCTGCGCCACGGTAGTTGATATCGATGCAGGCCTTGACGCAGCGCGCCAGAACCTCTGCACGAGCAGTTTCATCGATACCCGGTGCCGGTGCTTCTTCCAGAACTTTCTGGTGACGGCGTTGCAGCGAGCAATCGCGGTCGCCCAGATGGATCGCGTGACCCTGGCCATCGGAAAGGACCTGAACTTCCACGTGACGCGGGTTGGTCAGGTATTTTTCGAGGTAGACCATCGGGTTGCTGAACCAGGCGCCTGCTTCTTCGCGGGTCTGCTTGGCTGCTTCGATCAGGTCTTCTTCGCGGTGCACCACACGCATGCCGCGACCACCGCCGCCGCCAGCGGCTTTGATGATCACCGGGTAGCCGACTTCGCGGCCGATGCGCAGGGCTGTTGCTTCGTCTTCCGGCAACGGGCCGTCAGAACCCGGAACAGTCGGAACGCCGGCAGCGATCATGGCGTGCTTGGCCGATACCTTGTCGCCCATGAGGCGAATGGTGTCGGCTTTCGGGCCGATAAAGGCGAAGCCGGATTTCTCGACTTGCTCGGCGAAATCGGCGTTTTCAGCCAGAAAGCCGTAGCCCGGGTGGATCGCCGTGGCGCCAGTGACTTCGGCTGCCGCGATGATGGCCGGGATGTGCAGGTAGGACAGGTTGGCGGGTGCCGGACCGATGCAGACGGTTTCGTCTGCCAGGCCCAGGTGCATCAGCTCCTTGTCGGCGGTGGAGTACACCGCAACGGTCTTGATGCCCAGTTCCTTACAGGCCCGCAGGATGCGCAAGGCGATCTCACCGCGGTTGGCGATCAGGACTTTTTCCAGCTTCTGAGGCTTCAACATCGTTGGCTCCCCGTGGTTCAAACGATGGTGAACAGCGGTTGATCGAACTCAACCGGTTGACCGTTTTCTACCAGGATGGATTCGATAACACCGGCTTTTTCGGCCGTGATGTGGTTCATCATTTTCATCGCTTCAACGATGCAAATGGTGTCGCCGACCTTAACGGTCTGGCCGACTTCAACGAAGGCTGGCGAGGTAGGTGCCGGAGTACGGTAGAAAGTACCGACCATTGGCGACTTGACCACAAAACCGTTCAGTTTTGGTGCAGCAGGTGCTTCGGTCACGGTGGCAACCGGAGCAACAGCAACCGGAGCAGCAGCCGGAGCTTGCATTGGCGCTGGTGCGTAGAACTGTTGAGCAGGAGTCTTGCTGTGACGGCTGATGCGTACGGACTCTTCGCCTTCTTTGATTTCCAGCTCGTCGATGCCGGACTCTTCCAGCAGTTCGATCAGTTTCTTAACTTTACGGATATCCATGAATCGTCAACTCCCAATGGGTCGGTCAGGGGCGTTTAGCTTGTAGTTCAAGCTGTTCCAGGGCGGCCTCCAAGGCCAGTCGATAACCGCTGGCGCCAAGGCCGCAGATCACACCTACCGCAACGTCGGAGAAGTAGGAGTGATGGCGGAAAGGTTCGCGTTTGTGCACGTTTGATAAATGCACTTCGATGAATGGGATGCTCACCGCCAGCAGCGCGTCACGTAATGCCACGCTGGTGTGGGTAAAAGCAGCCGGGTTGATCAGGATAAAGTCCACGCCTTCATCGCGGGCAGCGTGGATCCGGTCGATCAACTCATACTCGGCATTACTTTGCAGATAGAGCAAATGGTGACCGGCATCGCGGGCCCGCTGCTCCAGGTCCTGATTGATTTGCGCCAGGGTAGTAGCGCCGTAGACGCCCGGCTCGCGGGTGCCGAGCAAATTCAGGTTGGGGCCGTGCAGAACCAGAAAAGTCGCCATCTGCTGTTCCTTGTTATGTGTGTGCAGTTATCAATGCCGGGCGACTATGCCGAAAAGCGGATTCGCTGTCCAGTTAACTGCAATAGCCAGCACGATGACCGATGTTCGCGAAAAGTTTGTGACCAGCTCTCTAGATCCGGTCATTTGCGTTGTCGACACGTTCGGCGAAGTCTGCTGCATTGATCTCGCCGATGACCCGCAAGTCACTTTTTTCACTGCCGTTTTTGCCAAAGAACATCAGTGCCGGAGGGCCGAACAATTGGTAGCGGTCGAGCAGGGCGCGCTGCCCGGCATTGCTGGCAGTCATGTCAAACCGTACCAGCCGGTAGCCTTTGAGCCGGTCCAGCACCTGCGGGTTGTTCAGGACCTCGTGCTCGATCACCTTGCAGCTGATACACCAGTCGGCGTACCAGTCCAGCAACAGCGGCTGGCCGGCGGCACTGGCTTGTGTCAACACCTTGTCCAGCTCCTCTGCGGTGCTGACGGTTTGCCATTCACTGCTGCTTTGGGCCGGGCCGGCGGCGGATGCCGCAGGCTGCCAGTGTCCAAGCGGCCTGAACGGGTCGCTTTGACCGCTGAGGGCGCCGTACCAGCAGGCCAGGGCGTAAACCAGCAGAAATAGCCCAAGCAACTGCGCCAGACGTTGGCGCGGGGCTTTGTAGCCGAACTCCAGAGTGCCGAGAAACAGACTCACCCCGGCCGCCAGCAGACCAATCAACAGCAGGGTAACGGGGCCCGGCAGCACGCGGCTGAGCAGGGCGATGGCCAAACCGAGCAACAGCACGCCAATGGCGTTTTTGACGCTGACCAGCCATGGCCCGCTTTTTGGTAACCAGGCCGCACCGCCGGTTGCGACCAGCAGCAGGGGCGCGCCCATGCCCAGCCCCAGGGCAAAGAGTTTCAAACCGCCGCCCAGGGCATCGCCACTGGCACTGATATAGAGCAATGCTCCCGCCAGCGGGGCCGAGACGCAGGGCGATACCAGCAGGCTGGACACCACGCCCAGCACGGCAGCGCCCCACAGCGAGCCACCCTGGGTGCGGTTGGCAACGCGATCCAGGCGGTTGCTGATGGCTTGCGGCAACTTCAGTTCGAACACCCCGAACATGGCCAGGGCAAAAATCGCGAAGAACAGGGCAAAGGGCGCCAGTACCCACACCGATTGCAGGCGTGCCTGAAGGTTGAGCTGTGCGCCGAACATCCCCATCAGCGCGCCCAGCAGTGCAAAGCAGGCGGCCATTGGCAGCACGTAGGCCAGTGACAGGCTAAAGCCGCGCAGCCCGCCCACCTGGCCACGCAATACCACGCCCGACAAAATCGGCAGCATTGGCAGCACGCAGGGGGTAAAGGTCAGGCCCAGGCCGGCGAGGAAGAACAGTGCCAGCTCGCGCCAGGTCCAGCTATTGATGGCTGGTGCGGCACTGTCGCCGGTCGCGGTCGACACCGGGGTGCCGCCGATGCTCAGGCGTTCGGTTTCCGGTGGATAACACAAACCCTTGTCGGCGCAGCCCTGGTAAGTGACCACCAGGGTGAACGGACGCTGATCATCGGTCGGGCGCGGGATGTCGACATCAAGAATGCCGTGATAGACCTCGACGTCGCCGAAATACTCATCGTGCTTTTGCTCGCCGGGCGGTAACTGTGGCGTGGCCAGGGCGATATCGGCGGGTTCGGTGCTAAAGGCGAACTTGTGGCGATACAGGTAATAGCCTTCGGTGGGGACAAAACGCAGCTTGATGGTCTCGGGCGTGCTGTCGATCAGGTTGAGCCTGAACGCGTCACGCACCGGTAAAAAGTCGTTGCTGTTATTGATTGCACCCAGGGTAGAGCTGGGCCGGTTATCCAGCAGGCCGGCGGCCATGGCCGGTACGGCGAGCAGCAAACACAGAACAAGGAACAGGCGGCGCATAGGAATCTCGCAAATCAAACGTGGGCGCATGATAGCGGAGTGAATGCTGAGATGCCCTGCAGCAAGCTCGCTTCTACAGGCGAAAGCTGTGCACGGCTGAGTTCAATTTGCCGCCCAGCTCCAGTAATTGCTGGCTCTGGTCCCGAGCAACAGCGATGCGTTGCAGGTTGTCGTCGCCCAATTGGTGAATGCGCTCACTGTGGTTGCGAATCTCCCCCACAGCCGTGCCTTGTTGTGCGGTGACGTCGGCGATGCGCATTGCGGTGCCGGAGATAGTGGTAATCGCATCGACAATCTCATCCAGCGCGCCTTCAGCGTCCTGGGCTTTTTCGGCGGTGGCCCGGGCATGTTCCACTTGTGCGCGCATGCCCTCAACCGATTGCCGGGCGGCCAGTTGCAGCCCGCCAATCAGGGTCTGGATCTCGCTGGTGGCGCCTGCGGTCCGTTGCGCAAGGGAGCGGACTTCTTCGGCAACCACGGCAAAGCCGCGGCCCATTTCTCCAGCACGGGCGGCCTCAATGGCCGCATTGAGTGCCAGCAGGTTGGTCTGGTCGGCGATGGAGCGGATCACGGTCAAGACCCCGCCAATGGTCGCCGACTCTTCTGCCAGGCGTTCGATGCTCTGTGCATTGCCTTGTACTTCCCCGACCAGCGCGCGCAACCCGGTCAGGCTCTGGTCTATTACGCGCTGCCCCTGGGCAACGGCCAGGCCGGCGCTGCGACTGGCATCGGCAGCATGGCTGGCATCCCCTGCGACCTGGGTGATGGTGGCCTCCAGTTCGCCCAGTGCGTCACGGATCTGGGCCGTATCAACAGCCTGGCGTTCGGCGCCGCCGTGCAGGCCGTTGCTGAGTTCGGCCAGGGTCTGGCTGCTGCCGGCGACCTGTTGGGCATTCAGGCGCAGGGTGCCCACCAGATTCACCAGGTACTGGCGCAGGCGATTGAGCGAAGCCTCAATGTCATGCAGCTCGCGATTGGTCTTGCCCAGCTGGATGTCGCGGCTGAAGTCGCCGTCGGCCCAGGTCGACAGCGACCCGGTCAAATGGGTCAGGACCTTGGCCAGCCTACGTTGCAGAGTGTCGATCAGCAGTGCGATCAGCAGAATCAGGCCAATCATCAGACCCTGGATCAGCCTCACCTCGCTCTGGATCTGCCCGTGCTCGGCGCGCACTTGCGGTTCCAGCGCGGCAATTGCCTGTTGCACGGCGTTGAGTTTCAGGTGGGTGCTGTTGCCGAGCAGGGCCCGTTGTTCTATTTGGGTCTGGGTGCGCTTGAGTTCGGCGGGGTAGCGGTTCAGCAGGTTGTTCAGCTCTCGCTTGAGGCCGATCCCCGCATCTTCGGCCTGTGTCGTGCGTTCGGTTTGCAGCCCCATCAGCGCGGCGAAATCGTCGTTGCCGGAAGTATTTTGCGCGCTTACTCCCAGTAAGGGCATGGCGTCGATCTGCTGTGCCTGGGCCCGGATGCTGGCGAGTTCGCGTTCCACCTCGCCTGCCAGCTCGCTGCGGGCGCTGCTCACCAGTTTGTCCCGGCTCAGGGACAGTCTGGCCAGATGCAGGGCGCCAGTCAGCAACGGCGCAGAATAAAGGCGGGCTTCGGGGGTGCTGGCCTGCCGGGCATACTGGCTGAGCTGTTCCAGGTTGCCGGCCAGCTCGCGCTCAGCCTGCAGCAGCAGGGCTTGCGGGTCTGCGGCCAGTTTGCCGGCAGCCAGCAATTGGTTGTTGCTGAAGTGGCTCAGCTCTTCAAGGCTGGGGCGCCAGGCCTGGGCCAGGGCAGGGGGCAGTGAGTCGAGCGCTGTCTGGAGCCTGTCCAGCGCGCTGTTGGCCTCGCTCAGGCGCACGGCATCGCCACTGGCCAGGTAGTCTTCAATGTTGCGCGAAACTTGATTCTGAAACAGCTGCGACAGGCTCAGGTAGCGCTCCATCAACAGGAACGGACGCTCCAGCGCCCGCTGCGACCACCATAAAGTGGCGCCCAGCGCCAGGCATACGGCGAACAGTAACAGGGTGTTCAAGTTGGTTAGCAGCTTCAGGCGCATGCGGGGTTTTGCCTACTACGCAGTAAGAAGCGCCTGAAGTTATGGCGTTTGTATGACATCGATGTGACGGGGCGGGGGTATTCCGCATAAATAGTGGCTATTTGCCTTGATTGCTGGATTCACGACCCGAGGCGGTCTCCCGGTTTCCAATCAGGCTGTCCCGCTTGAAATTGACAGCCGCGCAGCCATATTTACCATGGCTCGTCCGTGCTTGTTCTATAGTGCCGGGCGGACCGGCCCGCCTGCGAGTTGCACGGCCCGCACGTGATTAAAAAGCCTGTAGCCAATGAAACGCCAACAGACCCTAGGCACTATGAGGTAGGGTTGTGGTCGAACGATTGAACCTGGAATTTGAAAGGATATAGCCATGCTGGACTGGAAAAAACGTGAGGGCAGCAGTGCCCGTGAGTCGGTCAGGGAGACCCGTGCCCCGTCGCGTGGCTATTTCACAAGCATTCTGTTTAGCCGCTCAATCGCCGTGCTGGTGGGGATCTTCGTCGTGGTGTGCCTGGGTCTGGGCTGGTACTGGAGCCAGGAACCGGACTTGTTCCCGGTGCAGCAAAACGCCCAGCTGGCTGCCGAGAGGGATGGCAAGCAAATGGTTCCGGGGTTCACCACTGTTGAAACCCTTAAAACCGTGGCCGGCACCCTGCTCAATAAACCGGGCGGCTATCTGTCCAATGACCGTTTTCCGCCGGGCGTGTTTCTGGACAATATCCCGAGCTGGGAATATGGCGTGCTGGTACAGGTGCGTGACCTGACCCGCGGCTTGCGTAAAGACTTTGCCCGTTCGCAATCGCAGTCGGCCGAAGACGCCGATCTGGCCAAGGCCGAACCGCGTTTCAACTTCGACAACAAGAGCTGGATGCTGCCGTCCAGCGAGTCGGAGTACCAGGAGGGGATCAATTCCCTGAGCCGCTACCAGGCGCGCTTGTCTGATCCCAACCAGAAGAACGCCCTGTTCTATGCGCGCGCCGATAACCTGAACAACTGGCTGGGCGATGTGGGTACTCGTCTGGGATCGCTGTCGCAGCGTTTGTCGGCCAGCGTCGGCCGGGTCAAGCTCAATGGCGCACTGAAGACCGAAAGCCTGAAACCCGGCCAGGTACCCGTGGTTGATGAAGAAATAGAAGAAACCCCATGGATGCAAATCGACAACGTGTTCTACGAGGCGCGTGGCCAGGCATGGGCCCTGTCGCACCTGCTGCGGGCCATTGAAGTCGACTTCGCTGACGTGCTGGCGAAAAAGAATGCCACGGTCAGTGTGCGTCAGATCATTCGAGAACTGGAGGCGGCCCAGGAGCCGGTCTGGAGCCCGATGATCCTCAATGGCAGCGGCTACGGCGTTCTGGCCAACCACTCGCTGGTCATGGCCAACTATATTTCCCGCGCCAACGCGGCGGTCATGGACCTTCGACAATTGCTGTCCCAGGGCTGAGTGATGCCGATTTCTGCGCTGGAGGCCGCACACCGTGCGGCCTCTGATCTCGAAATGGTGGCCTGGGTTGATCCTCAAGACCGGCTGCTGGGCGGCTTGCCCCGACAACAATTGCGTGAGCAGGGCTTGATCGGGCGCGGCACTTTCATTTTGCTGTTCAACTCTGCCGGTGAATTGTGCGTGCATCAGCGCACCCTGAGCAAAGCGCTGTATCCCGGGTTCTGGGATGTGGCGGCGGGTGGCATGGTGGGGGTTGATGAGAGCTACGCCGAGTCGGCAGCCCGTGAACTTGCAGAAGAGCTGGGGGTGAGCGGCGTATCGCTGACGGCCCATGAACGCTTTTACTTCGAAGGCGAACAAAATCACCTGTGGTGCGCCGTTTTTTCCGCCGTGTGGGATGGCCCGTTGCAGGTGCAGCCTGAAGAGGTGCAGCAGGCCTGCTTCATGTCGGTGGCCGAGGCATTGGGCCTGAGTCAGCAACAGCCTTTTTGCCCGGATTCGCTGGCAGCCCTCAAGCGCTATCTGGCGCAGATCAAGCCGTAGGGGCGAGCGGTTGAGGTTAAAAGCTTGCGAGCAAGCTCGCTCCTGCAAAGTTACGGTTGACTGGTTTATAAATTGCCGCCGATTGGCTATTGGGCAGCAGCGCATTTGTCGTTACACTGCGCGACCTTTTTCAGACTCAAGCGGTTTTCCCGCCTGAGTTGCGCTGCCCCTGCCAGAGTGGGGCTTCGCGGTCGGTACTCCTTGGCGCAACAGTGTCAGGCACCGGCCAATTTTTTGTCCTCCATATGAGGATTGCCGGTGGCCAAAAAAGCCGCATCCTTCGCCGCCCTTGGTGGCCTGGTATTTTCCACCGACGCAGGTCGTCACTGTCCGGACTGTCGTCAGCCGGTGGACGCCTGTACCTGCAAACAAACCCGTATCCCCGATGGCGATGGCATTGCTCGCGTACGTCGCGAAAGCAAGGGCCGTGGCGGCAAGACAGTCACCACTGTGACCGGAGTGCCGCTGGCGGAAGACGCGCTCAAGGATTTGGCTACGACGTTGAAAAAACGCTGTGGCACCGGTGGTGCGTTGAAAGACGGCATCATCGAGATCCAGGGCGATCACGTCGAATTGCTGTTGGCCGAACTGCTCAAGCACGGGTTCAAAGCCAAGAAGTCCGGCGGCTAGCAGCTTCTGTGAAGACCACCGCCAAGTGCTTTTTGTCGCTCGCCATGGTTTTCACAGAGCCTGTTCTGACCGGTTTCTAAACTCCGCGCTGTTGTCAGGGTCTACCCCTGCGCAGACTAATCTTCATATTTACTCTTTAGACTGCGCCAGCCTGCCTTCAGGTTGGGCTATTTGACTTCTTTATAGGGGACTTCGATGTCCGTACGACGCACACGCAAAGACGATGGCAGCCAATGGACAGTTGCGGACAGCCGCAGTGTTTACGGGATTCGCCATTGGGGGGCCGGGTATTTCGCGATCAATGAAGCCGGTCGCGTAGAAGTACGTCCGAACGGCCCGAACAGCTCGCCCATCGATCTGTACGAGCAAGTCGACGAACTGCGCAAAAGTGGCTTGTCCTTGCCATTGCTGGTGCGTTTTCCCGATATTTTGCAAGACCGTGTACGTCAGCTGACCGGCGCTTTCGATGCCAACATCGAGCGTCTGGAATACCAGAGCAAGTACACCGCGCTGTACCCGATCAAGGTTAACCAGCAAGAAGCCGTGATCGAAAACATCATCGCCACCAAAGACGTGTCGATCGGCCTTGAAGCAGGTTCCAAGCCTGAGCTGCTGGCCGTGCTGGCGCTGGCCCCCAAGGGTGGCACCATCGTTTGCAACGGTTACAAGGACCGCGAGTTCATTCGTCTGGCGCTTATGGGGCAGAAGCTCGGTCACAACGTGTTTATCGTGATCGAGAAAGAATCCGAAGTAGACCTGGTGATCGAAGAAGCGGCCTCGCTCAAGGTCAAGCCACAGGTTGGCCTGCGCGTGCGCCTGTCGTCCCTGGCATCGAGCAAGTGGGCTGACACCGGCGGTGAGAAATCCAAGTTCGGTTTGTCTGCCGCGCAGTTGCTGTCGGTGGTTGAGCGCTTCCGGGTGGCCGGTCTGGATCAGGGCATCCGTCTGTTGCACTTCCATATGGGCTCGCAGATCGCCAACCTGGCGGACTACCAGCATGGTTTCAAGGAAGCGATCCGCTACTACGGCGAACTGCGCAACCTCGGCCTGCCGGTTGACCACATCGACGTGGGCGGCGGTCTGGGGGTGGATTACGACGGCACGCACTCGCGCAACGCCAGCTCGATCAACTACGACATGGACGACTATGCCGGCGTTGTCGTAGGCATGCTCAAAGAGTTCTGCGATGCGCAAAACCTGCCGCACCCGAACATTTTCTCGGAAAGCGGCCGTTCCCTGACCGCGCACCACGCCATGCTGGTGGTGCAGGTGACCGACGTCGAGAAGCACAACGACGACGTACCGGTAATCGAGAACAAGGACATCCTGCCCGAGACCGTGCAATGGCTGGTGGACCTGCTGGGCCCGACCGATATTGAAATGGTCACCGAAACCTACTGGCGCGCCACGCACTACATGAGCGACATCGCTGCCCAGTACGCCGACGGCAAAATCACCCTGGCTGAAAAAGCCCTGGCCGAGCAGTGCTACTTCGCCGTGTGCCGTCGTTTGCACAACTCGTTGAAAGCGCGTCAGCGTTCCCATCGCCAGGTGCTCGACGAACTCAACGACAAGCTGGCCGACAAGTACATCTGCAACTTCTCGGTTTTCCAGAGCCTGCCGGACACCTGGGCGATTGGCCAGGTACTGCCGATTCTGCCGTTGCACCGTCTTGATGAAGAGCCGCTGCGCCGCGCCGTACTGCAAGACCTGACCTGCGACTCCGACGGCAAGATCAAGCAGTACGTGGACGAGCAGAGCATCGAAACCAGCCTGCCGGTTCACGGGCTGAATGAAGGCGAGGATTACTTGCTGGGTATCTTCCTGGTGGGCGCTTACCAGGAAATCCTGGGTGACATGCACAACCTGTTCGGTGATACCGACTCGGTGAACATCTACCAGAACGACGACGGCAGCGTGTACCACGCCGGGATCGAGACCCACGACACTATCGAGGACATGCTGCGCTACGTGCACTTGTCGCCGGAAGAGTTGATGAACCACTACCGCGACAAAGTGGCCAGCGCCAACATCAGTGCCAAAGAGCGTACCCAGTACCTCGATGCACTGCGTCTTGGCCTGACCCGTTCGTCGTACCTGTCGAGCCACTGATAGCCCGACCAGGTCTCCGGTGACTGAACTACGCTGATCTGTGCCATGTGTGCAGGTCAGCGTTTTTTTTTGCCCGGAGGTCGTACCCCATGTTGATCAGCTTCAAGGGGGCAGCGGGACTGGCTTGCGCCGGGCTGATGGGGTGGGTGCTCAGCGCCTGCTCGCCGGTACGCATCATCAACGGCCTGACCCCGACCTCCAGCTTCGACATGACCCGTGATATTGCCTACGGCGCAGACCCGCGGCAGGCCCTCGATATCTATCGCCCCAGGCA
Source organism: Pseudomonas sp. TMW22089 (assembly GCF_022496645.1). NCBI lineage: Bacteria > Pseudomonadati > Pseudomonadota > Gammaproteobacteria > Pseudomonadales > Pseudomonadaceae > Pseudomonas > Pseudomonas sp. TMW22089. The sequence continues at coordinate 468,487 of NZ_SCFG01000001.1, forward strand.
GCCCGCCCCCGGAGCCCCCGTGGTGATTTTTTTCTATGGCGGCAGCTGGAACAGCGGCTCGCGCAGCGATTACCTGTTTGTCGGTGAAGCATTGGCTTCGCGGGGGATAACCACGGTTATCGCCGATTACCGACTTTATCCACAGGTGCGTTATCCGCAGTTTCTGCAAGATAGCGCCCAGGCCACAGGCTGGACTTATCAACACATCGCACAATATGGCGGCAACCCGCAGCGTCTGTTTTTGATGGGCCACAGCGCCGGGGCGTACAACGCAGCAATGCTTGCCCTTGATCCGCAGTGGTTACGGGCTGTAGGTATGAGTCCTGCCAGTTTGCGCGGATGGATTGGCCTGGCCGGGCCCTATGACTTTTTGCCGATCAAGGACGAAGCGGTGCGGCCAGTATTTTTCTACCCGGACTCCCCACCCGAGTCGCAGCCTGTGCGGCACGTGAGCCGCCAGGCGCCGCCGACCTTGTTGATGGCCGCCAGGACGGACACGCTGGTCAACCCGACGCGCAATACCGGGGGGCTGGCGACTGCGTTGCGGGGCGCCGGGGTGCCGGTTCAGGAACTCTATTTCACGCGCACCAGCCACGTAACCCTGGTGGCGGCGCTTTCACGTCCGTTACGTTGGTTGGCCCCGGTGCTGGATAACATTGGCGAGTTCGTCAGTGATCACTGATCCGGATCACGCTCTTGGAGTAAACCACTCATCCTTGCGCTGCATCTTCCACGCATACACCCCCAGGGTCAGGCTGCGCAGCACCATAAACAGCAGAAAACTGATCCACAGGCCATGGTTGCCATAACCGTGCAGCGCCCAGGCTGCGGGGAAGGCGATAACGACGCTGATCAGCATCGCATTGCGCATTTCCCGGGCGCGGGTGGCGCCGATAAACAGCCCGTCGAGCAAGTAGCTCCACACCGCAATCAGCGGCAACAGCGCCAGATACGGCAAGTACTGGAAGGCGGTTTCCCGCACGCTGGCAATGTCGGTTTGCATCTCGACAAACAGATGCCCGCCAAACAGGAACAGCAGCGCAAACGCGGTACTGGCCATCAATGACCAGCCGCATGCAACCACCATCGAACGGCGCAGCGCAAGGCGATCACGGGCGCCGATGGCATGCCCGCACAGTGCCTCCACGGCATGGGCCAGGCCATCCAGCGCATGGGCGGCCAGCAGCAAGCCATTGAGCAACAGCGCATTGGCCGCCACGGTGGCATCCCCCAGCCGGGCGCCCTGCAAGGTGATGGAAAAAAACACCAGTTGCAGCATCAGGCTGCGAATGAAAATGTCGCGGTTGACCCCCAGCAGCGGCCTCCAGTTGTGCCATACCCGCAAGGCGGCCCACATGACCGTGCCCGGGAATTTGCCCAGGGCGCCGCGGGTCAGCCACAGGCCGAGTAGCGCGCCGCTCCACTCGGCAATCACCGAGGCCCGGGCCGACCCGACTACGCCCCAGTCCAGACCGAGGACAAACCACAGGTTAAGGGCTATGTTGACCAGGTTGGTGGTCAGCAGAATGGCCAGCGGCGCCCGTGCGTTTTGCGTGCCCAGAAACCAGCCCACCAGCGCATAGCTTGCCAAAGCTGCGGGCAGGCCAAACAGGCGGGTATGGAAGAAATCCAGGGTCAGGGCATGCAACTCGGCGGACGGTTGCATCACGCTCAAGGCCAGGCCGCTGAAGGGGACAGCTATCGCCCCCAGCAGCATCGACAACAGCACACTGAGCAGCAAGCCTTGCACCAGGATTTGCCGCAGCGCGGTGCCATCGTCACGCCCGGCGGCCTGCGCGGCGAAGCCGGTGGTGCCCATGCGCAAAAAGCCCATCATCCAGGCCAGAAAGATATACAGGCTGGCGCCTACGGCCACGGCACCCAGTTGATGGGCGTGGGGCAAATGGCCGATTACAGTGCTGTCGACCAGCGCCACCAGCGGCACCGAGATGTTCGACAAAATCATCGGTGCTGCTAGCGCCCACACCCGGCGATGGGTAGGACGGTCACGCCAGTCAGCTAATAGGGAAGACATGCAGGCTCCTTGGGGGAGTGCATTGTAGCGGGGCCGCAGAATTTGTGTGGGAGGCGGGTTTCAGTTCAGGGCAGTTCCACCGTGGGAGCCGGCTGCCGGCGATGGCATCAACACCCGGAAAACCGGGGCGCCTGCATCGCTGGCGAGCCAGCTCCCAGCGTTTTTGTGTTGCTCATGGGGCAGCGCAACCAATCGCCCGTTTAACGGTCAATCTGACCGGTGCGTCAGTAGTTCATGGCGCGCTGATATATAGTCATTCCCTTCAATGCCTAGTCAACGAGTACACCATGCTTAACAAAGGACTGTTCCTGGCTTGTGCGCTGGCACTGCTGAGCGCCTGTGATTCATCGTCAACCGACAAGCCCGGGGCGCCACCGGCTGTCAGCGTCCAGGCGGCCAAACCGGACGTCAAGGTACTGGCCGAGCGCTATGCCGGACGCGAGTTGAGTGTGGTGGATGTTTCCGAAGTACAACTGGACGGCGCCAGCACCTTGTCCGTGAGTTTTTCGGTGCCTCTGGACCCGGAGCAGAACTTCGCCGAAAAATTGCATCTGGTTGACGCTAAATCCGGCAAGGTCGATGGCGCCTGGGAGCTGTCGGACAACCTGATGGAACTGCGTTTGCGGCACCTGGAGCCGCAGCGCAAGTTGATCCTTACCGTCGATCCCGGCCTGCGCGGTGTCAACGACACCAGGCTCGCCGCCGAGTACGTCAGCCGCCTGGAAACCCGTGACTTGCAGCCCACTGTCGGCTTCGCCAGCCGTGGCAACCTGTTACCCACCCGCCTGGCTGAAGGCTTGCCGGTGATCGCGTTGAACGTCGACAAGGTGGATGTCGAGTTCTTCCGGGTCAAACCCGAATCGTTACCGAACTTTCTTAGCCGCTGGGGCGGCAACAGCAGCCTGCAAAGCTACGACGCCAAGGATCTGCTGAGCATGGCCGATCTGGTTTACAGCGCTCGCTTTGACCTGAACCCGGCACGCAATACCCGTGAGACGTTGATCCTGCCGATTTCCGGGGTCAAGCCTTTGCAGCAGCCGGGGGTTTACCTGGCGGTGATGAAGGCGTCCGGCACTTACAACTATTCGACACCTGCAACGTTGTTCACCCTCAGCGATATCGGCCTTTCCGTACATCGTTATCAGAAGCGTCTGGATGTGTTCACCCAGGCGCTGGAAGGTGGCAGCGCACTGGCCAATGTGGAGCTGGAGTTGCTTGACCGCAAGGGCAAGATGCTGGCCCAGGGCAAGACAGATAAACAAGGGCACGCGGAACTGGCGTTGCCGTCCGACGCTGAAGTGCTGGTGGCGCGTCAGGGCGACCAGACCAGTTTGCTGCGTTTGAACAGCGCGGCGCTGGATCTGGCCGAATTCGACATTGGCGGTCCGCAGGCTCACCCGCTACAATTTTTTGTGTTTGGCCCGCGTGATCTGTATCGCCCCGGCGAAACCGTGCTGCTCAATGCCTTGTTGCGCGACCGCGACGGCAGACCGGTCAAGCCGCAGCCGGTGAGTGTCGAGGTGCGTCGTCCGGGTAATGAGGTCAGCCGCAAGTTTGTCTGGTCGCCCGATGCTTCCGGTTTATATCAGTACCCGTTGCAACTGGCCGAGGAGGCGCCGACCGGACGCTGGCTACTGATCTTTGATCTGGGGGACGGCCAGCCGCTGTGGTATGACTTTCAGGTTGAAGACTTCCTGCCCGAGCGCCTGGCGCTGGAACTCAAGGGCAGTGACGCACCGCTGCGCCCTGATCAGACCGCAGAAATTCAAGTCAGCGGTCGTTATTTGTACGGCGCCCCGGCGTCAGGCAATCGCCTTAGCGGCCAGGTTTATGTGCGTCCATTGCGTGATGCGGTCAGTGCCTTGCCGGGTTATCAGTTCGGCTCAGTGACAGAGCCGGAACTGACCCAGGATCTGGAGCTGGACGAAAGCGTGCTGAACGCTGAAGGCCAGGAAACCATCAGCCTGGAAAGCCAGTGGAGCGATGCCAAATCGCCGCTGCAGTTGATAGTGCAAGCCAGTTTGCAGGAGTCGGGCGGGCGCCCGATTACCCGGCGTCTGGTGCAACCCGTGTGGCCCGCCGAGCGCTTGCCGGGGGTGCGCGGTCTGTTTGCCGGCACTGAAACCGATGGCGATGGCCCGGCGGAGTTCGAGTTACTGGTGGCTGACAGCGAAGGGCACAAACTGGCCGCTGAAAACCTCAAGGTAAGGCTGGTGCGTGAGCGCCGCGATTACTACTGGAACTACTCGGACAACGACGGCTGGAGCTATCACTACAACGAGAAATTTCTCAATCTCAACGAGGAAACCGTCAGCGTTAAAGCCGGAGAAACGGCTAAGGTCAGTTTCCCGGTGGAGTGGGGCCCATACCGGGTTGAAGTTGAAGACCCGCAAACCGGGCTGATCAGCAGCTTGCGTTTCTGGGCCGGTTATCGCGCCCAGGACAATGCCGAAGGCGGCGCCGTGCGCCCCGATCAGGTCAAGCTGGCGCTGGACAAGGCCGCCTATGCCGATGGTGACACCGCCAGGGTAACGGTTACGCCGCCCGCAGCCGGTAAGGGTTACCTGCTGCTTGAAGGCAGTGATGGCCCGTTGTGGTGGGAAGAAATCGAGGTGCCGGCCGAAGGCAAAACCTTCGATATCAAACTCGATCCGAAGTGGGCCCGTCACGATCTGTACGTGAGCGCGCTGGTTATCCGCCCGGGCGAGCGCAAGACCAATATCACTCCCAAGCGGGCCGTGGGCGTGCTGCATCTGCCGCTCGACCGCACGGCGCGCAAGTTGGCGCTGACCCTTGATGCGCCCGAAAAAATGCGTCCCAAGCAGCCGTTGAGCGTGAAATTTACCGCCAGAAACGCCGATGGCAGCATTCCCGAACGGGCCCATGTACTGCTGGCAGCGGTGGACGTGGGGGTGCTGAATATCACCGGCTACCCGACCCCTGATCCCTACACCAGCCTGTTCGGGCGCAAGGCCTACGGCGCGGATCAGCTGGATATTTACGGGCAGTTGATCGAAGCCGGGCAGGGCCGTCTGGCCAGCCTGGCGTTCGGCGGTGATGCGGCGCTGGCCAAAGGCGGCAAGCGGCCAGCCACCAGCGTGAACATCGTGGCGTTGCAAAGCGTACCCGTGACCCTGAATGAGCAGGGTGAAGGTGAAGTCAGCGTCAATATTCCCGACTTTAACGGCGAGCTGCGCCTGATGGCGCAAGTCTGGAGCGATGACAGCTACGGCATGGCCGAAGGTAAAACCGTGGTCGCCGCACCCCTGGTGGCAGAGCTGGCGGCGCCACGCTTTCTGGCCCCGCGGGATGAGACCCGGTTAGCGCTGGACCTGTCCAACCTCACCGACAAGCCGCAGACACTTGAGGTCAAACTCGAGACCCGGGGCCAATTGAGCCTGTCGGGCACTGCCGCGCAACCTGTCACCTTGAGCCCCGGCCAGCGCAGCACCTTGCAGATCCCGGTCAAGGCCCTGGGCGGTTTCGGCACCGGAGCGGTCAAGGTCACGGTCAATGGCCTCGAACTGCCAGGGGAAACACTGGCGCCGTTCACCCGCGAATGGACCCTGGGTATACGCCCGGCGTACCCGGCGATGCTCAAGCATTACCGCGCGGTACTCAAGGATCAGCCCTGGAGCCTGCCGGAAGATGCGCTGCAAGCCTTTGAACCGGCGGGGCGTGAAGCCTTGCTGAGTTTGTCGAGCCGGCCGCCGCTGAACCTGGGTGAGCAAATCCGCGCACTCAAGGCGTACCCGTATGGCTGCTCGGAGCAAACCACCAGCGGCCTGTACCCTGCGCTGTATGCGGATGCGGCGTTGCTCAAGCGGCTGGGCCTTGAAGGCGAACCGGATGCCGATCGCAAGCGCAAGATCGAACTCGGTATCGAGCGCCTGCTGGGGATGCAGCGTTTTAACGGCAGCTTTGGTTTGTGGGGGGCTGACGGTGAAGAAGAGTACTGGCTGAGCGCTTACGTCACCGACTTCCTGCTGCGTGCCCGGGACCAGGGCTACGCGGTGCCGGCTGAAGCCTTGAAAAAAGCCAGCGAGCGCCTGCTGCGTTACGTGCAGGAGCGCAACCTGATCGAGGCGGATTACAGCGACAACCTCGATCACACCCGCTTTGCGGTGCAAGCCTATGCCGCGCTGGTTCTGGCCCGCAGCCAACAGGCGCCATTGGGGGCGTTACGCGGCATCTTTGAACGGCGCAGCGATGCCCGATCCGGGTTGCCGCTGGTGCAACTGTCCATTGCCCTGCAGAAGATGGGCGATCAGCCGCGGGCCGATCAGGCGTTGCTGGCCGGTCTGGCGGCCACCCGTAAGGGCGATCAGTGGCTGGGGGATTATGGCAGTCCGCTGCGTGATCAGGCGCTGATACTGGCGCTGCTGGAAGAGAACAATCTGCTCGGCGGCCAGCGTGAACAGCGCTTGTTTGATTTGTCAGATCAACTGGCGGCCAGCCAATGGTTGTCGACTCAGGAGAGTAATTCCCTGTTCCTGGCGGGACGTAATTTGCTGGGCAAACCTGAAGCCAGCTGGACGGCCACGCTGGCTAGCGGTAGCCAGACCCGAGAGCTGAACAACAGCCAGCCGGGGCTCAAGCTGGACGGGGCGTTGCTGGACACGCCGCTGACCCTGCGCAATGAAGGTAGCGAAGCGGTTTATCAACAGCTGACGATTTCCGGTTATCCACAGCAGGCGCCGCTGGCGGGTGGCGAGAACATGAGCATTCGTCGCGACTACCTGGGCATGAATGGCGAGCCGTTGAATATCGACAGCCTGGCAAGTGGCGATCTGGTGCTGGTGCATCTGGCGGTGACGGCCAGGCAGCAGGTACCGGACGCGCTGGTGGTGGATTTGCTGCCTGCGGGTCTGGAGCTGGAAAACCAGAACCTTGGGCAAAGTGCCGCGAGTCTTGAAAATGCCAGTACCCAGGTCAAGCAATGGCGCGAGTCGATGCAGAACGCCAATGTGCAACATCAGGAGTATCGGGATGATCGCTACGTGGCTGCGCTGAAGCTGGAAGGTTCCGGCACCACGCACCTGTTGTACCTGGCCCGCGCCGTGACCCCGGGGACCTACCGGGTACCGCCGCCGCAAGTGGAGTCGATGTATCGCCCCAACTGGCAAGCCGTGGGCGAGACCCCGGGCGAGATGGTGATCAAGGGCCGCTGACCCTGACCTGAACTGTAGGAGCAGCCGGTCGACGCTCGATTGCCTCGCGAGCTTTTCAAGATCAAAAGATCGCGAGGCCATCGAGCGTCGACCGGCTGCTCCTGCAAGGGTTGGGTAGTTAGCTGATAATCCAGCTCAGCACCCACAACCCCAGCAGTAACCAGATCACCCCGGCAATGATCGAGGCACGCATGAACGCGCGTACGGCGCTGTACAAAAACAGCAGGCCGATCACCAGCACGGCAATGCTCACGATCGATGTGTCCATGCCCAGCGCGCGAGCCATGCCGTCGATGAAGTTACTGCCAGCCTGGGTGATGGCAGTGAACAGGCCGTTCAGGCTCTCTACGATAAAACGGACAAAAGTACCTAGCCACAGGCCCAGGTTTCCAACAAAGCTTTCGACGTGCATGGGTATGTCCCGATCAATAAGATGGCAACTGTGCCAGAGATACCCATTGGGCAACCAGTCATGATGCAAAGTTGCGTAGCGAGTGAATGTTAGTGGGTTCTAGAACTGGAAAAATACTGGGCTGGAGCATCGCCAGTGTGGTGCTGGTGTGCGCGTTGCTGTGGCTGGCAGACCGGATCTGGCCGTTGCCCTTGCCTGACGATGGCCTGGCCCGTGTGGTGCTGGCCGAAGACGGCACGCCCCTGTGGCGTTTTGCCGACGCCGATGGGGTGTGGCGTTACCCGGTGCAGACGGGGGAGGTGTCGGCGTATTACCTCGAGGCGTTGCTGACCTACGAAGACCGCTGGTTTTATCAGCATCCTGGGGTCAATCCGCTGGCCCTGGGCCGCGCCGTCTGGCAAAACCTCAGCGGTGGCCGGGTGTTGTCGGGGGGCAGCACTCTGTCGATGCAAGTGGCACGCCTGCTCGATCCCCATGAGCGCACCTTGCTTGGCAAGTCTCGGCAGTTGTGGCGCACGGCACAGCTGGAATGGCATCTGTCCAAGGATCAGATCCTCAATCTGTACCTCAACCGCGCGCCCTTCGGCGGCACGCTGCAAGGGGTGGCCGCGGCCAGTTGGGCTTACCTTGGCAAATCGCCGCAGCAGCTCACGCGCTCCGAGGCGGCGCTGCTGGCGGTGCTGCCCCAGGCGCCCAGCCGGCTGCGTCCCGACCGTCACCCGGGGCGGGCGCAAGTGGCGCGGGACAAGGTACTGCGGCGTCTGGCCGAGTATCAGGTGTGGCCACAGTCGGCGGTCAACGAGGCGCTTGAAGAACCTCTGTTGTTGGCCCCGCGGCTGGAACCGAGTCTGGCCCCGCTGCTGGCGCGACGGCTAAACCGGCCCCATAGCCCGCCGCTGATTCGTACCACCATTGACGCCAGTTTGCAGCGTCGCCTTGAAGACTTGCTCCTGGGCTGGCGCGCCCGTTTGCCCGAGCACACCTCGGCCGCCATTGTGGTTGTCGAAACCGGCAACATGGCCGTGCGGGCCTATCTGGGCTCGGTCGATATCAACGATGCGCGACGCTTTGGCCATGTCGACATGATCAGCGCCATGCGCTCGCCAGGCTCCACGCTCAAGCCGTTCCTGTACGGCATGGCGATGGACGCCGGGCTGATTCACTCCGAGTCTCTGTTGCAGGATGTACCCCGGCGTTATGGCGATTACCGGCCGGGCAACTTTTCCATGGGGTTCAGTGGCCCGGTATCGGCCAGCTCGGCGTTAGCCCTGTCGCTGAACCTGCCGGCGGTGCAGTTGCTTGAGGCCTATGGGCCCAAACGCTTTGCCGCAGACATGCGCAACGGCGGCGTGCCGCTGAGCCTGCCGGCGTTGGCCGAGCCCAGTCTGGCGCTGATTCTGGGCGGCGCCGGGAGCCGCCTGGAGGACCTGGTGAGCGGCTATAGCGCACTGGCCCGTGGCGGCAAAAGCGCTCGTCTGCGGTTGCAACCCCAGGATGAGCTGCGCGAGCGGCGCATGCTGTCCCCCGGTTCGGCGTGGATCATCCGGCGCATTCTCAGCGGGCAAGCGCGACCGGATCGCGACCCCCATGCCGAACTGGTACAGCGTCCGTCGCTGGCCTGGAAGACAGGCACCAGCTATGGCTTTCGTGATGCGCTGGCCATTGGGGTCGGGCCGCGTTACTTGATCGGGGTATGGGTCGGGCGTCCGGATGGCACGCCGGTGCCCGGACAGTTTGGCCTGGCGTCGGCGGCGCCGTTGATGTTGCAAGTCCACGATGTGCTGAGCAATCGCGACAGCCAGCGCGGCATTGTTACCCCCGTGGAGCCGGTGCCGGATACAGTCGCAGTGGCCGCTATTTGCTGGCCGCTGGGCCAGCCATTGAGCAAAAGAGACCCCGATTGCCGGCGTCAGCGCTTTGCCTGGACCCTGGATCACACCACGCCGCCGACGTTGCTCGCCGCCGATCAGCCGTTGGGCGTGGGGTTGCGGGAGAAAATCTGGGTCGATGCCCGGGGCTTGCGGGTCGGCCCGCAATGCAGCACCGCGCAGATGCGCGAAGTGGCGCTCTGGCCAGCACCGCTTGAGCCTTGGTTGCCTCGCATTGAGCGGCGTGAAGCACGGCTGCCGATGGCCTCGACGCAATGCCCGCCGCCGCCCTTGAGCTCGGTGACAGAGCTGTCGATTGCAGGGGTTCGCGATGGCGACCGGCTGCGACGTCCAGCAGCAAGTCAGGCTGCGCTGCGGCTCAGCGTTTCTGCCCTGGGTGGCGACGGTCGGCGCTGGTGGTTCCTCAATGGCGCACCCTTGGGGGACAGCGAGCATCAGGCGGCGCTCAACACCACACTTGAACACGTGGGCCGTTATGAGCTGAGCGTGCTTGACCAAAGCGGACAAACCGCGCGCGTTGAGTTCAGCGTGGTGCAGTGATGCGAGCAACAAGGGCCGCGGCTATGGGGGAAATACGAGGGGCGGCGGGGCTGTTTATGCAAAACGCCCGAGGTTACAAGATTCGGGAGAATGCCTGGAAGAAGCTAAAGTATATTAAATAGTGTAATAACTTTAGTGAGAAACCCTGTTCGCGGGGCTTTTTATTTTATATATCTTGTTTGTTTTCATGCCTGTGTTTGGTTTTGTGGAGTTTGTTATATAAGGCGTTAATACCAAGTGACAGATTGTTTATGAAATCCTGTGGGGTTGTGATGTCTAGACCAATGAAATGTATCTCTGACATCAGAGCAGAGCGCTTTCGAATCCAGGCGGTCCAGGTGCATGGGCATTAAATGCCCGCTGACCAGTGGGCAATGCAGTTCACTAGAGTGAGCTGCATTGTCTGTGCTGCAAAGAGTATGAGTGACATACACAAACCGTGGCCAATCAGACAACCACAGATTCTTGGGCAAGGAGCCACAGCAGGCCGCAGCCGGCTAGAGCTTCGGGAAGAGGTTGTCGAGGGTGTCGAGCAGGCGCACGTGGTAGATGGGTTTACGGAACAGATCCAGTACCTGCAAACGTAACAGGTCGCTTACGTCGTCCATGTCGGCATGTCCGGAAATGACAATCACCGGTAAGTGCTGGCGCGAAGTGTGTTCACGCAGACGTTTGATCAGTTCAACACCGCTCTCTTCCGGCATGCGCAGGTCGGTGATGACCAGCGCAATGTCCGGATGTCGGGTCAACTGCAAAAGGGCGAGTTTGACTGATGTTGCGGTATAGCAACAAAAGTCCTCGCCCTCTAGCAGTTCGGTCAACTCCAGCAGTGCATCTTCTTCGTCATCCACTAGGAGAAGCTGTTGGCGGGAAGAAGAAATACTCACACTCTTTAGCCGGCGACAGAAGTCAGTTCAGTAGAGATAGCCTGGAAGATCGATGTCACTGCCGTTTTGATAGGCGTGACGATGGTGATGATTGCCACGGCGACCATGCCCGCGATAAGTGCGTATTCAATACCTGAAGCGCCCTCGGTGCGTTGTGCAAATAATTTGACCTGGCGCGCCACGAAAAGTTGGGTCGGCACGTACACTTTCAGAACAGTATTTAAAAACATCTGATATCTCCTTAGTGCACCGGTCGGGCACCGCTTAACTTCAAAGTTGCGTGATTTCCATCTGCCAGTACAGCATTGGCAATAAATAACTTTCAAGCAACTGTAAAAAAGCACTAATCATAAAGTATTAATCCAAATGAGAACGCTGAAAATGTGTGGTAAATCAAACTATTCGCAATTAAATAGAGATTTTTAAAGCCGCTAATGGCATTTTGCTTTGCCTGCGCTACGTTCAAATAGCGAAATGGTTCAAACAGCGTTATTGGGTAGGGCTGCCTGATTGCGAATGATTTATTTTTGACCTGCGGTGTGCAGTTGTAAAGGGAGTTTATTAATGAACAATCGACGCAGCCTGGTATTGGCGGCCATTTTGTTTATCGGTGCCATCGCGGCCGGTTATTGGGGGCTGGTATTGACCCGTCAGCAGCCGGTTGCCGAAGTGCCGGTGACCCAGCTGGTCGAGCAGAAGGTTGCCGCAGTTGAGGATACAACCCGCCAGCCAGTGGTGGTGTTAGCCCGTGATGTTCCCCCCCATGTGGCCTTGACGGCCGAAGATCTGACCCTGGAAAAACTTCAGACTGCACCCGTTGGCAGCCTGACGTCTATCGATCAGGCTGTGGGCCTTACCCCGTGGCGAGCGCTTGCTGCGGGCACCTGGTTGAGCAAGCAGAGTTTTGAAGTGGGCGGGCCCCTGGCTCGCATGATTCGCCCTGATGAGCGTGCACTGGCCGTGGCCATTGATGAAGTGACCGGCGCGGGAGGGCAGTTAACCCCGGGTGATTACGTCGATATCCTGCTGTTTTTGCGTGAGGACACCGCCAATCCGCAACAGTCCGCGCAAATCGTCCTGCCAGCCGTACGGGTGTTGAGCGTGGGCGATGAGTTGGGCCTGACCAACGATGGCCAACTGGCCAGTCCACCGCTGAATGCCGAAGAAGCCCTCAAGCAAGCGCAACGCCGTGCCACTGCGCGCACCGCGGTGCTGGCGGTTCCAGAACCCTTGATCAATCAACTGATGCTTGCCACTCAGGCAGGTACCTTGCGTCTGGCCGTACGCAGCGCCGAGGAAAAGCGCTTGAGCAAGTACTGGGCAGGGCAGCAGGAGTCGCCCAGCAATATTGAGAACGCCAAGCGCAGCCTGTACCGGTTTAACCAGTTAGCCATGGCCAGCCCGGTGCGAGCACCTGTTGCAGGTAACCCCGTGGCCCAGCGCGAGCGCGGTATTGAAATCATTCGCGGCAGTCAGAACACCCAACGGCCCGCTCAATAAAAATATGATCTGCAAGGGAAGCCCAGCATGAGATACCGTTGCGTTCCGCTGTACAAACGAGCTTTCTGGACGCTGATCTTAAGCAGCCTGCCATTTGAAATGGCACTGGCTGCTTCAAATAATTGCGCTGCACTCGGCCAGTTACCCTCGGTACTGGAAGTGGTCCAGGGGGCCCAGCAAGCGCTGGACTCGCCGGTCAGTATTACCCGTATTGCGGTAGGTGACCCGGCCGTGGCTGATGTGCTCGCCAATGGCAGCAACGCCTTTTTGCTCACCGGTGTTGCGCCGGGAACCACCAGCCTGATGGTCTGGACCGCCTGCTCCAAGGCGCCGCGTCAGAGCATGGTGTTCGTCACGGGCAAAGCTGCCACGGGCTATACCAGCGCTTCGTTGCCGCCTTCGGCAGATCCGACCCTGCCCAGCCAGGTACAGACCGATATTCGCTTTGTCGAAGTCAATCGCACCAAAATGCAGGAAGCCAGCACCCAGATCTTTGGCATGGGTAAAGACTTTTTGTTTGGCTCTCCCGGTTCGTTTATCTCCAGTGCGGAAAACATCATTACCGGCGGCCCGGTGGCTAATGGCAAGTATTTCAACATCGGCTTCGGCGGTGGCCGGGTCAAGGCGATGATTAACGCGCTGGAGGGCAGCGGTTTTGCCTACACCCTGGCGCGTCCGAGCCTGGTGGCGTTAAGCGGTCAGAGTGCAACCTTCCTCGCGGGTGGCGAAGTGCCTATCCCGGTCCCGAGCAGCGGCAGCGACAACGTGTCGATTGAGTACAAGGAATTCGGTATCCGCCTGACGCTGACCCCGACCGTGGTCGGACGTGACCGCATCATGCTCAAAGTCGCACCCGAAGTGAGTGAGCTGGACTACACCAATGCGGTGAATATCGCCGGCACATTAGTACCGGGTCTTAACGTTCGCCGTACCGACACCAGTATTTCCCTGGCCGATGGCGAGAGCTTTGTGATCAGCGGCCTGATCAGTTCGCGTAACAGTGCCCAGGTGAACAAATTCCCGGGGCTGGGGGATATCCCCATCCTGGGTGCATTTTTCCGCGACTCCAACACCAGCAGTGAAGAAAAAGAACTGTTGATGATTGTGACCCCGCATCTGGTCCAGCCGCTTGCCGTGAATGCGCAATTGCCAGCCATGCCCGGCGAAAAACTGCGTAATTACGACCCTAACTGGTACCGCCTGTATTTCCTTGAGAACGGTAAATTCAATACCCGTAGCGGGTTGTCACAATGAGCCAAAGCCTGAGCCAGACCTTTCTCGCGCTGACGCGCAGCAATACCGATCTTGAATGGCTGCAGGGCGCCCTGGCGCCACTTGGCCAGGTCGTGGGCGCAGGCACCAGCAGTCTCGATGAGTTGCTGGCATTGATTGATGTCACTTTCGCCGGCCTGGTTTTTGTAGGACTGGACCGCGAGAAAGTCGTGTCTCAGTGCGCCTTGATCGAGGGCCTGCTGGAAGCCAAGCCGATGCTGGCCGTGGTTGCCCTGGGCGATGGCATGGATAACCAGTTGGTGCTCAATGCCATGCGTGCCGGGGCGCGGGACTTTGTTGCCTACGGTTCGCGCTCCAGTGAAGTGGCCGGGCTGGTACGGCGCTTGAGCAAGCGCTTGCCGCCAGTCACTCCGAACACGGAGCTTGGGGGGCTGACCGTACTGTTCAGTGCCCAATGCAATGCCGACGGTGCATTGCTCGCCTGCCACCTGGGGCTGGTGGTGCAAAAGCATGATCAAAAAACCCTGTTCCTCGATCTGGGGGTGCCCCGTGGCGATGGCCTGACGCAGTTGAGCCTTGAGAGCTCGTTTTTCTTTGGGGATGCCCTGCGTCATCTACGCCGCCTGGACAGCACCTTGATCGACAGTGCATTTACCAAAACGCCGGAAGGCTTGCGAATCCTGGTGCACAGCGACAACGACGAGCCTCTGGAGCAGACCAGCGCCGCCGAGTTGTATATGTTGCTCAGCGCCTTGCGGCAGCACTTCCAGCATATCGTGGTCAATCTGACGGGCCAGCCTGACAGCGAAGCACTGCGCACCTTTGTCAGCCATTGCGACAAGTTGCTGTTTTACACCGATCAAAACGTACTCGATTGCCGGCGTAACCTGGAGGTACTGGGTGTCTGGCGCACCAAGGGCATGAAGCTTGAACACGCGGGGTTACTGGTCGACCGCTATATGCGTGGCGTGGCTCCCGATGCCGATGCACTGGCCAAAAGCTTTGGCTTGCCAGTACTGGCCACATTACCGGCGAGTCCCGAATTACGGATCAATGCGAAAAACCAAGGCATCACTCTGTTTGAGCTGGGCCCGCGGGAAGCCCTGAGCCAGGGTCTGCAAAAACTCGGTGAGCGGCTGGCCAGGCGTTCGCAACTGCCGGGGAAGTCACCGGCCAAATCCGCTAGTTGGCTCAACCGCCTGTGGGGGCCGAAATGACCGGGGAACAGTTGTTCGGCTCGGGCCTGTACAAGGACGGGCGTGCGGACCATGACGGTCTGAAGCTGGTACTGCATCGCTATATCATTGATGCCATCGAGGAGACCGGGAAGAACCTGCTGGAAGATTCACGCCAGGTCCTGTCGCAGTTTGTCACCGAGCGGGTCGCTGAATACGTGTTGCGCCTGCATCTGGCCATTTCCCGTTACGAGATGGAGCGCCTGGCTGAAGAAATCGTCGACGAACTGACCGGTTTCGGTCCCCTGGAAGTGCTGCTGCGTGACCCGGCGGTGACCGAGATTCTGGTCAACGGACCGCACCGGGTGTTTGTCGAACGCGAGGGGTTGCTCAGTCAAAGTGATCTGCGCTTTATCGACGATCATCACGTCGAGCGGGTGATGCAGCGCATTCTGGCGCCGCTGGGCCGGCGCCTTGACGAGTCCTCGCCGATGGTCGATGCGCGCATGCCTGACGGCAGCCGGGTCAACGCCATCATTCCGCCCATTGCTTTGGACGGTCCTTGCCTGTCGATCCGGAAATTTCGCAAGGACATGCTCAAAAGCAGCGACCTGGTGGCGATGCAGACCATTGATCAGCCGATCTACGAGTTTTTCCAGGAAGCGGTAGGCAAGCGCTGCAACATCTTGATCAGCGGCGGTACCGGCACCGGTAAAACCACGCTGCTCAATATTCTGAGCCAGTTGATCAACCCCCACGAACGTCTGGTCACCATCGAAGACGTGGCGGAATTGCAGCTCGGCCATCCCCATGTGGTGCGTCTTGAAACCCGGCCGCCAAATGCTGAAGGCCACGGTGAAGTCAAATCCAGCGACCTGATCCGCAACGCCCTGCGGATGCGCCCGGACCGCATCATCCTTGGCGAAATCCGGGGTGTTGAAGTGCTCGACGTACTGACCGCGATGAACACCGGTCACGACGGTTCCATGAGCACTGTGCACGCCAACACTGCACAAGATGCGTTGCTGCGCCTGGAAACCCTGGTGGGTCTCACAGGGCGTACGGTGGCGGAAAAAACCTTGCGTCAGATGATCTGTGCCGCTCTGGACGTGATCATTCAGCTGACCCGCATGCCGGATGGCCGGCGCTGCGTCAGTGAGGTACTGGAAGTGGTCGGGGTACGTGACGATGTTTATGTCACCAACACCCTGTTCCGGCTGGATAAACGCACCGGTTTTGGCTTTATGCGCGAAGCCTTGAACCCGGCAGGTGACAAGTTGCGTCGTGACCCCATTTTGAATGCAAACGGCTGAGGCGCGCCCATGATCCCGGCCTTGATACTTTTTCTGATCAGCTTTTTGATGTTCGTGATGTCATTGGCGCTGGTCTACCGCGCATTGCGAGACCCGGCAACCAACAGGGTGCTGGACCGCTTGGGTGAGGGCCAGCCGCGACCGCTGGAAACACCTCTGAGTGTGGCATGGCTGGACCGGGCCTTTTTGCAGGCCGGTATGGGCCGTCCTTCGGAACGTCTGGGGGTGTGGTTGGCGATATGGGGCGCTGTCGCAGTGTTGGCCGGGCTGATGGGCGGCTGGGGTTTTTTCCTCCTGTTGCTGCTGCTGCCGCCGTTGCTTTTAAAACTCTATGTCAGCTGGCGATACCACCGTCGGGTGCGGCGTATGGTCGAACAATTGCCGCAGTTACTTGATCACTGTGTGCGCAGCCTGAAGGCGGGCCGCACCTTGTCCGATGCGGTGCTGCACGCGATTGAGGCGTCGAATGATCCGCTTAAAAGCGCCATCAGCCGGGTGGCGCGCAACGTGCACCTGGGGGTGAGTCTGCCCGATGCGGTGGAGGATTTTGCCGAGCTGTATGAACGCAATGAATTTCGCATGTTTGCCCTCGGATTGAAGGTCAACCATCGCTACGGCGGCAGCGCCAGTGAGTTGCTGGAAAACCTGATTGTGCTGATTCGTGAGCGTGAACAAGGTGCCCGGAAACTCAAGGCCCTGACCGGTGAAACCCGCATCACGGCAGTGGTTCTGGCGGTGTTGCCACTGTTGGTGGGGGGCTATTTCATGATCACCAACCCCAGTTACCTGACCAAGGTGTGGCAGGATCCGAGCGGTCAGCACATGCTGCTCACCGCCTTTGCAATGCAGGCTATCGGTAGCCTGGGACTGTGGCGCATGGTGCGGAGCGTATGACATGGCCTTGCTGATTTGTTTGATTTTATTGATCGGCGCTCTGGGGCTGGTAATTAACCATGTGATCCAGGAGCGGCTGAGCCAGCAGCGGGTGATGCAGCGTCTGGAGGGTGACAGGACCGGTCCCGGCAAACTCAGCCTGTGGATGCGGGCAGTGGGCAGCAGCAAGTTTGGCCAGCGCTCGGTTTCGATGGACAGCGAAACCCAGGTCCTGCTCAACCGCGTGGGCTGGCGCACCGCCAGTCAGCGGTCATTGTTTGCCGCGTTCCAGATCGGTACTCCGGTTGCCTTTGCCGGGCTGATCTTTCTGGGGCATGAATTGTTCTTTCCCGGTTCGGGAAATCTGATGCTTGTACTGCTGTTTGCGCTTGCCCTGGGGTATCTGATTCCCAAGCGAATGTTGGCCTACGTGGCGAAAAAGCGGCAGCAAGAAGTGGCGGTGGAGGTTTCAACCTTCATTCCGTTACTGCGCATCCTGTTTGAATCCGGCATGGCAGTCGAGCAGGCGCTGCGGGTGTTGAGCCTGGAGGGGCGGCAGTTGCTGCCGGTGCTTACTGCAGAGTTGCGGGTGATGCTGGCCAGGGTGGACTCGGGCCTGGAGTTGAGCCAGGAGCTCAACAAAACCGCAGCCTTGCTGGATGTGGACGAATTCAACGACACCTGCGTGATCCTGCAGCAATTGATTCAACAGGGCGGCGGGGCGATGAAATCGTTGCAGGCGCTTAAAGAGCTGCTCGATGACCGGCGCATGACGAGTCTGGAGGAATACATCTCGAAAATGTCGGCCAAGATGTCGGTGGTCATGATGGTGTTTCTGTTTCCGGCGCTGATGATTGTATTGGCCGGGCCGAGTTTGATGGCTATCGCAAGGGCCTTTACCTCTTGATCAGGAGTATGAGTATGAAAGCTGTCATTGCCGCGTGTGCGCTGCTGATGTTGGGCGGTTGTGCGACAGGGGGGCAGGGTAATTCGCCGTGGTCGAGTCTGACCGGCAGCAGTTGCGCCAAGTTGAGTGATGATCAGGAACTGTCGATGAGCCTGGCCGACGACATGGCCAAGGAGGGCAAGCTGCACGCCAGCCTGGCCAACCTGCAAGGTCTGCCGGAGCGTTACGCCCAGGTGCAACTGCGCAAGGCCAGAATCTACCGGCAACTGGGTCGCAGTGAAGCCGAGCCTTTGTATCGCGGGTTGCTGGGCTCCTGTCTGGCGGCCGAAGGTGAGCATGGCCTGGGTCAGCTGGCAGCAGGGCGGGGTGATAACGCGCTGGCGACCACTTATCTGGAGCGTGCGGCACGCATGGCACCGACCGATGACAAGGTGCGTAACGACCTGGGGGTGGTGTATCTCAATCAACTGCGCCTAGACGAAGCGCGCTTTGAGTTTTTGACCGCTCTGGAGCTCAAGCAGACGGATTCGCTGGCGGCGCTGAACCTGGTGACCTTGCTGATTTATCAGGATCAGTGGAACCAGGCCGCAGAACTTGCGAACCGTGCCGAATTGACCCCTGCGCAAGTGGGTGATGCCCAGGCCAGGGCGCAAGCCCTGAAAACCCAAGCCAAGACAGCCAGCAATCAAGTGGCTGCGATCAAATAATGCGTTGGAGGTGTGCCATGAGTCTTTATATTCGAGTCGGTGTGTTGTTGGCCGTGCTGCCGCTTGGCGCCTTTGCCATCGGGCCGGGACCTGTGTCCAGAGCCCAGCAGGACACCGAAAACTGGCTGCAGCTTCAGGTCAGTGGCCGTGCCCAGTCACCGATCCCCCAGACAGCCACCCCGCAAGAGCGCGAGCTCAGCCTGCAACGCTGGCTGGACAGCTACACCCACCCTATTCCTGAGTATTACAAACAGGATGAAGGCGGTAGCGGCAAGTCGGATTGATCAATGTGGTTCAGGCCCCTGTTCCATCCAGTGCGGGACAGGGGGGCATAGCCTGGATAACTGATCAGCCGTCAACCATCTGCCGATGGTGTTGGCCGGAGGAGTTGGGGGACAGGACAAGGGCCAGTTGGGTGCGGTTGTTCATGTGGGTCAGGCGCAGCACTTGCGACACGTAGAGTTTTACGGTGTTTTCGGTAATGCCCAGATCACAGGCGATCTGGTAGTTGGTCTGGCCTTTGCTCACCAGCTTGGCAACGTCCAGTTGGCGTGGCGACAGTTGTTTGAAAATGGAGGGGATCTGAACCCCGGAACTGTCGCCCGAAGATGGAGACGTTATTTGGGAGGGGCGGCGAGCTGCTGCCATATCTTGATAGAGGTCGTCGATGGACTCGGCCAGATATTGCAACTTCTGGTTCAGATGCCCCAACTGGTAACTCTTGTGCTGTTCGCGAAGAATTTCTTCCTGACGCTGAATACCTTCAAGTAACTCACTTAGATCGACGGGCTTTTGATAGTAATCGGCGATGCCAATACGCAGCGCTTTGATCACGTCTTTTTTATCTGAACGACCAGTCAATAAAATGCTTTCAAAGGCGCGCTGTTTTCCGGCAACTTTTTGCAAGTGTTGAGTGAGTTCGATTCCATCCATGTCGGGCATGTGCAAGTCGCACAGCACCAGGTTGATATTCGAGTCGGCGGTGAAAGCACTTATGGCATCACGACTGGATTGGCAAGGTACGCAACCATAGCCGCTGCTTTCCAGGAACTCGCATAGCTCTTCGACAATTAATGGTTCATCATCGACGACGAGTATTTTTATTTTGAACGTTGGTGTTTTCACACGGTTCTCCATCCTGGTAAACCAATCATGGACATCTTGCATCGACATCTTGGGCACCCGCTTGAGGTGTCTGGTTTAAACGTAGACCTACTTTACGACTATGTACAAGGTGTTAATCCCTCAAACTGACGATGGCAGTAACATCACTGTCAGGGTGAAACCACCTAACAAGAAGGGTGCGTACGGAAGTTTTTTTGACAGTGCGGTTTTGTCGTTATTGGCGTCTGACTTAAATCGTTGATTCACAACAGGCAGAATTTTTGACGCTAGCAGCCACCACAGGGCAGTACATAAACTGGCGCCGATCACGGTACCTAAAATTGTCAGACGGTCGGTTGCCAGTGCCAGGGCAATCAGCAGCTTTACATCACCGGCGCCCAGCTTGTTCAGGGCATAGCCGGGAAGTGTCAGTAACAAAGCGATCAATAGCGCCCAGCCGCCTTCACCGGCGCTGGCGCCAAGCCAGGTGCTACCCGTCCAGAGCAGATACAACAACGCCAGCGCCGCACCCCCAAAGGTCAGGATATTGGCAATCTGGCGCTGGATAAGGTCTTGGGTGGCGCAGGCGAAGAACCAAACAAACACAACGGATAAATGGATCACGTAATTAACATCCCTTTTTACCAATGATTCTATGATGATATTACTTTAGATTGACAGGGTGGACGCAGTCATGAAAACAGGCCTTCCTAAAAAACAAAAAGGCGCCGCTGCCATTGAGTTCGCGCTGGTATTTGTTGTTTTTTTTGCGGTGCTTTATGGCGTACTAAGTTACAGCTTGCCGTTGTTGCTGATGCAGTCATTCAATAACGCCACCGCCGAGGCGGTGCGCCGCAGTGTGGCGGTCGATCCTTCGCTGACGGCGGCGACTTATAAATCCACGGTTGAGGCATTGGCCACCAGCGTGCTGAACGACAAACTGAGCTGGGTCCCTAAAACCGTGGCTACAAGCCTGGTCAAAACTGCAACTTATGACGCCACCAAAGGGGTACTGACTGCGACTGTCAGTCTGCCGTCCGTTGCGTTGCGCAGCATCATGCCGGTACTTAAATTTGGAACTATTACCGTACCTGATCTGCCGAGCTCCTTGACGGTGACATCGAGTATGAAATTTTGATTCACGGTGAACGATTCTTCGGGCGCCTGCTCGGCGGCTTCGGCGAGCAGGCGCCCGAATCCCCTGGCCTGCAGTGGCGAACCGATGCTGGCATACAGCTGGTGCTCGATCCGCAGGGGCGGGTGATTGACGCCCATGGTCTGCAGCGCTTTGGCCTGGGGCTGGCTACAGGTGAAGGAACGCCGCGTCTGTTGCTGGACTATCTGGTGCCGGGCAGCACTCAGGCCCTTGAAGGTGTGCCGGCAGACTGGACCGGGCACAGCCTTGATCTGGACTTTCAAGGGCCGGGCCTGAACGTGCTGAACACCCGGGGCTGGGTGCAGCCCCAGGGCGATCACTGGCTGTTGCAGTTGCTGGATATCAGCGATTTACGGCGCCACAGTCAGCAAGCCGGCAGCCGCGAACAATGCATGCAACTGGCCCTCAGCATCACTCAGCAGCTGCGCCAGTGCAGCGCTGCCCGCCTGCCTGAAGTGATCCATGAAGCCCTGCGGTGTGTGGCCCAGCAGTGGCGTGTGCCCTGCGTGGCGCTGGCCGTGCGCAGTGATACCGCCCTCGGCTGGCGTCTTTACAGTGCTTATCACGCTTTTGATGCGCCGCTGTTGTGGACGTCCGGGCAGACCGTTGGCGAGGTTCTCGATGATCTTGACGCAACAGCGCCCCGGCACATAAATGCGGATCTTGAGAGGAGCCGTACCCCTTTGCTCAACAGCCTGTTTGGCAATGCCGACGGTTTGTTGGTGCCATACCGTGATCAACGCGGGCAGTCTGTTTGGTTGCTGCTGGGTTTTTACCCGGCGGCGCAGCAGCGCCGGTTGATGAGTGACAGCGACTGGTTGCTGGTGTGTGCGGCGATGGCCGGGCCTTTGCAGGACCGTCTGCGCGATCAGCAGCACACTGCGCAACAGGAGCGCATGGTCGCGCTGCAAGAGCTGCTGGGTACGGGCTGGTGGGAGTGGTTGCAGCCTTCCCGGCAGATTCAGCTGGCAGCACAATTGAGCGCCAGTCTGTTGCCCGAGCTGGAGCCTGCGGCATTGACCCGCGAGGCGTGGCTGGCGCTGTTTCACCCAGCGGACCGGGATGAAATCAGCAGCGGTTTCAATGCGCTGCTGGAGCACGGCAAAGCATTGCTGTTGTGCGCGCGGGTGCATCAACCCCAGGGCGGGCAGCCTGCGCGGTGGTACCGGATACAGGGCCAGGTGCTGGGGGCTGGCGCAGGTCGGCGCATAGTGGGTTACATGCTCGATATCAGCGACATTAAAAACCAGCAACTGCAAGCCGCTGCCGCCCATGCGCGACTGGACAACCTGATTGCCAGCTCGCCCGCGGTGATTTACGTACAGCGCTACGACGAAGGCGCCTTGCTCCCCGCTTTCTTCAGCGACAGCTTGCAGCCTTTGCTGGGCTGGAGTCTGGACGACTGCGCAGGCGGCGCCTTGATCGAGAAGATTCACCCCGACGACCGCGAGCAGTATTTTGAACGTACCCGCCAGCTGCTGCGCCAAGGCAGCAGCCGCAGCCGCTATCGCCTGCGCGACCGCAGTGGCGAGTATCACTGGTTGCTGGATGAGGCCAAACTATTACGCGATGACCTGGGGCTGCCCGTCGAGGCGGTGGGTTTATGGCTGGATATCACCGAGACCACCGAAGCGGCCGATCGGGTCAAGCACAGCGAGGAGCGTTACCGGATACTGGTCGAAGATTCCCCGGCGATGATTTGCCGCTACTTGCCGGACCTGACCCTGACTTTCGGCAACCGGCCACTGGCCACTTATCTGGAATGCACCCCGGAGCAATTGCCGGGGATCAGCCTGGGGGATTGGCTCTCATCGGAGCAGCGTCAGTTATTTGCCCGGCGGATTGCCAGCTTGAGCCCGGAGTTTCCGGTCAGCACGGCTGAAATCAGCCTGCAACTGCCCGGGCGTGAACACGCGTGGTGGGTCTGGTCGGATCGCGGGGTGTTCGATGCCCAGGGCCAGTTGCTCGAAATCCAGGCGGTAGGTCGCGACAACACCGAAGTACGGCGCTCACAACAGCAACTGACCCATGGCGCGAAGATGGCCACCCTCGGCGAAATGGCCACCGGCCTGGCCCATGAGATCAACCAGCCGCTGAATGTGATGCGCATGGCGATCGTCAACGTGCTCAAGCGCCTGGGTAACGGCGATGTGCAGATTGATTACCTGACGGAAAAACTCACCCGCATCGATTCGCAAATCCAGCGTGCTGCGCGGGTGGTGGACCATATGCGGGTGTTCGGCCGGCGCTCCGAAATCGAGCAGCAAGTATTCAACCCGGTGCAGGCACTGGAAGGCACTTTGGCCTTGCTGGGCGAAGGCCTGCGTAGCAAAGGGGTCGAAGTTCGCACTGAAGAGCTGGTGTGTAGCGTGCAGGTGCGCGGCCACTCTGATCAGCTGGAGCAAGTGCTGATCAACCTGCTGGTCAATGGGCGTGACGCCTTGTTGAGCAAACGCGAGACGGACCACGACTTCCAGCCCCTGATAACCCTGAGCGCCGAAGCAGACAGCAGCCATGTACGCCTTTGGGTCCAGGATAACGGCGACGGTATCGACCCGCGTTTGCTGGAGCGCATCTTCGAACCGTTCTTTACCACCAAGCCCGTCGGCATTGGCACTGGCCTGGGCTTGTCGGTGAGCTACGGCATTATCGACAGCATGGGCGGGCGGTTGAGCGTGAGCAACAGCGCAACCGGGGCCCGGTTTTGCGTGGAGTTGCCGGTGTCAGAAGGCTAGAGGCCAGCCGCCGCTGACGAGGTGCGACAGAAGATGTGATGGGCTTGGTTGCCCATCGCAGCTTTGTTTCCCGTAGCGGCTACAGGTGTTGCGGGTCAGAGCACCAGTTGGGCGCGTCCGCCCTGGCCGCAGGAGAGGTTGGCGCCAATGTCGACCTTGTCGATGGTTATCCCCAGCACATTAAGGATGTTGTTTAAAAGCGGGTCGACAATCGGGCTAAGCAAAGTACCGATGATATTACTGATGGCCGTAATTAAACCGTTCAATATATTGCCGATACCCTCGAGCAGATTGCCCAGGGTGCTGGTGCCTGTGGGTCTATAGACCGCCAGCTTTATACCTTGCAGCGTGGTTTTAAGCGTGCCCACCAGATCTTTTGCTTCTACGGTGAAAAAAAGCGGCTCCTGTTTTACTTCGGGTGGTTGATTGTAAGTATGGGTCTGGTAGGGAGCGGTAAGGCTGCCAATACTGGTGTCTACCATTAGACCAATCCCGCCACCATAAAAAGGTATCCGGGTTTTAGGGTCGCATACTTTGAATAGAACCAGCCCCGAGCAGGTGACGGAACCAATATCAACGATGGGCAATGGCTTGATGGTGACATCGCCGGTTGAAGACAAGGCATTGGTCATGTTGTCAATACTTCCGAACTTGACCTTTACCAGGGCTGCATTGTTCGCGACAGTCAGGCTTTTTGTGGTCGTACTGGGGCATGAGTAATCAGTGACATAGGAGTTGGCGCTGGCGAGCTCAAGGATAATGTCGATCCTGGGGGCAGGGAGTACTTTGAGATCGGTTTGCTTGCAAGGAAGTATCACCAGACACAGGACCGACTCAAGGGTGGCAGCCAGATTGAGGCTTAGTAAACTGTTCAGCGTATTGGTCAGGGGGCCGACCAGGTTATTGAGAACGAACGAGACTGCCGGGGTATCGAGCACTGGCAGGCTGATGCTTACCCCCGCCCGCAGTTGTGCAGTACGCACGTAGATCCGGGACGCAGGATCGGTAGGGTTGGCCTTTGCCGGATCACCAATGGCTGAAAGCTGAGGTGGCTCGATGACTTTTAATTTCACCACGCCATTGATCACGCCCGGAACGTTCAGCGGGACGGTAGCCACTACGCCATTATTGATGTTGGCGAGCTGGACAAAAGCCTCCACTAACTGGAAGACATTCAAGTTGGTGTCCAGCCCCGCGCCACTTGTACCCGTTTGCAGTTTCAATATATCGGCCAGTTTGACCTGAATACTGCCCACCGCAGCTTTAAGTCCGAGGAGCCCGTCAACGGCCACGCTGGTAGTATTGCCATTAAGTGTCAGCACTTTAATGGCCGTGTCGATAAGTTTTGTGAGTTGTATTTTAGTGTTCAAGACATCGGTATAACTGCCGGCATTGATGTTTAAATCAATGGCTAACTGATCCAGATAACTCAGCAAGTTGATCTTGCTGTCGACCAGACCTTGCCAGCCCGCAGCGCTTAGATTGAGCGAGCCTCCCAGCAGCCCGCCCCATAGTGCGTTAAGTACCTGGGATTTTGCAGAGTCAATGTTAACGGCAGTGCTGCGAATCGTAAGTTGAGCCAGTAACCCCTTTGGTGCAGCCCCCACTGCACTCGCAGTTAAATGGGTATCGAAATTAAACTTGCCCGTGGAAAACATGCTCCACAACCCGCCGGCGACACTGGTGGGGACGGTGGTGGTGGCGATAACGCGGATGGCCTCGGTTTGGCTGTTGTCTGCCTTGAAAGTGCGCAGGTTGTCGCTTCCCGTCACCAGGGTGCCGCAGGTGGTGCTTACTTGCTGAACAGGCCCGGGTATAAAGCTGTTGCGGGTTGCACTGTCCTTGGCGTAGGTCAGTGCGGTACCGGTCACGCACGAGCCTCCCCGGCTGATTGTCTCCAGCACCGCCATGTCCGCCACCCGTTGCAATTTGCGTTGCTCCAGGTAAAGCCGTCCGCTGTCGACCACCAACAACATGAAAATCAGCACCATGCCGAGGACGACTACGGCCATCAAGCCGATTGCGCCGCGCTGCTGTCGGGGGCCAGAAAAACGGATACCACTTAGACGGGGAGACATCGAGCACTCCTGATACTGGAACATGGTCCAGCGCTAACTCTCCAAAGTTTACCGAGTGTAGCCAAAAAGTCGACGAAGCGCTGGCCAGTTGCCAGTTTTATATGAGTGATGTGAACAACTGTGCAAAAGTCATTGATATCTGAAGAGATAAAACGTGTAGCAGCTAACTTGCTCGCGAAAGTATTAATCCATTCTTACTTGTATACATCGCGAGCAAGTTATTAATGATACGCCTCAAACCTTACTTGGGCGGATAGTTGCCGAGAATTTTATTCACCGCTTCATGGATGGCAGCGCTGCGCTCGGCAGGGGTCGGGCTGTTGTCGACGATTTTTTCTGCGCTGCCACGCCATACCAGTCTGCCGTCTTTGGCATCGATCAAGTCGATTTGCAGGGTGCCCACCTGATAAACCACATTACGGGTTTCGTTGTACATCGGTGCGCCCCAGTAACCTTCCCACGGGCCACCGGCATAGCCCCAAGGTCCGCCCCATGGGCCGCCATAGCCGTAGTTGGTGACAATTTGTTCCTGGCGGTTGGCCACGATCAGATAGGTTTGCACCAGCAGGTCCGGCTTGTTGCCCGCCGTCACAGGGCGCAGGCCACGCTGGTCGAGGCCACTGCTCACGGCCTGCATGATCCGTTGCTCGGTCAGGTCGCTTTTTAGCATCAGGCTATTGGGCTGGTATTGCAGCGCCGGGTCTTTCCAGGCCCAGGTCTGAAACCTGGCAAAATCGACAGAAGGGTTGTAGTCGCTGGTGACCTGCATGGACTCGCAGGCGCTGAGCAGCAGGGCCAGGCCCAATAGTGCAATGCGACGTAGCATGATGATATCTCCGCTTCAACATTCAAACTTACTGAGGTGGGTAAGCCTGCACTGCCTTTTTCAGTGATTCGCGCAGGGCGTCACTACGTTCGCTCAGGCTGCCTTTGCTGCTGGTTTCTGCACTTGAACTCCATACGGGTTGACCGGTTTTGCCGTCGTAGAAATTGAGTCGCACCACCATGACTTCAACTTCGTAGGTGCGTACCACGGGGAACGAGTTGTACATCCCGTACTGATTGCCGTAACGGCCATAACTGTTGCCGTAACCGGCTCCATAACCATAGTCGTCCTGCACCTGACGCAGACGTTTTTCTGTATGTAAATCAGCGCTCACCCACAAGTCTGCCGGGCGACCCGGCTGGGTAGGGCGCAAGCCGCGCTGGTCGAGGGCGTTATTCACCGCCTCGGCGATTTGTGCCGGGTCAGCCCAGGCCGTGCCGGCCGGCAGGCGGCCATTGAGCCAGGCCCAGCTTTGATAGCGCCCGTAATCCCGTGGAGGCGCAGGGTAGGCGCTCAAGTCCAGGGTGTTGGCTGTCTGGGCCGGAGCGGGCGGCATCGGCAGTGCACTCGGGGTATAAGGGTTCGGGCTCTGGCAAGCCACCAGCCCGAGGCTCAAGACAACTAAGGCGAAACGGCGATACATGTTGTTCTCCCGAACGGGCGGTTCAAACCGGGCGGCACACCCAATGCAGATAACGTCCCAACCCGGCAAAGGCTGGGTGGCGACGGTGGGCCAGCTCCATTTCTACCAGCGCTTGCAGCTCGGCGCGGGCCTGGAACTCCACGGGCATGTAGTCGTGAAATACCCGCACACCGCTTTGGGTTTCGACCTGCCACAAGCCTTCGAGCGCAGTGGCCAGTTCCCGTGGGTCCAGGGGTTGTTGCGGGGTGAGGCTTTGTTTTTCGCCGGCCATATCGTTCTTGCGCATTTTGCGGAAGTGGCCTTTGAGCAGGTTGCGATAGATCAGCGCGTCGCGGTTGTAGAACGCCAGCGACAGCCAGCCGTCCCTGGCCGTGAGCTGGTGCAGTACGGGCAGAATGGCGTGGGGTTCGGCCAGCCATTCCAGCACCGCATGACACAACACCAGGTCGTAAGGCTCGGTCAGCTGGCCCAGCAGCTCTTGCCACGGCGCCTGAATGAACGTGCCGTTCTGGCCCGCGTCGGCAAAGCGCTGGCGCGCACCTTCGAGCATGGGCGCTGCCGGCTCGGCCAGGGTTACGTCGTGCCCCTGCTGGGCCAGCCATAGCGACATATGGCCCAGCCCGGCGCCGATATCCAGCACGCGCAGGGGGCGGGCGGGCAGTGACTCTGTAAGATCGGCCTGAAGTACGGCCAGACGAATGGCACCCTTGGCGCCACCGTAGATTTTTTCGGCGAAGCGGGTCGCCAGTTGATCGAAGTGACGGTCACTCATTTGCTGAAACGCCTTTCGCTGTCGGCCAGTTTGTTGCGCACCACTTCGTTCATGTCCAGTCCGAGTTCGCTGCACAGCAACAGCAAGTACAGCACGATGTCCCCCACCTCCTGCCCGGCGTGGGCCAGTTGGTCGGCGGGGAGCTGGCGCGATTGGTCTTCACTCAGCCACTGAAAAATCTCCACCAGCTCGGCCATTTCAACACTGGCCGCCATGGCCAGGTTTTTCGGGCTGTGGAACTGTTTCCAGTGATTGTTATCGCGGATGCGGTGCAGGCGTTTGGTCAGTTCGTCGAGGTTCATCGAGGGTGTGCTCTCCAGAAGGCGCAAAGCTTGCGGCCGAACAGAAGTTGGCGCAAGTGAAAGGCGCTACTAGCCGGTGGCTATACCCTGTGGGCGCTAGCTGATCGGCCGCCAGTTGCCGGACATGTGCAGCAGATCGCCGTGGCCGTTGAGCTGGAAGTCGCCGCTGGAGCCCGCCGCGCAACTGAGCAGGATCACTTCACTGGGCAGACGTACCGGTTTTTTGAAGGCCACGCTGATCTCGACGTTGGCCTTGGGCAGGTGCGAGTCGAGGGCCGCCAGGGCCCGGGCCTCGAGCCACAAACCATGGGCGATGGCGCTGGGAAGGCCGAACAGTCTGGCGCTGGCGGCACTCAGGTGAATGGGGTTGTAGTCGCCCGAGACCCTGGCATAGCGGCGGCCGATATTGGCCGGGGCGAACCAGCGGGTCAGTTCGTTCATCGCCACCGGCTGCTGTGCACCGGGTTGAGCTACGTCGCCCGGCAGCTCGACGCCTTTGCACAGCAAGGTGCTGTCGGCCTCCCACAATGGCCCGATCAAGTCGTCAACCTGGGTGACCACATCGAAGGTGGCGCCCTTGGCGTGTTTTTGCAGGTTGTGGACAAATACCCCGATGCGCAATTGCGTTACCCCGCCCATCGGGCGCAACACGCGAATGCGATTGGTCAGGTGAATCAAGCCCAGCAGGGGGAAGGGAAAGCTCTTGTCGGTCAGCAACTGCATTTGCAGACCGAACGCCAGAACATGGGGGTAGGTCGGCGGCAGCAGCGGCCCTGGCGCCAGTGCGCAGATGTCACGGAACGCGGCCAGCGGTTTGGCCTGGACCTCTACCCAGCAGCGCAAACCCTGTTCTGGCAGGGTGTTGCCGGTGATTTTACGTTTGGCCGCCGCATGGGCGTACAGCGCGGGTAAATGCGGCGGGTTACCGAGATCCAGCCAATTCACGCTCATGGTTTATGCCCCCAGAATACTTTGACCGCATACCCGCAGCGCTTGCCCGCTGACGGCCCCCGAACCCGGCTGGCTGAGCCAGGCTACGGCTTCGGCAACGTCCTGGGGCAGGCCACCCTGGCCCAGCGAGCTCATGCGCCGGCCTGCTTCGCGCAGGGCAAACGGAATGTGGGCGGTCATTTGGGTTTCGATAAACCCCGGCGCCACGGCATTGATGCTGATGCCGCGCTCACTCAGCAGCGGCGCCCAGGCCTGCGCCAGGCCAATCAGCCCGGCTTTGCTGGCGGCGTAGTTGGTCTGGCCGCGATTGCCGGCAATGCCGCTGATGGAGGCGAGCAAAATGACCCGGCCGTTATCGCGCAGGGTGCCGCTGTCGAGCAGGGCTTTGGTCAGCACTTGCGGTGCGTTGAGGTTGACCGCGAGCACTGCGTCCCAGAATTCGGGGGTCATGTTGGCCAGGGTTTTGTCACGGGTGATGCCGGCGTTATGCACCACGATGTCGATGCCGTCCGGCAACTGCTGGATAAGTTGGGCGGCGGCGTCAGCGGCACATATATCCAGAGTGATACTGCGTCCGTCCAGGCGTGCAGCCAAGGCGTCGAGGTCAGTCTTGGCCGGTGGTACATCCAGCAGGATCACTTCGGCGCCGTCCCTGGCCAGGGTTTCGGCAATGGACGCGCCAATGCCACGGGCGGCGCCGGTGACCAGTGCCTTGCGTCCTGCCAGCGGCCGGGTCCAGTCCTGAACCCGGGTGGCGCAGGTGCCAAGGCGTATGACCTGACCGCTGACATAAGCACTTTTGGGTGACAGGAAGAACCGCAGGGCGCCTTCAAGCTGGTCTTCGGCACCCTGGCCGACATACAGCAGCTGCAAGGTGCCGCCGTTGCGCAACTCCTTGGCCAGTGAGCGACTGAAGCCTTCAAGGGCGCGCTGGGCACTGGCAGCGAATGGATCGCTCAATGTTTCAGGCGCCCGGCCCAAAATAAGCAGATGGGCACTGTGCTCAAGGCTGCGCAGCAAGGGCTGAAAGAACTCGCGCAACTGTTTGAGTTGGTCGGTGTGCAAGAGCTCGCTGGCGTCGAACACCACCGCCTTGAGTTTGGGGCCGGTACCTGGAATCCAGGGTGTGGCGACCAGGGGGTCAGGCCCGTAACTGAATACAGCGTCGGTCAGTTTGGCGGCAAAGCTGTTGACCTCTGCGGCCAGGCTACCGCCGCCAATCAAGAGCGGCCCCTCGATGGGGCGTAGCCGTCCAGCCTGCCAGCGTTCCAGTCGCACCGGTGACGGCAGCCCCAACGCGCCGACCAGACGCTGGCCGAGGGATGAGTTGACGAAGTCGATATAACGGTCTGACATGGAACACTCTCCGACAGATTGGGTTCAAAGGGTTGACCACAAACACGGGTGGGTCGTTCGTTATCAGCGATAAGACCTACGCTTGTTACGAACATTGACCGTAAGAGAATAGGGTGAATCGTATGAGTCTGCGTCGTGTAGCCATTATTGGCGGTAACCGAATCCCGTTTGCCCGTTCCAATGGGCCTTATGCGAATGCCAGTAATCAGGACATGCTGACCGCCGCTCTGGAAGGTCTGATCGAGCGGTACAGCTTGCACGGGCTACGGATGGGGGAGGTGGTGGCCGGGGCGGTGCTCAAGGATTCCCGAGACTTCAGCCTGACCCGCGAGTGCGTGCTGGGCTCCCGGCTGTCGCCGCAAACCCCGGCCTATGACGTGCAGCAGGCCTGCGGCACGGGCCTTGAAGCTGCATTGCTGGTGGCCAATAAAATTGCCTTGGGGCAGATCGAATGCGCGATTGCCGGTGGCGTCGACACCACATCTGACGCTCCGATCGGCCTGAATGACGGGCTGCGTAAATGGCTGCTGCAGTTCAATCGCACCAAGGCACCTGTGGACAAGTTCAAAACCTTGCTGCAATTACGGCCGCACTTTTTGAAGCCCGAGTTTCCGCGTAACGGTGAACCGCGTACCGGGCTGTCGATGGGCCAGCACTGCGAGCTGATGGCGCAAACCTGGAACATCCCCCGCATCGAGCAGGATGAGCTGGCCCTGCACAGTCACCAGGCATTGACGGCGGCCTATCACGCGGGCTGGGAAGACGATTTGATTACGCCGTTTCTGGGCTTGAGCCGCGATAACAATCTGCGTCCGGACCTGACCCTGGAGAAGCTGGCGGCCCTTAAACCGGTATTCGAGCGAAGCGCCAAGGGCA
This sequence comes from Pseudomonas sp. TMW22089, assembly GCF_022496645.1. Classification (NCBI taxonomy): domain Bacteria; kingdom Pseudomonadati; phylum Pseudomonadota; class Gammaproteobacteria; order Pseudomonadales; family Pseudomonadaceae; genus Pseudomonas; species Pseudomonas sp. TMW22089. Next base: position 499,928 of record NZ_SCFG01000001.1, read on the forward strand.
CGCTGACGGCCGGCAACTCGACACCGCTGACCGACGGCGCTTCTGTGGTGTTATTGGCCAGTGAAGAGTGGGCCAGGGCACGTGGTCTGCCGATTCTGGCGTATTTTCGCGACGGCGAAACGGCAGCGGTGGATTTTGTGCATGGCGCGGAGGGTTTGCTGATGGCCCCGGTGTATGCCGTCCCACGACTGCTGGCGCGCAATGGTCTGACATTGCAGGACTTTGACTACTACGAAATTCATGAGGCCTTTGCGGCACAGGTGCTCTGTACCCTGAAGGCCTGGGAAGACGCAGACTATTGCAAAACCCGGCTTGGCCTTGATGCCCCGCTGGGTTCTATTGATCGCAGCAAGCTCAACGTCAAGGGCAGTTCACTGGCAGCGGGGCATCCGTTTGCCGCGACGGGCGGACGGATCCTCACCAACATGTCCAAGCTGCTCGCCACCGCCGGCAAAGGCCGGGGCCTGATCTCGATTTGCGCCGCAGGCGGCCAGGGGGTGACGGCAATTATTGAGCGCTGAGCCGAACCCAGTGGAGCTGGCAAGCCAGCTCCCGGAACATTGTGCAGGTTAGCGGGCGGGCGCGATGGTCTGGTTTTGAGCGGCGGCTTGTTCTCGGTTACGGGTGGCGTAGCTTTCAGCCATCACCGAGCAGACGATCAGTTGCAGCGGGTGGTAGATCATGATCGGCAGCAGAATCAGGCCCAGCCCCGGGTTGGCTCCAAAGATCAGCGCTGCCATGGGGGCGCCGGCGGCCAGGGATTTTTTGCTGGCGCAGAACACGGCGGCAATTTCATCTGCAGTGCTGAATTTCAGGGCGCGGGCGGTGCGGGTGGTCAGCCACAGGATAACCGCGAGCAATAGCGCACTGCCGGCCAGGGCGCTGAATATCACCGAAGTACCCTGTTGTTGCCACATGCCGGAGACCATCGAGTTGCAGAACGCGGCGTACACCAGCAGCAGAATCACCACTTTGTCGGCGATGTTGGTATAGCGCTTGTGGCGGGCGAAGAAGCGTCCAATCAGCGGGCGCAGTAGTTGGCCCAATACCAGTGGCAATAACAGCATGGCGCACAGATCGAGCAAGGTTGAGCCCAGATCGATCCCGCCGGCGCCGCTGCCGACCACAAAGCTGACCAGTAACGGGGTCAGGAATATCCCCAGAACGCTGGACAGGCTGGCATTGAGAATCGCTGCCGGCACGTTGCCGCCCGCGCTCCCGGTGAGTGCCACGGAGGATGAAATGGTCGAGGGCAACGCGCACAGGTAGAAGAACCCCAGCATCAGCAAGGGCGGGATATGGGCGCCCAACAGTTTGTTGGCCACCACCCAGATCAGCGGAAAGGCAATAAAGGTGAAGCCTTGCACCATGAAGTGCAGGCGAATGTTTTTCAGGCCGTGGCTGATCTGTTCACTGGACAGATTGACCCCGTGCAGGAAAAACACCAGGAACACGCCGATATTGATCACCCACTCGGCATGCATGGCGCCGCCGGTGCTGCCGAAATGGGGGAATACATAGGCCAGAAATGTCGCTAGCAGCATCCCGCACAGAAACCAGTCGGTGAACATTCGTTTGAGATGTTTGAGCACAGGCATTCCGGGCACCGCGATATTGTAAGAAATGATGACTTAGCCTAACGTCGGATTTATCTGACGTCTTGCGATATAAGGCCAACCAATGCCGCCAAACGGACAAGCTAGCGCCCAGCGTGCCATTCCGGTGCTCGATGTTTTGCCGCGGCCGCTGTATGCCCGTGCCGAAAGTCTGGGGGCAGGTTCGTGGACGCCGCGTCACCGGCATGACTGGGTGCAGTTTTCGTACGCGATCAGTGGCGTGCTGGGGGTGCACACGGATGAAGGCAGTTTCTTTGCCCCGCCGCAGTGGGGGATCTGGATACCGGCAGGGCTGGAGCATGAGGTAGTGACCTCGACCCGGGCTGAAATGCGCAGTCTGTATATACGCCGGCAGGATTGCCTGTGGGCGCCCGAGCATTGCCGGGTCCTGGAGGTAACGCCGCTGGCGCGGGAGTTGATCAAGCACTTCTGCGAATTGCCGGTGGAGTACCCCGAAGGCGGCAGCCCCGAGCAGCGCCTGGTGCAGGTGTTGCTTGATCAACTGGCGGCCTTGAATCAGGTCGGCTTCTCGCTGCCATTGCCCCGGCATGTGCGGTTGCTGGGCCTGTGCAATGAGCTGATCGCATGCCCGGATGCCGAGGTCAGCCTGAGCCTGTGGGCTGAGCGCCTGGGAACTTCGCAGAAAACCCTGATGCGTTTGTTTGCCCGTGAAACCGGGATGAGTTTTCGCCGTTGGCGTCAGCGCATGCGTTTGCTGTCCTCGCTCAGGGTGCTGGAGGAGGGTGGCAGTGTGACGGGCGCCGCGTTGTCCTGTGGCTATGACTCGACGTCGGCCTTTATTGCTGCATTCAAAAAAATGTTCGGTTTTACCCCGGGGGAGTTGTTCAGGCATTGATTCGCCCGTTATGCGGGATGCTCCTGCAAAGGGCAAAAGCGCTCCCGGCGGGGGCGGCATGACCGCTGGTTGGATTAGACGATGCTCTAAAGTTTGCGCTCGTCTATCATTCGGGACGGCTGGCGCAGGAAGCGACTTTCCGGATTTGTTGGCACATGGAGTGCACACAAGCGACTCTTAACACGGCCCCCCTCTCCCCGTGGTGAGTGGATTGCCGTATAACGAGTGACATTCGCGTGTTTGGTAATAAAGGACCCACAATAAAAGCTGATGAAGACTCCAAAACGCTTAGAACCCCTGATCGAAGACGGTCTGATCGACGAGGTGCTGCGCCCACTCATGAGTGGCAAAGAAGCAGCTGTGTACGTAGTCCGCTGCGGCAATGAGCTGCGATGCGCCAAGGTTTATAAGGAGGCTAACAAACGTAGTTTTCGCCAGGCCGCCGAATATCAGGAGGGTCGCAAGGTTCGCAACAGCCGTCAGGCCCGAGCGATGGCCAAGGGCTCGAAGTTCGGTCGTAAAGAAACCGAAGATGCCTGGCAGAATGCCGAAGTGGCAGCACTGTTCCGTTTGGCGGGTGCCGGAGTCCGGGTTCCCAAGCCGTACGACTTCCTGGAAGGCGTGCTGTTGATGGAGCTGGTGGCCGATGAGTACGGTGATGCTGCGCCGCGTCTGAATGACGTGGTGCTGGAGCCGGATCAGGCCCGCGAGTTCCACGGGTTTCTGATTCAACAGATAGTGCTGATGTTGTGCACCGGTCTGGTCCACGGTGACTTGTCCGAATTCAACGTATTGCTGACGCCTACCGGGCCGGTAATCATCGACCTGCCGCAAGCGGTCGATGCTGCGGGCAACAACCACGCGTTCAGCATGCTGGAGCGTGACGTGGGCAACATGGCTTCCTACTTCGGACGTTTTGCCCCGGAGCTCAAGACCACCAAGTACGCCAAGGAAATGTGGGCGCTTTACGAAGCGGCTACGTTGCACCCGGGCAGCGTGCTGACCGGTGAGTTTGACGAGCCGGACGAGCTGGCCGATGTTGGCGGTGTGATGCGCGAGATTGAAGCTGCGCGTCTGGACGAAGCGTTCCGTCAGGCCGTACGTGCTGCGGACGATGCGCCACCGAGCAAAGCCGAAGAGCCGCCTCCACCCTGGATGCAGTAATTCGATGAATAAAAAATCCGGCCCAGGCCGGATTTTTTATGGGCGCGGCCCAAACCCTGCCGGAGCGGATGAGGGGGCGGGCTGGTTTAAAACCGGTTCAGGGGAATCTTCAGACTGCACAAACCGCTGTCATCGGCGGGCGGCAGGTTACCGGCCCGAATGTTGATCTGAATGGCCGGAATCAAGAGTGCCGGAACCCCGAGCGTCGCGTCGCGTGCGGTGCGCATGTCGACGAAACCCGCCAGATCAACGCTGTCGTTGACATGGATATTGCTGGCGCGCTGTTCGCCGACGGTGGTTGACCATGTGGCTTCGCGTCCTGCCGGCGGGTAGTCATGGCACATGAATAGTCGGGTCTCTGGCGCCAGGGCCAGCAACCGCCTGATCGATTGATACAACTGTTGCGCATCGCCCCCGGGGAAGTCGCAGCGGGCGGTGCCGACATCGGGCATGAACAGGGTGTCGCCCACAAACAGGTTGCTGTGTTCTACCTGATAGGCCATGTCGGCGGGGGTGTGGCCCGGCACGTGCAGTGCCCGTACGTGCAGGCGGCCAATGCGGAATTCCTCATCGGGCTGGAACAAATGGTCGAACTGCGAACCGTCCAGTTTGAATGCCGGCTCAAGGTTGTAGATGTCACGGAACACACTCTGGACCTGGGTGATCGGCGCGCCGATGCCGATCCGGCCTCCCAGGGTACGCTTGAGGTAGGCGCTGGCAGACAGATGATCGGCATGGGCGTGAGTCTCCAGCAACCACTGCACCTTCAGGTCATGGGCCTGGACGAAGGCGGCGATCGTGTCGGCGCCTGTCGTGCTGATACGCCCGGCAGCGGCATCGTAGTCGAGTACCGGGTCAATGATTGCGCACTCGCCACCGTCAGCCTCATAGACCACGTAGCTCACGGTCGACGTTACGGCGTCGAAGAAACCTTGAATTTCGGTGTGCATGAAGGTCCTCCCATGGATCAGTAAATACTCAATATATTGAAACATATATTATCGGGTCGTAGACTGTCGATCATCACGTCCCGGAGCTTTCCATGTCTGCTCAGCTAACCAGCGAAGAAATCGGACTTCTGCGCGACTCTGCGTCCAAAGCCTGCACGCTACTCAAAGCCCTGGCCAACGAAGACCGGCTGCTGCTGCTTTGCCAACTGACCCAGGGCGAACGCAATGTCGGCGAGCTTGAGGCGCTGACGGGCATCAGGCAGCCAACGCTGTCGCAGCAACTCGGGGTGTTGCGTGATGAAGGCATGGTCAATACCCGTCGCATGGGGAAGTATATTTTCTACTCGCTCGCCAGCTTCGAAGTGGTCTCGGTGATGCAAACCCTGTCAGGCTTGTACTGTGGGCAAGCGCTTAAAAAGTGACGGTTACTCACCTGCCTATTCCATTCATTTTTGTTGTGCCTGGAGTGCTCAATGGAGCAAAGCATCAAGCGAATCGACGAGTCATTTTCTGTGACGGGTCAGATCGAGCAGTCTGATCTCCATACTTTAGCCGCGCTGGGGTTTCGCAGTGTGATCTGCAACCGGCCGGATCATGAAGGCGGGCCAGAACAACCCGGGCACACTTCGATGCAGCAAGCCGCCGAAGCCCTGGGCCTGAGCTTTGTTTACCTGCCGGTACAGACCACTGGCGCAACACCGGAGCAAGCGCAGCAGTTGCAGCATCTGCTTGGCGAACTGGCAACCCCTGTTCTGGCCTACTGTCGCACCGGTAACCGCTCTTCGAAGCTCTATCAAGCGGCCACTCTGGGTACCCCGGAAATCAAGCAGTACGACGTGGTTGTGGTCGGCGGTGGCTCGGCGGGCATCTCGGTGTCGGCAAGCCTGTTGAAGCGCGACTCGTCCCTGCGCATCGCGGTGATCGAGCCCAATACCGAACACTATTATCAGCCAGCGTGGACACTGGTCGGCGGTGGCGCCTACGAGGTCAAGGACACGGTTCGCCCCACCGCGACAGTGATGCCCAAACAGGTTGTATGGATTAAAGCGTCACTGAGCGCTTTTGCCCCGCAACGCAAGGTGGTGTTGCTCAGTGATGGCTCCGAGCTTGGCTATCAGCAATTGATCGTGTGCCCCGGGTTGCAGTTGGCCTGGGAGAACATCGAGGGCCTGGAAGAGACTTTGGGCAAAAACGCGGTCACCTCCAATTATCGCCACGATCTGGCGCCTTACACCTGGGAACTGGTGCGCACCCTGCGTGGCGGCAAAGCGCTGTTTACCCAGCCGGGCATGCCGATCAAGTGTGCCGGTGCTCCGCAAAAAGCCATGTACCTGTCCTGTGATCATTGGCGTAAACAGGGGGTGCTGGATTCGATCGAGGTGCAATTCAATCTGGCGGGAGCAGCGCTGTTCGGCGTCCCGGCGTTTGTCCCGGCGCTGATGAAATACGTTGAAGCCTACAACGCCCAATTGGCCTTTCAGTCCAATCTGGTCAAGGTCGATGGCCCGAACAGGACCGCCTGGTTTGATGTGACGGGCGCAGACGGCAACGTGACACGGGTCGAGAAGAAGTTCGACATGCTGCATGTGGTGCCGCCGCAACAGGCCCCCGATGTTATCCGGCGCAGTGAGCTGGCGGATAAAGCCGGCTGGTTTGAGACCGACCCGGCGACCCTGCAGCATCCGCGTTATCCAGACATATTCGCCCTGGGCGATGTGTGCGGCACATCCAATGCCAAGACTGCCGCAGCAGCCCGCAAACAGGTGGTGGTAGTGGCTGACAATCTGATCGCCTTGCGCAATGGGGCCGTCTTGTCCAAGCGCTACGATGGCTACGGTTCCTGCCCGCTGACGGTGGAAAAAGGCAAAGTGATTCTGGCCGAGTTCGGTTATGGCGGCAAACTGCTGCCGACGTTCCCGCTGGACCCGACCGTGGCCCGCAAGTCGGCCTGGTTGCTGAAGGCAACCTTGCTCCCCTGGTTCTACTGGAATGGCATGCTCAAGGGACGCGAGTGGTTCACTGACTGCAAGGCGGACTGAGCCAGATTATGTTGATCATCGTGTTGGGTGTGCTGGTGGGCTTGTTGCTCGGGCTGACAGGAGCAGGTGGGGGGATTCTGGCCATCCCGGCGCTGACGCTGGGCCTGGGCTGGTCTCTGCTCGAGGCGACTCCGGTGGCGCTGCTGGCCGTGGGTATTGCGGCGGCAGTGGGCGCGCTGGACGGTCTGCGCAAGGGGCTGGTGCGTTACAAGGCGGCCGGGCTGATGGCAAGTGCCGGCTGGCTGGCGTCCCCGTTCGGGCTGCACCTGGCCAAGCTGTTGCCGGGCACCGCGCTGATGGCGATGTTTGGTTGTGTAATGGTATTCGTCAGTGGGCGCATGTTCATGCAGGCCAGAACGGATTGCGCCCACGTGGCTGAGGCTGCGCCTCACAAGAACTGTCGGGTGAACCCTTCCACCGGGCGACTGGAGTGGGATGTAAAGTGCTCCACCACCCTGGCCGCCATTGGTGCGGTGTCGGGCTGGCTCACCGGATTGCTGGGGGTGGGCGGCGGTTTTTTGATTGTCCCGGCCTTCCGGAAATTCAGTGATGTACCTATGCACGGCATTGTTGCTACGTCGCTGATGGTCGTGGCGCTGGTGTCGCTGGGCACTGTGGGGCATCTGTTGTATCAGGGCTTCAGTCTTTCGGGGGATGCGGCGCTGTTTATCGGTGCGACCCTTGGCGGGATGATCGCCGGACGGATGATTGCGCCGAAGGTCTCCGAGCGCCTGATGCAGCAAGGGTTTGCAGTGCTCTGCGCGCTGGTCAGCGTCATGATGATCGGCAAAGTGCTGATGACGGTTTTTTGAGCCGTACTATCTCGGTGCCCGGATTACAGGCGACGGGAGCAACAGCGGCGTGTTTTCAGTGAGTACAACAGGCGCCCGACTCCAGATCCTTGAGGATCGGGCAGTCTGGGCGGTGGTCACCCTGGCAGCTTTCGACCAGCTCATGCAAGGTGTCGCGCAGGCTGGTCAGCTCGCGGATTTTTTGATTCAACTCATCAATGTGCTGACGGGCCAGGGCTTTAACATCGCCGCTGGCGCGCTGGCGGTCTTGCCAGAGGGCCAGCAGTTTGCCGACCTCATCCAGTGAAAAGCCCAGATCACGGGAGCGTTTGATAAACGCCAGTGTGTGCAGGTCATCGTCGCTGTAAAGACGGTATCCGCTATCGCTGCGGTTCGCGGGTTTGAGCAGCCCGATGGACTCGTAATAACGAATCATCTTGGCACTCAAGCCACTGTGCCTTGCGGCCTGGCCGATATTCATGACGCTCGCCTCATTACTCAAGATTCCCGGGTGTGCACCGCAATCAGTATTCCAGCCTGGCGGGCTTGAGGTACATGCCGTCCTTGCCCAGGGCTATGCGGTATTTGCGCACATCCCCGGCTTTTAAAGAGAATTGCTGGGCCGGCGGTACCAGCATGCCCGGCAAGCAGCCCGGCGCCTGGCCCGGTAAAAGCTTGAGGCGGATACCCACAGTGGCTGGCGGCAGATTGAACGCCAGGGTTTGTTCCTGAAACAAACGCCCTGCCAACTGGTCATCTATATACACCCCGACTTCGCAGCTGGTCGGTACTTCAAGGCGCTCACGGGAGATGATCAAAACCCCGTAGTCCTGATCGGCATGTGCCCATAGCGGCACACTGACAAGACCCAAAAGGCTGACTAGGCTCAAAGCGGACCAGCGCATGGCTAAGTATCCTGTGTTAAATCCCATGGCTGCAGCTTGGCCGAGCGGGGGACAGATTGCCAGCGCGCGATAGCAACACGGGGCTTGACCTTGCCATGGTGGGAAGGTGAAAGCTGCAGGCCTCTCAAACCAAGGAGCAATTATCTTGCAAACATTCAAAGTAGACGGAATGACCTGTGGTGGCTGTGTGCGTGGGGTAACCAACGCCATTCAGCGGATCGATCCGAATTCGAAAGTTGAGGTCGATCTGGAGACCAAGACCGTAAAAGTCGAGAGCGTGCTGCCGTCACTGGAAATCATCGACGCCATTACCAATGCCGGATTCGAGGCGCGTACCGCCCATTAATGCAGGCCCTCTGCTGGCGCGCAGTGGCGCCTGCAGCGCTTGGGTCAGTCTGCTTTATTAGCTAGCTGGCTATCGTTATGTTCAAGTTCTGTAACCACAGCTAGACTATCGGGCTGCGCCAACCGCAGCTCGATTTGGATACCTGATGAACTTTAGAACAATCCTGATTTTAGGCGCCCTGAGCGCCTTCGGTCCTTTGGCAATCGACTTCTATCTGCCGGGCTTCCCGGCGATGGCACAGGCTTTTGCAACAGATGAACAACATATCCAGCTAACGCTGGCGGTTTACTTCCTGGGCTTGTCCATCGGCCAGCTGGCCTATGGGCCGATCGCAGACCGTTTTGGTCGACGCATTCCGCTGCTGGTGGGTGTCGGCCTGTTCACTGCGGCCTCCCTGGCCTGTGCATTTGCCCCCACCCTGGAATGGTTGATTGGTGCCCGATTCGTTCAGGCGCTGGGCGGTTGCGCGGGCATGGTGCTATCGCGGGCGATTGTCAGTGATAAATGCGACGCGGTAGGTTCGGCCAAGGTGTTTTCGCAACTGATGCTGGTCATGGGGCTGGCACCGATTCTGGCGCCGATGCTCGGTGGTCTGCTGGTCAATCTGCATGGCTGGCAGTCGATCTTTATCGTGTTGACGGTGTTCAGTGCTCTGGCGGCCGTGGCCGTGGCGCTGGGTCTGCCGGAAAGCCTGCCCGCCAATGTGCCGCGCCAGCCTTTGTCGGGGGCCTTGCGTCAATATGGCCGCCTGCTCAAGGACCGTGAATTCCTGGGGCATGCACTCACCGGCGGGATCGCGATGGCCGGGATGTTTGCCTACATTGCGGGTTCACCTTTCGTATTTATCAAACTCTACGGCGTACCGGCAGAGCATTACGGCTGGCTGTTTGGCAGCAATGCCGCGGGCTTTATTTTGGTGGCGCAGGTCAATGCCCGGTTGCTGGCCAGACGCGGGCCGGCCTTTTTGCTGGCGCGTACGGTGTGGGTTTATCTGGCGGCCGGTCTGGTGTTGCTGGGCATTAGTGCCTTGCACACAGAACAGCTGTGGCCGTTGCTGATCCCGTTGTTTATCTGTATTGCCAGCCTGGGCTGCATCATCCCCAACGCTTCTGCCTGCGCCATGAGCGGGCAAGGCGCGCGGGCCGGCAGTGCTTCGGCCATGCTCGGCTGTTTGCAGTTCAGTGTGGCCGCAGCCGCAGCTTCATTGGTCGGCGTGTTGCACGACGGCACGGCGCTGCCAATGGCGATGGTGATCACCTTGTGCGGGGTACTGGCGGTGGCTATCGGGATGGCGACCCGGCGTGTCTATAGCGCCCGGATCGCCGCTCAAGAGCCGGTCTGAATCAGCCCGCCAAAGGTGCGGGCAGTACATGCGGGGCTTGCAGGCGGGACTGCAGCTTGTCGACAAAGGCGCGAGCCTCGGCCTCGCTGCGAAAATTGACGGCTTGCTGGTCGAGTTGAACCTGCCATTGGCAGTCACGGGATCTTGCTAACGCTTTTATCAGGATTTTCATTACTGGCCTCCCTTGGTTCGCAAAGGAGGCCAGTGTATTACTGAATCCCCGGTGAAATATGTCAGGGATCAAGTCTCTGACTGACGGTTGAAACTGGCGCTTTCAGCCTCGCGTCATGCCAGATCAGAACCCTTCGAGCACAATCTTGCCTTTGGACTTGCCGCTTTCCAGCAACGTATGGGCGCGGCGCAGGTTGGCCGCGTTGATGGTGCCGAAGTGCTCGCCGACGGTGGTGCGCAAAGTGCCGGCATCGATCAGTTCGGCCACCCGGTTGAGCAGATGATGTTGCTCGATCATGTCCGGCGTTTCGAACAGCGAACGGGTGTACATGAACTCCCAGTGCAGCGACAGGCTCTTGCGCTTGAGCTTGGTAATGTCGAGGGCCTTGGGGTCGTCGATCAGGGCCAGTTTGCCCTGGGGAGCCAGTGCTTCGACCAGTTGATCCAGGTGCTGATCGGTCTGGGTCAGGCTGGCGACGTGGGTAACGCTGTTGATGCCCTGGTGTTTGAGCGCTTCGCTCAGGGGCTGACGATGATCGACAATGAGGTCCGCGCCCAACTCCCGTACCCAGGCTTGGGTCTCGGGGCGCGATGCGCTGCCAATTACCTTGAGTGCCGTGAGCTGGCTGGCCAGTTGAGTCAGGATCGAGCCGACGCCTCCGGCCGCGCCGACAATCAACAGGCTCTGTTGCTGGTCGACCTTGCCCTCATTAATGCCAAGCCGTTCAAACAACAGTTCCCAGGCGGTGATTGCGGTCAGTGGCAGCGCCGCGGCTTCGGCGAAACCGAGGCTCTTGGGCATGTGACCGACGATCCGCTCATCCACCACATGACGTTCGCTGTTGGCGCCGGCGCGGGCAATGGAGCCTGCATAGAACACCTTGTCGCCAACCTTGAACAGGCTCGCCTCACTGCCAACCGCCTTGACCACACCGGCGACGTCCCATCCCAGCACTTTGGCTTCGCCGTCTTGCGGTTGTACGTTCTGCCGGACTTTGGTGTCCACCGGGTTCACGGAAATGGCTTTTACTTCAACCAGCAGGTCGCGGGGGCCGGCAATCGGCTCTGGCAGTTCGATGTCTTGCAGGGCTTGGGGGTCTTGAATCGGTAGCGACTGGTAATAGGCGATAGCTTTCATGGGACAAGTCCTGAAGGAGATTAAGAAAGTAGAACCATGATTAGCTATTTCGTGGAATGATAAAACCGGCTAAAACAGCAGTCTCTTTCAATATTTTATTGATAATTCCCGGGTGTGTTTTCAATGCTGCGTTTCGATGACCTGCAACTGTTTGTTCGCGCCGCAGACCTGGGCAGTTTGTCGGCGGCAGCACGGGTAATGGACATGTCGCCGGCGGTGGCCAGTGCGGCGCTCAAGCGCATCGAGGCGCAGCTGAATACCCGGCTGCTGGCCCGCTCCACCCGGAGTTTGCGGTTGACTGCAGAAGGTGAAGGTTTTCTCGAATATGCGCGTACGGCATTAAGCAGTCTGGATGAAGGACGGCGCTTGCTGGCTCGTGGGCAAGATCAGGTCAGTGGGGTGCTGCAGCTGTCGGCCCCCTCGGACTTCGGGCGTAATTTACTGCTGCCCTGGCTGGATCAGTTTCAGCGTGAGCACCCGAAGCTCACGGTGCGTTTGTTGCTGGGGGACCGAATTGCCGACCTGTTCCGTCAGCCGGTAGATATCGCCTTGCGCTACGGTGAGCCTGAAGACTCCAGCCTGGTGGCCTTGCCGGTGGCGGCAGACAATCGCCGGGTGCTGTGTGCGTCCCCTGACTACCTGGTGCGCAAGGGCGAGCCGCGTCAGCTCGAACAGCTGTTGCAACACAATTGCCTGCTGTACATGCTCGGCACGCGAGTCCACGACTATTGGCAATTCAATGATGGCAAGCGTGAGCTTGGGCTGACGGTCAGTGGCGACCGGTTCAGTGACGATGCCGATGTGGTGCGTTTGTGGGCGTTGGCCGGGGCCGGGATTGCCTACAAATCCTGGCTGGATGTAGCGGGGGATGTGACTTCGGGCCGGCTCAAGGTGCTGTTGCCCGAGCTGACCTGTGAGCGGGCGCCGTTGAACCTGCTGTGCGGCCATCGTGCGCAACTGAGCAAGCCGGTGAGGTTATTACACGACATGCTGGTTGAGCGGTGCGCGGGGTTGGCCCGCGACCGAGGCCGTCAAGGCTGACTGTGGGAGCCGGCAGCCAGCTCCCACAACAGGTTTACGGCTTGATCAAGCGTGCATCCAGGCTGTTTTGCGCCAGACGCTTGGCCTGATCCTGGGTCATGCCCAGGTCGGTGTACAGGGCGTGGAAGTTTTCGGTCATGTAACCACCGAAATAGGCCGGGTCATCCGAATTGACGGTCACCTTCACGCCGCGCTCGAGCATGTCGAGAATGTTGTGCTGCGACATGTGATCAAACACGCAGAGTTTGGTATTCGAGAGCGGGCACACGGTCAGCGGGATTTGCTCGTCGATAATGCGTTGCATCAGACGCTCGTCTTCAATCGCCCGTACACCGTGGTCGATGCGCTGGATTTTGAGCAGATCGAGCGCCTCCCAGATGTACTCCGGCGGGCCCTCTTCGCCGGCGTGGGCGACGGTGAGAAAGCCTTCGTGACGGGCGCGATCGAAGACGCGCTGGAACTTGCTCGGCGGGTGGCCCATTTCTGAGCTGTCGAGGCCAACGGCGACAAATGCTTCGCGAAATGGCAGTGCCTGATCGAGGGTTTTTTCCGCTTCTTCTTCACTCAAGTGACGCAGAAAACTCAGGATCAGACCGCTGGTGATACCCAGTTGCTGCTCGCCGTCCTTGAGTGCGCTGGCGATGCCGTTAAGCACCACTTCGAAGGGAATCCCGCGGTCAGTGTGGGTTTGCGGGTCGAAGAAGGGTTCAGTGTGAATCACATTCTGCGCCTTGCAACGCAGCAGGTAGGCCCAGGTCAGGTCGTAGAAATCCTGGGACGTACGCAATACGTCTGCACCCTTGTAATACAGGTCGAGGAACTCTTGCAGGTTGTTGAAGGCATACGCTTTGCGCAAGGTTTCAACGTCGTTCCAGGGCAGGGCAATCTTGTTGCGCTCAGCCAGAGCGAACAGCAGTTCGGGTTCCAGGGATCCCTCAAGATGCATGTGCAGTTCAGCTTTTGGCAGGGCGTTGAGCCAGTCGTACATAAAAAATTCTCATTAAATCAGGTGCAGATCCCAGCATTCTACAGGCGTGCTGCTACACATTTGGTAAAACCCGACCAAGCTATTTGTCGCAGCGTACGGTTGCCAGGTGTGACAGAGACCTGGACGGGCGGGCCTGTGAACTAACATGTAACGAAACGTTAGCAAGTTGTGGAAGTCTGTAACCCATCAACCTGTGTTTGTTTACTGGCAAAAGGCCCGCAATGCTGACTCTATTGAAAGACGAAAAACTGCTGCTGCTGGCGATCGTGATGGTGGCGCTGGCTTACCCGCTGGAGCATTGGCTACTGAGCAACGGCCAGATTACCGCCCTGGCAGCAGGGGTTGTGCTTGTGGCTGCGATTGTGTGTGCCTCGATGCGCGTGGCCCATCACGCCGAGGTACTGGCAGAAAAAGTCGGCGATCCCTATGGCACGATGATCCTTACCTTGTCCGCCGTTTTGGTCGAGGTGGTGATCCTGGCCATCATGATGAGCAACGAAGCATCACCGACCCTGGTACGGGACACGATTTACTCTGCGGTCATGCTCGACATCAATGGCATTCTCGGCCTGGCGGCACTGATGGGCGGGATCAAACATGGCGAGCAGTCCTACAACGATGATTCGGCCCGCACCTACACGGTGATGATTCTTACTGCCATGGGGGTGTCCATGGTGGTGCCGGAGTTTATCCCCGAGGCTGACTGGAAAATTTACTCGGCCTTCACCATCGGCGCGATGGTATTGCTCTACACCCTGTTTTTGCGGATGCAGGTCGGGCCGCACAGTTACTTCTTCAGTTACAGCTACCCGGACAAGAAACGCCGCAAGGGTGAGCACAAAGAAGAGCCGGCGAACCTCAAACTGTCGGTAACCGTGCTGGCACTGGGGGTTATCGTGATTGGTGCGCTGGCAGAGGTGATGTCCAAAACCCTGGACCTTGGTCTTGAGGGCACGGGCGCACCGCCGGTGATCACGGCCATTGTGGTGGCCGCAATTTCGGCCGCGCCGGAAATCCTCACGGCCCTGCGTGCCGCATTGGCCAATCGCATGCAGTCGGTGGTTAACGTGGCGTTGGGCGCTTCATTGTCCACTGTGATTCTGACGGTGCCGGTGATGGAGGCAATGGCACTGTATACCGGGCAGCCGTTTCAGATGGCCATGACCCCGGTGCAGACAGTGATGGTGCTGATTACCCTGGTGGTCTGTGCCATCAACCTCAATGACGGTGAAACCAATGCCATCGAGGGCATGACCCATTTCGTGCTGTTTGCGACTTTTATCATGCTGTCGTTGCTGGGGCTTTAACCACAGCTGAGCCCGGTCCGTCGGGAGCGGGCTCAGCGGTTGCTTACCAGGGAATTGTCTGGCCTTTGTAGTCGATAAAGTGATGGCCGCCTTTACCTGCGTAGGCTTTGACTTGTTCAACGAGGCCCCGGGTGCTGGTTTCGACATCGATCTCGGCACCTTCGCCGCCCATGTCGGTTTTTACCCAGCCCGGATGCATGGAGAGCACGGTGGGATTGTTTTCCCCCAGTTCCTGATGCACAAAGGTCGTGGTCATGGAGTTGAGTGCAGCCTTGCTGGCTTTATAGAGCGCCATTTCAGGCGCGTCCGGCACAGTGATGCTGCCCAGCACCGAACTCATGAAGGCCAGCACGCCGCTGTCTTTTCGGACTTTACTGACAAACGCTTTCGCCAGATTAATTGGCGCCACGCTGTTGGTATAAAACAATTGGCCAACCTCAGCCAGGGTTGCGTTGCCCGACCATTGATCATCCGGGCCTTTGATGCCGGCATTGATGAACAGCAGGTCGAAGACCTGGTTGTTCAACCTGTTGCTCAATGCCTTGATGGCCTGGTGGTTGTCGATGTCCAGTTGCTCAATGCTCACTTGGCCCAGTGATTTCAAGGCGTCGGCTTTATTGGGATCGCGGACAGTCGCGGTGACTTGCCAGCCGTCCTTGAGTAACTCTTTGACCAGGCCCAGTCCCAATCCACGTGAAGCTCCGATAATCAGTGCATGTTTTGCTGTCATGAGTAGCGTCCTTCTAGAGCTAAAGGGAATTCACCGTAAAGGTTTTTACTCCATCGCTGTGCGAGTGCCCAGCTTTGAGGTGTGGGCCTGTTCCTTTGTTCAGGTAGGAGAGAGTTTCAGGGCGCGTCAGGCTATGGTTGTTTAAATATCGATTTGGTTAAAAAACGTACAAAGATAAGCAGGCGTTACGCAGATTGAATTCGCGGGGTATTTGCACGGGTTATCCACAGGTTGTTCCACAGTAACTGTGTGCAACTTCGGTTGAGGGGTATAAGCACCGGGCTGCTTTGTTCTAACCGCGATAACCTTGTCTAAATGACTGTTTTTAAATAGATTTTCTTTGTTTTGAAGAAAGCAGGTCAAAAAACGTACAAACCTGTGCAATGCCCGTGACACAAGGGCTGCAGCCTTGTGTACTCAGGTTATCCACAGTTGGGTGCACAGTGACTGTGGGCAAGTCCGGGGGAAGGATATGGCGTATTTACTCCTCTGTGCCGAGCTCGCGCCGGTGCAGCAAAATCCTGCCGCGACTGATACTGGCCAGTTGTTGCTGTAGAGGGGCGATCTGTTCTTCGGCCAGTGCCAGTTGCAGGTCAACGCCATTGGCGGTGAAGGTTTCATTGATCAGCAAACCTCCTGATTCGGCCACCCGCAGTTTAATCAGTGCCAGTTCGCTGAAGTTGCACGAGCAGTCCAGCGCAACACGGCTAATCAACCTCAGCTTTTCTGCGCCCTGCAGGCATTTGTTGGCGCCGCCGCCGTAAGCCCGTGCCAGCCCGCCGGTTCCCAGCTGGATGCCGCCATACCAGCGAATGACCAGTACCACGACCTGATCGCAGTCCTGGGCCTCGATAGCTGACAGTATCGGCCGGCCAGCGGTGCCGCCGGGTTCGCCGTCGTCACTGCTGCGATATTGATCACCGTGTTTCCAGGCCCAGCAATTGTGCGAGGCATTCAGGTCGCTATGTTGCTCGATAAAGTCCTGTGCCTGTTGAGCATTGGTGATCGGCGCGGCGAGGGTGATAAAGCGGCTTTTTCGGATTTCTTCGCGATATTCGCAAAGACCCAGGAGGGTCGAAGGCATGTCGGTTCCAGACTTAGACGGTAGGCGTCAGGCCGCAGCCTTTGAGGATGATACGGATCAGGTTGTCGCTGGCGTCTTGCATGTCTTGCCTGGTCAAACGCGAGCGCCCCGATACGCGGCAGATTTGGGTCGCGAAGTCGGCGTAATGCTGGGTGCTGCCCCATAACAGGAAAATCAGGTGTACCGGGTCGACCGGGTCCATTTTTCCGGCATCTATCCAGGCTTGAAACACGGCCGCCCGGCCCTGGAACCAAATGCGGTAGTCCTGGGTGAAGTATTCGGTCAGACAGGCGCCACCGCTGATGATTTCCATTGCAAATACGCGGGAGGCCTGTGGCTGTTGGCGTGAGAACTCCATCTTGGCGCGGATGTAACGGCTGAGTGCCTGGGCCGGATCGTCTTCGGCGGTCAGGGTATTGAAGGTGCGGTCCCACAATTCGATGATATTGCTCAATACCGCAATATAGAGCCCCAGCTTGTTGGTGAAGTAGTAGTGCAGGTTGGCTTTTGGCAGGCCGGCCTTGAGCGCGATGGTGTTCATGCTGGTGCCTTTGAACCCATGACGGGCAAATTCATCCTCTGCGGCCTTGAGAATGACCTCTTCGTTCTTTTGACGAATACGGCCAGCCGGCTTGCCATCGTGGGCGGGGATTTCAAAGGTCATAGGTTTTCCAGAGCAATCTTTGTGGGAGCTTTCGCTGCAGTTTCACGTTAGCGCGTCGCTTCCAGGCTCTCAAGGAAACTTTCCAGCACCAGATGCGGACGTCGACCTTTACGTGTGACCGAGGCCAGACTCAAGTCATAAAAGCGGGTTTTGGCTTTCAAGGCCCGCAGGCGGCCTTGTTGCACCCACAGGCTGGCGTAATGATCGGGCAGGTAGCCGATGTAGCGCCCGGTCAGAATCAGAAAAGCCATGCCTTCGCGATCTGACGCGCTGGCGGTGCAATTAAGTGCCTGGTAGTGCGCCTGGATCTCGGAAGGCAGGCGGAAAGTCGGGGCAATGGCATCCTGTTCGTTGAGACGCTGGTCGGCCAGTTGCCGATCATCGACATAAAACAGCGGGTGGCCCACAGCGCAATAGAGCAGTGAGCGCTCGCTGTACAACGGTTGGTACTCAAGACCCGACAGCGCACTGGCCTGGGGTACGACGCCTACATGCAAGCGGCCGTCGAGAACCCCTTGCTCTACTTCATTGGGGGCGATCATTCGAATGTGAATTTGTACATCGGGCCCGCGCTCTTTGAGTTGGGACAGGGCATGGGTGATACGCATGTGGGGCAGGGTGACCAGGTTGTCGGTTAGCCCAATCGTCAGTTCACCGCGCAGGTGGTGATGCAGGCCGTTGACCTCGGTACGAAAACTTTCGAGTGCCCCCAGCAACTGGAGTGATGACTGATAAACCTCGCGGCCTTCTTCTGTCAGAGAAAATCCCGCCCGCCCACGCTGACACAGGCGTAAACCCAGTCGTTGTTCCAGGTCACTCATCTGCTGACTGATGGCCGAGCGGCCAATGCCGAGCACCGTTTCTGCCGCCGAGAACCCGCCGCATTCCACCACGCTGCGGAAAATACGCAGCAATCGAATATCAAAATCGCTGACTTGGGCCAGTGCATCGGGACGACGGCTGCTCATAGTTTAGTGGAGGCCTGACTAAAGGTTAGAAGAGTTGGATTTCACCGACTTTATAGCCATGGCAATTTAGCTGCAACAACGCTTTCAATCCCACGCCGCTTTCTGCTCTGCGAGGTTTTGCCCATGAACATGCCTGAAAACGCCGAAATAACAGTGACTAGCCAGCTCAAGCTGGATGCCCACTGGATGCCTTACACCGCTAACCGTAACTTCCATCGTGACCCGCGTTTTATCGTGGGGGCCAAAGGGAGCTATTTGACGGACGATAAGGGTCGGCAAATTTACGATTCACTGTCAGGTCTATGGACCTGTGGCGCAGGGCATACCCGCAAAGAAATTCAGGAAGCTGTTTCAAAGCAGTTGGGCACCCTCGATTACTCGCCGGCGTTCCAGTACGGGCATCCACTGTCGTTCCAGCTGGCCGAGAAGATCACTGAGCTGACGCCGGGCAACCTGAATCATGTGTTCTTCACTGACTCGGGTTCGGAGTGCGCGGATACCGCAGTGAAAATGGTCCGCGCTTACTGGCGCTTGAAAGGCCAGTCGAGCAAAACCAAGATGATTGGTCGTGCTCGTGGTTATCACGGGGTGAACATCGCGGGTACCAGTCTGGGCGGTGTGAACGGCAACCGTAAGATGTTTGGTCAGGCGATGATGGATGTTGATCATCTGCCGCACACACTGCTGGCCAGCAACGCGTTCTCTCGCGGTATGCCCGAGTTGGGCGGGATTGCATTGGCCGATGAACTGCTCAAGTTGATCGAGCTGCATGACGCTTCGAACATCGCTGCCGTGTTTGTGGAACCGATGGCAGGCTCTGCCGGTGTGCTGGTGCCGCCACAGGGTTATCTGAAACGTCTGCGTGAAATCTGTGATCAGCACAACATCCTGCTGGTCTTTGATGAGGTGATTACCGGGTTTGGTCGCACAGGCTCGATGTTCGGTGCCGACAGCTTCGGTGTGACGCCAGACTTGATGTGTATTGCCAAGCAGGTCACTAACGGTGCGATCCCTATGGGCGCAGTGATTGCTACCAGCGAGATTTATCACACCTTCATGAATCAACCGACGCCTGAGTACGCGGTTGAATTCCCGCACGGGTATACCTATTCGGCTCATCCGGTGGCGTGTGCTGCGGGTCTGGCGGCCCTGGATCTTTTGCAAAAAGAAAACCTGGTGCAGAGCGTGGCGCAAGTTGCACCGCATTTCGAGAATGCGTTGCATGGTCTGAAGGGCGTGAAGAATGTCATCGATATTCGCAACTACGGCCTGGCCGGTGCGATTCAGATTGCTCCGCGCGATGGCGATGCGATTGTGCGCCCGTTCGATGCCGCGATGAAGTTGTGGAAGGCCGGCTTCTACGTGCGTTACGGCGGTGACACTCTGCAATTCGGGCCGACTTTCAATAGCAAGCCGCAGGAACTGGATCGCCTGTTCGATGCGGTCGGCGAAGCGCTGAATCAGATCGACTGATTTCTTCTATCTATATAGAAGGGACTTTTTTGAATTTTGACAGGCGCGCACTGTTCGCGCCTGTGGACAACTTTTTGGAGCTCCAATGAGCACGATTCAACATTTGATCAATGGCGAGATGGTAAGTGATTCTGGCCGCACTGCCGATGTGTACAACCCGTCGACCGGTAAAGTGATTCATCAGGTGCCACTGGCCAGTCGCGAGACTATTCAACAAGCTATCGATGCCGCCAAAGCAGCATTCCCGCTGTGGCGTAATACGCCTGCGGCCAAACGCGCTCAAGTGATGTTCCGTTTCAAGCAACTTCTGGAACAGAACGAAGCACGCATCTCGCAGTTGATCAGTGAAGAGCATGGCAAGACGCTGGAAGACGCAGCCGGTGAGTTGAAGCGTGGAATCGAGAACGTCGAGTACGCCTGTTCTGCTCCTGAAATCCTGAAGGGCGAATACAGCCGTAACGTAGGACCGAACATTGATGCCTGGTCGGACTTCCAGCCATTGGGTGTGGTGGCGGGGATTACGCCTTTCAACTTCCCGGCCATGGTGCCGCTGTGGATGTATCCGCTGGCCATTGTGTGCGGTAACTGTTTCATTCTGAAGCCGTCGGAACGTGACCCGAGCTCGACGCTGTTGATTGCCCAGTTGTTGCAGGAAGCCGGTTTGCCTAAAGGCGTAATGAACGTGGTCCATGGTGACAAGACCGCTGTGGATGCATTGATCGAGGCTCCAGAAGTGAAGGCCTTGAGTTTTGTCGGGTCGACGCCGATTGCCGAATACATCTATGCCGAGGGCA
This sequence comes from Pseudomonas sp. TMW22089, assembly GCF_022496645.1. NCBI lineage: Bacteria > Pseudomonadati > Pseudomonadota > Gammaproteobacteria > Pseudomonadales > Pseudomonadaceae > Pseudomonas > Pseudomonas sp. TMW22089. The sequence goes on from NZ_SCFG01000001.1 coordinate 520,295, forward strand.
CTAAGCGCGGCAAGCGCGTTCAGGCTTTGGGCGGTGCCAAGAACCATGCGGTATTGATGCCGGATGCCGATCTGGATAACGCGGTCAATGCTTTGATGGGCGCTGCCTATGGTTCGTGCGGCGAGCGTTGCATGGCGATTTCGGTTGCAGTGTGTGTAGGCGATCAAGTGGCCGATGCACTGGTGGCCAAGTTGGTTCCGCAAATCAAGGCGTTGAAAATTGGCGCAGGTACTTCGTGCGGTCTGGATATGGGCCCACTGGTTTCCGGTCAGGCCCGTGACAAGGTCAGCGGCTATGTCCAGGACGGTGTGACGGCAGGTGCTGAGCTGGTGGTTGATGGGCGCGGGTTAAGCGTCAAGGATCACGAAGATGGCTTCTTCCTGGGTGGTTGCCTGTTTGACCGCGTGACACCCGAGATGCGCATCTATAAAGAAGAGATTTTTGGTCCGGTACTTTGCATCGTGCGGGTTAATAGCCTGGAAGCGGCAATGCAGCTGATCAACGATCATGAATATGGCAACGGTACGTGTATCTTCACCCGTGATGGTGAAGCGGCGCGTCTGTTTTGCGACGAGATTGAAGTGGGGATGGTGGGCGTTAACGTTCCGCTGCCGGTGCCGGTGGCTTACCACAGCTTTGGCGGATGGAAACGTTCGCTGTTTGGCGACCTGCATGCGTACGGGCCGGATGGTGTGCGCTTTTACACGCGCCGCAAGGCAATCACCCAGCGCTGGCCGCAACGCGCTAGCCATGAGGCATCGCAGTTTGCATTTCCGAGTCTGTAAGACTCGCGAAAGCGCTATATAGATGAAGAGAGGCCAGCCGCCAGGCTGGCCTCTGCTTTTGGGGGCATTAAAGGCAATATGACACTAATGTGAAATTAGTCCTTGACCCAGAATTCCAACGGCCTATAATTCGCCCACTTCCGGCGCAGTCGAAACGGAAAACTCCTTGAGTTTCAATGAGTTGGATGGTTCTTCGGCAGTGTCAGCTTCAAGTCATCGAAGCAGGAAATGAGGTGTTGACAGCAGCGTGTAACGCTGTAGAATTCGCCTCCCGCTAACGAGAGATCGAAAGCGCAAGTGGTTGATGTTACAAAGGAAACTTTGAAAACATCTGAAAATAACCGCTTGACAGCAACAGAGGCTGCTGTAGAATGCGCGCCTCGGTTGAGCGAAAGCTTAACCAACCGCTCTTTAACAACTGAATCAAGCAATTCGTGTGGGTGCTTGTGGAGTCAGACTGATAGTCAACAA